>JALTMP010000239.1 GCA_027001645.1 Candidatus Heimdallarchaeota archaeon
CTGACTGCCTTAGACAACGAAAAAGTGAATTCGTTCCTCAATGCCACGCCCCCCCAGACGGATGAGTTGAAAAGCTTTAAAGATAACGCAGATTCAGGAATAAAGTTCATCAAAGACGCGGGAAACGTAACGATTGCTTTTGGAAACTTTGGCCTAACGATGGCACCAATCTACGAAATAGGAACAGGAGTACTTGACGCGTTCCAAGGCAATCTCACAGCAGCAGGAGATGACGTCCTCGCTCTTCCTTTGACCCTTTTTGATAACACGTGGATTCCCGAATTGACGGTAATGTATCTCAACGCTTCTCAACTAGAAACAACTGCGACTGTCTTGGATACAGGGCTAAGTGCCATGAGAGCAACGGCGGCCAATTCAGAATACGGACTATTTAGCGAACCAGCAAAAGAGTTTGCAAGCGTTCTTGGAGGAATCAATTATACCCAAGAAGTCGAGAACATAAAAGCCCTTTCAGGGAAACTCCTTTCAATCATGCATGCAATAAGATGGCTCATTGTTGCCAATACAAGGTACACCGACCTACAAAACTCGTTCAATAATGCTAACGCTAATGGTGATATAAACGGCACCGAAGTAACAGAAATGCTTGGATTAACAACTCAATTGGATGAAGCCATAAACATGACGCAATGGGCCGTGAATAACGCAATTGCCAATCAAACAAATAGCCTTGAGCAAGCCACATCACTAGACCAGTCATTATCCGTTGTTTCAACCCAGCTTGATACAAAAATCATTCCAGGAATCACTACTATCAAGGATCAACTAAACGGGCCACTTGCTAACATTGACACAAACGCAATTTCTAACGCCCTAAGTGATATACAAGACGGGCTTCAAACATCACTAGTAGCACTAGCGTCAGTAAAACTGTAAAGCAAATTAGAAGATCATCTATTTTTCACCATCCTCTCCCCCAATCATTTTCTTTTTCCCCAAAACTGATATGTAGCAGAACACTAATCGGTTCCCGTAGGAAGGTGTTCCCATGCAAGTTGAGTTCTACATCGAAAATGTGAAGGGAGAAGCCAAGAGAAGGCGGTTCAACCCAAATACTAACGAATTAGAAGAAGTCGGTGAAATCAACCAGACTTTTCCGTTCCACTACGGCTTTATCCCGCATACCCACAATCCACACAGCGAAAAGCAGGTCAATTCTGCTCTGGATGCGTTTCTAATTAGTGAAAAAACATTTACCCCCGGCACCACTACACGGGGAAAAGTTGTAGGGGTCATTCTACTCGAAAATGGAGATCACAAAGTCGCACTAGTTGATGTAGATTCAGAAATTGTACACTACGCGGAAATCAATGAGACCATGCAAGCGGAAATCCAAAAATGGTTCTCACAAGTATCTCCTGTGGAAGGATGGGGTGGGCCAATGGCTGCTGAAAACCTTATTGAAGAAATGAGAGTAGAATAGTTTCATTGGAAATACGTAAGAGCTATAATTCAACGTTGATTAAGGGACCATGGTGATTTTCCGTGTCCGATGAAACTGAACAACCAGATTCACCCTCTCCGTTCGCCCGATTCCTCGGGCTTGTCATAATTGTCATAATTGCAATGATCCTTTACTATTCGCTAGGATTAAATGAAACGTTTTAGAAGCGAGATCCTTCCATGATTCCAAATTACAGAAAAAGCCAAGGTGAAAGAATGGAACAGCCCTCTTTACAAAAAATTCCCTTTCAAAAAATTTATGCCTACGCAGTCATTTTGATCTCATTTTTCGTCCCTTCTTATGCCAGGGGAACGTCAACGGAAGTTGTTAAACACATTTATGCCCTCCCTCTAATTATTGTGAGAGTGTACTACCCTAGAAACGAAGGGTTTGGAGGTGAAAACTGGGATTTTTCCATCTTCCCATACACACTCGTTTTAACAATATTCATGGTAGCAACAATGATTCTTGCTTCATACTTGTTGGTCGAAAAAGACCCCACAGTCATTCAGCGAAACACATGGGGAATATTTGGAACTTCATTGCTACATCTCTTATACTTTGCCGGAATCAATGCCCTAGCCCAACCCAGATTTTCATTTACTACCATTGCCTGGCCAGCTTACTTGAATCTGGCATTCACAATTGCGTTTCTCATATTCTTCTATCAGAATAATCCCCCAAGAATCGCTTCCTCAGCGACGGTCTAGCCTAAAAAAGTAATGATGAGGGAAAATCGAAATCTCCGATATCAAAGAACATCACAGTGTTATCGGAAGCAAGAGAAAGAAGGCCCTCAGAATTGATTCCTAATAGCCGACCCGTTGCTTGAGGGCTCTTGATAACCTCTCCTTTCAGATATAGCACCTCATTAAAACGTTGTTGAATGTCTTCAAATTCTGTCCTAGAAATGCGGATTAGCTCTTCCCGTAGTTTGGCAACCAGTGTTTGCGCAAGTAATTCGTTATCAACCACTTGACCAGAAGCATCAAAGATGGAAATCGCTTCAAGCTTTCCTGACTTAGAAACAAGGGCGGGAGCAGGATTGTTCGTATTGATTCCAACACCAAAAAAAGTGAAGCTATCATTCTTTGGAATAATATCAATAAGTATTCCGCCAAGTTTTTTCCCATCCAAGACAAGGTCGTTTGGCCACTTGGTCAAAGGGGATAAGGAAGTAATCTCTTCAATGGCATCAAGAGCCGCAAGGACCGTAGCGTAGTGCATGTATCTTGCGGAAACAAGGTCGGGAAAACCTTCCCATTTTGTTGCGTAGGTAAGCCAAAGCCCACCGATTGGAGATTGCCATGAATGCCCCCCTCTCCCTTTTCCCTTTTCTTGCGCTTCCGCAATGATAAGAAGATCATGAGTGGCAAGAAGAGATAGCTGCCTTAGAGCAGTGTCTTGAGTTGAATCGACGTTAGAGAAGTGCAATGTCTTTAGAGGCCTTAGATGCCATTCCACAGTGCTTTCGAGTTTATAACAATATTTTATTCTTCTGCAAGTTTTTCGCCATAGAACTCTCTCGGCATAAAAAATCATGGCTTCTTTTAAAGCCAAGCAATCTGGGGACAAATGATGCCCTCTGTACAAAACCCTCCAACTCAATCAGTACCAGCACATGAGAAACTTTCGAAGTTGCGAAAGGAAAGCCAAGCACCTGGGGGAACCAAAAGAATCCAAGCCCAACGAGAAAAGGGAAAACTAACAGCTCGCGAGAGAATCGAGCTATTATTAGATCCAGGTAGCTTTGTAGAAATCGATGCCTTTGTTCGCCACAAAAACCATCGTTTTGGTATGGCCAACAAGAGACCCTTAGGAGATGGTGTAGTTGTAGGGCACGGAACCATCGATGGGAGACCAGTTGTAGTTTACTCTCAAGATTTTACTGTTTTCGGAGGAAGTCTTGGAAAAGCACACGCGGACAAGATTTGCAAAGTTTTGGATTTAGCTATTGAGATGGGAGTTCCAGTGATTGGATTATTGGATTCTGGCGGAGCACGGATTCAGGAAGGAATCGAATCACTAGCAGGATACGGAGAAATATTTACGAGAAATGTAAGAGCATCGGGCGTAATCCCGCAAATTTCAGTCATTCTCGGCCCATGTGCTGGTGGAGCAGTGTATTCCCCAGCTCTAACAGACTTCATCATTATGAGTAAGGAAACATCATTCATGTTTGTTACAGGCCCCCAAGTCGTAAAAGAAGTCACTGGAGAAGAGGTTTCCTTTTTTGATTTAGGCGGAGCAAGCGTTCATGCAACAAAAAGCGGCGTTTGCCATCTCGTGGGAGACACTGATGAGGAGAGCATTTTTCTTGCCAAGCAATTATTGTCCTACCTACCTCAAAACAATCTTGAAGACCCTCCTACTATTCCCTCCCCCCAAAATCCACCATCGACGGAAACTCTGAAAGAAATAGTCCCAATTGACGGCAGTGAGCCATACGATATGAAAGAAGTCATTCGGCGAATTGCAGATCCAAATAGCTTTTTCGAAAT
>JALTMP010000240.1 GCA_027001645.1 Candidatus Heimdallarchaeota archaeon
TCTTTGAAGAAAAACTTAATGTTTGAAAGCCAAAAAAAGCACTGTTTTCCAAAACATAGTTTCTGCTTAGACTAGGCTAAGTTGAGGACAAAGAGAGCTAATAGCCCTGATGTTAGGATGACAAAGATATTACTCATGATCATTGCCCCGTGAGAGTACGCTTGAATCGCGTTATCATCATCTCCGAGAACAAAGCTACCAATGATCGCAGAGCCAATGAAACTAACGAGGTGAGCAATGTCTGAAGTCCAGTCTGAGGTGTTTCTCATCCCAAGAATTTTGAGAATAATGGCAATTCCAATTAATCCAAAAAACCCAAGCCAATAAAGCGGAGCTTTTTTCTCCCTCTTCATAACGAACCCTGCGCACCCCCATATTGCAATGGAAGGACCAACATACCAGTTCGTGTTCCATGCTTGTGCTGTAACTATGGCCCATGTAAAGCCAAACCAAGCTTTTCCAAAAAATACTATTCCAAAGGTGATAATAGGCGCAATAAGCGCATTTGCAAAGTAAACGAGAGCCACATTTTTCGGTCCTAAGACCCTTTCTGCTCGAATCATGTAGTATTGAATGATGAGAGTTGAGTATACCAAGTGAGTCGCAGAAAAAACAAACAAATGATAAATGGGCAATGCTCTGAGAGCTCCAAAATATCCTGAGTAAAGAGATAACCCAACGGTATACGCGGTTGATGGTTTCAATGATGCAACATCTTCCAATGACCAGAATTCAAACGTTACCAATGCAATTAGCACTAGCGTTAGATTTAGGGTCAGGGAGAAAACGGGCCAGTGAGCCGTTACCATTGATGCGTGATTCCAAAACCCACTATTCTTCTTCCCCGCGTTTATTGTTGAAGTGCTTGCATTCTGGTTCTTTTTGGACATAGAGTTCCTCCGAAATACTTGCAAGAGACAAACACACAAACTGAGATCTGAGAGCTTGCTTCCTACGTTTCGAATCACTTGCCTTATGGTCTTTACAGAATTCTTATTACGAGCATTATTAAGATTCACCAAGTAAGACGGGATGAAAAAACAATGCCGGGACGATCAAGTGTTCTTATAGTTCTAGTCATGTGGATTCTGATTTTCCCTACAAATAGTTTTGAAGACTATCACTCAACTGTTAAGCTATCCAATCGATTCTCATCGACTTCCTTGTCTTCTCCCTTCACCAAGGAACCCATAAGCCTCTTTCAAACCTCGGGGAAACCCCTGGAAATTGGCTCTACCGTTTTGTTTCAAGCATATTATTGGGATCCAAATCAAAACATGGTTCCAGATAATGGCCAATGGTGGAACATGGTAAAAGAACGAATACCCGAAATCAAAGATGCAGGTTTTGATTCTATCTGGCTTCCCCCGCCACAAAAAACAAGACCGGGAAATATTCCCACAATGGGATACGAGCCCTATGATTACTACGACCTTGGAGAATACTATCAGAAAAATCGAACAAGAACAAGATATGGGACGAGGCAAGAATTGCAAGACTTGATATCCGAAGCCAATAGTTATGGAATTGCAACCATTGCGGATATTGTAATCAATCACAACGTGGGAGGAGCCCTTGAATATAACCCTTTCACTGATTCCTACACGCCCACTAATTTCATGAATATCTCAAGTGGCAGATTTCCTCGTAATTATACTCACTTCTGGCCAAACCCTGCTTACGGCCAATCCGATACTCTGGCTTTTGGAACTTTTCCTGATCTCATTCACGCAAATCCCTACGTACATGATTCTCTAATAGAGTGGGGAAAGTGGCTTCGAGATGAAATCGGCTATGACGGGTGGCGATTTGATGTCGCTGTAGGAATCATTCCAGAAATGCTTAGAGACTGGATGAATGAGGTCGGAGGATGGGGAGTTGCGGAATACTGGATCGTTCCGGATGCCACCGATGGAATCCATGATTATCAGCATCAAGTAGAGTATCTGGACTCAGCAAACAACAGTCTCTCAGCATTTGACTTCGAATTGCGAAATAACCTAGTGGAAATGTCGAACGGGGATGGAGACTATGACATGAGAAACCTATACACAAGGGGATTGCTATGGGATAACAGAACACAACAAGCAGTCACCGTTGTATCAAACCATGACACTGGAAGAGACGAACGCATTAATTTCGAAAAGGATAAACACATGGCTTACGCTTACATTCTAACTCATGAAGGCTACCCAAGCGTCTATTGGTCCGATTACTATGACTGGGAGCTTGGCCCGCACGTTCAAAACTTGGTCAAAATAAGAAATCTCTATGCAAAAGGGTCAACCACCATTCTCTACTCAGACCAAGATTTGTATGTCATGCAAAGAAATGGAGACCCCGGCCTAATTCTAGGCCTAAATGACCATCCTTCTGAATGGAAAGAAGCCACCATCACAACAAAATGGAAAAACACAAAGCTTTACGAGCAGAGCATGCAAGCTGAGAACTTGACAACGGATTCTGACGGGAAAACAACCATACGAGTACCCCCGCGTTCCTACGTTATTTATGCGCCCGACAAACCATTGCTCCAATTCCCGCTTCCCCCTCCCTCTTTCGATCCTAATCGGGTTCCTTTACCTACTGAGATTACCAGGGGCACCCCAACAATCGATGGAAAATATGAGCCCATTTACTGGAATGGCCCAACTTACTACGATCATATGGGAGACGCAGGAGAACTCCAAAAGGATCTAAGCCGCCTCTATCTGTTAAATGATGATTCCAACCTTTATCTCGCTCTGACCTACGGGAAAAAATTGGAACCAGATCTGCCGCTACAATTCGGAATCGCAATCTCAACGAAAGAAGGGGGTGCTACAACCACACCAGAGCACTCCGAAATAAAATACACTTTGGGATCAGAAAAACCCGAGTACATTGTCTACCTAACATCAAATCCCTCTGATCCTTGGAATCGATTCAACACTCTCACAATATATGCATACGACGAATCCACTCAATCGTGGAGTGATAAGCAAGTCTTGAATCGTTCACTTTTTGCTGATGACCCTGTCCTCGGTTTCTTAGAGCTCCAAATCCCTCTATCTCTACTGGACATAAAAGAGAACAGTAGTATCAGCATGAAGGTGTTTTCAACCTCAACAACCAAGGTTGCCGGCTTCGACTCACTTCCTAATGACAACACTATCCGGGGCTCAGGAGATGAGACCTCTTGGATCACGCTCCCAAGTCCAATCTTCATAAGAATCAATAAGGATACTCTCCCAGCTAGTACTTCTCCAAAGAAACTGGAAAACAACTACTTGTGGCTCCTTACCATCTTTCCCTTGGCATTCTTTCTTAAGAAACTGAGAAGGAAAAGAAATATCTCTTGAACTTTGTTACTTTCTCCTCAAGTCTTGTTTGATCATTTCTGTGTAAGCAAGTAAGGCATCTAACGGAATACTTGCGCCGCTATTTCTCCTCTTTTCATAATGTTCTTTGAACGACATCGCGATCGCTTAAAAATCAAATGTAAAATTTAAATTGTCGCGCCCAAACCTTTCCATGTGCTGAAATCAGGGTCTGTGGGTGCGAAGTTCGGACTTGTCCTTGTAACTCTGGTAATGTTTTCCTCTCTAACCGTTCTCTTTCCTCTCCAATCCGAGGGGTCTGCCTCCCAGCCAGAGTATGAGCTGTCCATAACAGTCTTGGAAGGCGAATCTCCACTCCAAGTTGAACTATTCACAATCAATTCAACTGGTTCGTATAGGTCCTGGACCCTCGACCCTCTCAATGCCAATTTTGACGCATCATGGCTTGATGACATTGATGGTGACAAGAACCTCGAGTTTCTCGGCCTTGCAAAAGAGAGCTTCCTTAACGTCTACGATTTAGCAACAAATCAATTACAATGGCAACTCAAGCTTCCTTTCACTGACTCTGTCTTTATCCCGTTTCTTTTTGCAACCGATCTCAATGGAGATGGTACCAAAGAAAT
>JALTMP010000241.1 GCA_027001645.1 Candidatus Heimdallarchaeota archaeon
GTTTCCGAGATTCCCACCAATTCCGAGAACATCGTCGTTATTCACAATGGGTTAGATTTTGGAAAATGCACCTTGGAAGTAGCAGTCCCAGAAACCTGGCCTGTTTCCAAGATGAGCGATATTAAGGAATTGGCCTCTTTGTCTGGAAAGCAATTTAGGGTTGCAACAAAGTTTCCAAAACTAACATCTGCTTTCTTGGACAAATATGGAATCCCATTTGCTATTGCAAGTGGTGCTGGCACACTCGAAGTTTCTCCGGCATTGGGAAACGCAGAATTCATTGTAGATTTGGTTTCAACTGGCCAAACGATTGAGGACAATCGCCTTAAACGACTTGAAGACGGGTGCATTCTCGCATCTCAAGCCACATTCATTGGGAACAAGCAATCTTTGTTGAAGAACGCAGCAGCACTTAAATTGGCAAAAACACTTCTTGAAATCTTCGAAGCAACTCTTCGAGCCAAGAAGTTTGTCTCTGTCTTTGCAAACATGCGTGGCGATCCAGAGAAACAAGTGCAACGATTGCTCCGAAACCCTGCGCTCAAAGGGCTTCAAGGACCAACCGTGTCTAGAATCATGAATGATGAACAGGACTGGTTTGCTATCCACATCATGGTTGAGAAGAAAAAGCTAATTGAGGTAATTGAAGGCCTTCGCTCTGTTGGGGGATCCGGTGTAGTCGTCTCTCCAACGACTTACATTTTTGAAGAAGAACCTCCCAGATACTTGCAATTACTAGCGTCTCTTGGTCTTGACAAAACGCGGGCTCAGAACATCATTGGAGGGATTATGCAATGACTTCATTGAAGACCCTTGCAAGGAGCTTGGAATTGTTAACCCTCGAGACCTATTCTCCGCTCGAGGAGACGCGGGAAAAATTTCTTCGTTTAGATCTCAACGAAAATTTGTCCGGCTGTTCTCCTCGCGTTGTGGAAGCTATCCGTCAAGCTTCGATTCGCGAACTCTCTACTTACCCGGTTTACTCCGCTACTGCTCAGATGATTGCGGACGTCGAAGGGTGTGAACCTAGTGAGATTCTAATCACTGCTGGAATTGATGATGGTATTCGAACTATCTTTGAAGCTTTCCTTGCCCCCAATGAAAAACTAGCTCTTGTAGTGCCAACCTTTACCATGTATGAGATTTATGCTCGAATCAGGGGAGCAGAGATTGTCTCAATACCTTTTTCTTCAAACTTCTCTTATCCTATGGAAAGCGTACTTGAAACAATTCGAGTTGAAAAACCCAAAATTTTCGTTATTGTGAGTCCCAATAATCCAACAGGAACGTTCTTGTCAGAGGATGAGATAGAATCTCTTGTCCAACAAATACGATCGTTGTCACCCCAAACACTAATTGTCATAGATGAGGCATACAGGGAATTCGCTCAAGTCAATCTTTCATTTCTTACCAAAAAATATGACAACGTGCTCCTAATGCGGACTTTTTCCAAATCTTATGGACTTGCCGGGCTACGAATCGGGTATGTTATGAGTGCGGTCCAAATCATTGCATTCCTCAGAAAAGTAGCCTCACCATTCCCCGTTAGTCAGCTCGCTTGCGTTGCTGCTCAAGCCGCGCTATCCGACGAAGAATTTCTCAGAAACTATGTTGACGAAATTGCAGAATCCAGAGCGCTGGTCAAAGAAACCCTGGAAAAAATGGGCTTTAAGGTTGTAGATTCTCGGGCGAATTTCTTGCTAGTTAAATTCGGTTCTATCAATGACTGGTTGAACGAAAAATTGCGAGAGAAGAAAATCCTTATTCGAAACCGCTCGAACGAGCCCTTATTGCAGGGCTACAGCAGAATAACCCTAGGGAATAAACAAACGATGAGTGTCTTTTTGCAAGCAATCGATGATATCCTCTCGGAGCCTATTCTATTGTTTGACATGGACGGTGTTCTTGTAGATGTCTCGCAATCCTATGATGAAACAATTCGTCGTTGTGTGGAATACTTTACCCAACAGAGTGTTTCTGAAGAAGAGATCCATTCAACTAGGCAACAAGAAGGGTTCAATAATGACTGGCTGGTCGTTCAAGAACTAATTCGAGAACAAGGAAAACAAATCGAGCTTTCTTCAATTAAATCCATCTTTCAAGAGATCTACAAGGACAACGAATCCAAAGAGAGATGGCTTTTGGAAAAATCGTTGTTGGAAAAACTCGCGCAAAAATACAGACTTGGCATTGTCACCGGCCGTCCTAGAGAGGAGGCTCTCTCCGCGCTAAAGAGGTTCCAGACGGAGGAGTATTTCCTCTCTGTTGTTACGCTGAACGATGTGCCTCAAGACAAGCCTGACCCCTCTGGCATTCGACTCTCCTTGAAAAGATTGAAGGGTAAGAATGCCCTTTTCTTTGGAGATACGATCAATGATGTTCTTGCTGCAAAAAGGGCCGGGATTACGAGTGTCGGCATTTTGAACAACTTGACAGTCACTTTTGGTCAAATTCAAGAGTTTCGTCGTTTTGTTCTCGCCGGAAAAGGCACTTTAGCACCAAGCATTCTACCCTCTGTTTTAGATGATTTGCGTTCTTTCCTTAACATTGGAGCAGATTATGTTTTGCCAACTATCAACGACTTGGAGGTGTTATTGTCATGAATCGGCGTTCAAGAATTTCGCGGCAAACAAGAGAGACCAATATTCTTGTTGAACTGGATATCGATGGCAAGGGAGTATCTTCCATCTCCTCTCCTATTGGGTTTCTTAACCACATGTTGGAAGCACTTAGCAAGCACGGGCTTTTTGACCTGAAAGTGAATGCACAAGGCGATATTCATGTGGATCAACACCACTTGGTCGAAGACCTCGCAATCGTGCTCGGCCGGGCCTTTCAGAAGGCTCTGGGAGATAAGAAAGGCATTCAGCGTGCTGGCTTCTTCATTTATCCGATGGACGATGCACTTGCCTTGGTAGCGGTAGATCTTAGCGGTAGGCCCTACCTCCAGTTCGATGTTGAGTTTAGAAGGCAATTCTGCGGAGACTTTGATACCGACCTTACCAAACACTTCTTCGAAGCACTTTCTGTTTCCATGGGTGCAAATCTTGTCATCAAACTGATGGCTGGAGAAAATGATCATCACAAACTTGAGGCTATTTTCAAGGCCTTAGCCAAAGCGCTAAAACTTGCGTGTTCGCTTGATCCTCGAGCATCAGACTCAATTCCAAGTACTAAGGAGGTTTTAGACTAATGGCTGGATTCAGTCGATCAGAAAAAATCGGAATAATCGACTATGGCGCTGGCAATATTGGCAGTGTTTCAAACGCTATTCGATACCTGGGTTTTACCCCCTTCATCATTGACAAACCAGAGCTCCTTGATAAGGCCTCCAAGGTCATTTTTCCCGGTGTCGGCGCGTTTGGTTCCGTCATGGCCATGTTGAAAACTAAAGAAATGGACAAAGCATTAATGGGCTTGATCTCTGAAGGAAAACCATTCCTGGGCATTTGCCTTGGATACCAAATTCTCTTCGAAAGAAGCGAAGAAACCAAGAATCTTAGCTCAGCCCCTTTAGACCGCGAAAAGGGACTAGGCGTCTTCGAAGGAGATGTGGTGAGATTTAATTCTGGTAAGATTCCACAGATCGGTTGGAATGAGGTTGTTCCCACACCATCTTCCGATTTTATCCCTAAAGACTTCTACTACTTCGTTAATTCATATTATCCTGTTCCACGGGATCGTTCAATCATTGCTGGGAAGACTCAGTATGGCTCAGTAACCTTTGCTTCTGCCATTAAATCCGAAAATGTTTTCGCTACACAATTTCATCCTGAGAAATCCGGGATACCGGGACTTCTCTTGCTTAAAAGGTGGTTGACCCAATGCTAGTAAAACGAATTATTCCTTGCCTTGACGTGAGTAACGGGCGCGTAGTCAAGGGAGTTAACTTCGTCAACTTAACCGATGTTGGGGATCCCGTAAGGCTAGCAAAAT
>JALTMP010000242.1 GCA_027001645.1 Candidatus Heimdallarchaeota archaeon
GTCTTGTATGCCTGAAACGTAAGTCCCATCCCAGAGTATGGTCGCATTATCGTTGGCTGTGAATTCTTGCAGTCGCCCGTAGAATGAAGTGCTTGTAATGTTGGATTCGGCGTACCTTGGCGTTAAGTTCCAATTGGCATATTCTGAGTCAGAAGCGGGATACTGAAGACCAATTGATTGAATGCCAAGATACGAGAGGAACAAAGACGAGAAGCTGTTTAGTGAAGCTGAGGAAAATAAGAGGAAATTATCCTTCCTGGATGCCGAAGCCGTGATAAAGGAAATAAATTCCTGGGGTAGTTCATCTTCCTTTTCATGCAGGACAATGACGCCTCGTGATTCAAGGTAGGTATAAGAAGTTGATTCGAATTGGTCAATTTCGATAAGAGTAATATTGATGAGCTCGTGCAAGGTTTCGATCGAGTCCTTTACTTCCACTGCTAGGGTTCCAGCATCCTCGGTGTCGTAGAAAATTAGTATGGGGAAAGACGTTTGAGAAAGTGATAGCGTCTGATGTTGTATTGCGTTTGTTGAAGAAACACTTGCCACTATAAGTAATAGGAGAAGCGCTCCAATGGCAGTGGATTTTCTAGGTAATGGTTCCATCTTCATCAGCTTTTTGCGTTTTGGAATTAGTACCTCTTATCTTCTTAATGGAGATACAATACTTATTGGTATTGAAACCGGTGCGAATGATAAAGAGGGGGGGAAGGAGGGGAAGGAAGACAGGTGTTAAGCAGCGCTAGTTGTTAGGGTGTCAATTATCTCGACGGCGGGATCGAGCCAGTTTGAGAGTGGGGACTGCAAGGGAAAATGCCAGGAGTGCCCAGATTGAGGAGAAGGGAAGCGCTTGAAGGCCTTGTTGTGCAAGAAGAGGTTGAATAATGGAAACAAGTGCAGCGGTATCGGCTTGAATGCCGATTTTCGGATCCCAGATAATGTGCTGTCCGCGAGGGAAGGAAATGATAGTTTCAATTTCACTGTCGTCGTTTCTTTCATTGACTTCGTTGACAATTACTGACAGAGTTTGGTTGTCCACGATAACAGTTGGATCCCAAGTGAAGTAGCCTTCCAGAGCTTGGGAGTTCTTCAATTTGATTTCTTCGCCTGTTGCTTCATCTACGATTTCTTCTTCGAGCTCTAATGATGACTCGATTCGGGAGAGCATGGCAATGGAAGAAGCGGGATCTTGGTATGAGTAATTGTGAATTTCAAAGTCAAATTTGGTCTCAGTGGGCATGAGGGATACACCGCTATCCAGAACAACTGGTTTCGTAGTGAAGTAGAAGCGAACAATGAATTGGCCCCTGTCTGTGTTGGAGATCGCTTCGAGAGTATAGAGAGTAGCGTTAATCAAGTTTTCTTGGTTAATAGGCGTGAAAACAAAGTTCATGTCGCCAGGCTTGAAGGAATCAATGACAGTATCAGTCCCTTCATCGTATCCTTCCGTGATCGTGCCATTATCATCCGCAACGTCAACGTATTCAACGAATTTTTCGATTTTGAGCTCCATTTCAAGCTCAGTCTCGGATGAATTAACTCCTTCAAATTCATATTCAAACTCTAGTTTGAACTTTAGGTAGTCTTCGATTTTGAGCGTGAATTTTAGTTCTTGCGATGAGGAGTTGTATTCATTCTTTAGTTTGATTTCGACCTTGTCACTTTCTTGGCTGATTTCGATTTTGAATTCTTGTTCTTCCTCGTGTTCTTCGTCTTCATGTGCATCGTTATCGTTGGTTTCATCTTCACCGTCTTCGTGGTCCGAAGTGGTTGTTGATGTACCATCGTCATCCTCCTTGACAACAGCCTGATCTTTCCCGTCAGTTCGGGTAGGAAGCACTGATGTAGAAGCAGGATCGGGGGAATCTGCAGATTGGGCGGTAGTTGCATAACCCATTGCTCCCATTAAGAGCAAGAGCAATGCCAATACGCCAACTAACGTTTTAGCTTTCATCAATAAATTATACTCTATCATATATTATGAACCAGTACGGAACAGAAGTGCCCAGACCACATTGGGCACATCCTAAGGGACCAAGAGGAAATACTCCAACGGGACTATTCTTTTGTAGAAGGAAAGGAGGGGCTTCTTTTTTCCAGGAAAGCGTAAACGCCTTCCTTGTGATCAGGAAGTTGCGCGGCTGCAGTCATGCTTTTTCTTTCTTCCTCTAGATGTGTAGAAAGAGGGTTTTCAAGTGCCTCTCGCAATAATCGCTTGGTTTCTCGACTGGCAAATTTGGGAAGACTCGCTAGTTCTTTAACGAATTCTGTTGTTTTCTGCTCAAACTCTTCATCAGAGAAAACACGGTGAACAAGTCCCATCTCTTTCGCCTTATTAGCGTCGATCACTGGGGAGAAGAGGAGAAACTCCAAGGCCTTGCTATACCCCATGATTCTACTTGCAGCATAAGTTGTTCCACTGTCAGGAACTCCAGCAAGCTTGAGGAATCCGGGAGCAAAGACGGCGCTTTTCTTGGCAATTCTAAAATCACAGTGGAGAGCGAGGGCAAGGCCTGCTCCAGCACAAGCTCCATTGATGGCCGCCACTGTTAGAAAGGGCAATGAGTAGAAAAATTCAATGGCCTTGTTGATGTGGGGCAAGACGCTATCCATGTACTGAGCGGAATTCCCCTCGTCAACTCCTTTCTTCATGAGCTTAATGTTTCCACCAACGGAGAACGCCCGTTCTTTCCCTGTTAGCACTAAAACTAAAGGGTCATCGTTCTTGGCTTGTTCTAGAGCTTTTTGAAATTCGTGAACCATTTCCCCATCAAACGCATTCATTGTCTGTGGAGAAACCATTCTTATCCAGGCGACATTACCAATTTTTTCGTATTCAATAGGCATAACTAGACACTCCTATCTTTTCTGAGAAAAACTAAGAGCAAGGGGGTGATAATTTTTCCTAATCATTGAGCAATTCAAAAACAAGGAGAACCCTCAGTCCGGTGAGGTTAAAAAGCGATTAATATGTTGCAAGACATTTTCAGCATGCTGTGAGGAAAAATATCCAAAATGATCGCAGTTCTCGATTATCACTGTGCTAAAGTTTGGTAATCGACTGACAAGTGGAACAATTTTCTGAGGAGGAAATGGCTGATCTTGATCCCCCAGAATCAATAAGAATCGTGTTAGTTGGTTTTGCAAAAGCTCCATGTCGGGAAATAATGCAGAATCTTGAGAAAACCACCGGGGGATGGATTGTAATAGATATTTGAACTCTTCACCATGATAACCAACTAGAGTCTTGTAAAGCCCAGCCCTCCTGAAGTGTTCTTCGGAAAAAAACTGGCTGATCAGCTGAGCTTCTCGGGGAAAAACAGTTACACCAGCTCCAATAGCAACGACAAATTGCAAGTCTTGGTAGAAAACTTCAGCAGTTTTCAAGGCCAGAACCCCCCCAAGGCTAATACCCACGATTCCTTGCACTTGATAACTTCTTTTCAGGTTACGGTAACCATCAAGATAAATTTCGAGGAACTCGGAAGCAGACACTACTTTGTCAAAGCCTTGAGAACCGTGGCCCGGCAATTGAACAGAGATCACATTGTAGGGCAATCCACAGAAATATCGACTCAAAGGATGGTGCTTAGGGATTTTTGGCATCGTTGCGCCATGGTATAAGAGGACGGTAGGTTCATGCTCACCAATTTCCTTACAGACTTCGTATTCCACACCATTTGATCTTGTTCTCCAGTTAAATAGTTAATCGAGGACTTTGAGGAACAACGACTCGAGATTAGCACGATCCTAATTAACTGGTGTGAAGCGAAACATCAAGACCACAACTGAGTGTAAACAGACTAAAAACTACGCTAAATCTTAGAAATTGCGTAACATTCTAAATAATCGGAAATAGAGAGTAACTGAGCAAACATGTTACTCTGGAAAGACATAGTTCCAGGACCGAATCCCCCGCAAAGAATCTTTG
>JALTMP010000243.1 GCA_027001645.1 Candidatus Heimdallarchaeota archaeon
CATGGACCGTGATAACCGGAATCGGTGTTCAAACTAAGCGCTTACGCATTGGTCATATCGTCCTTTTCAACTCATTACGAAACCCCGCATATCTTGCTAAGTCTATTTCAACCCTTGACAACATGACCAACGGTCGCTACGAAGTTATGATCGGAGCTGGGTGGAACGAGTCTGAGTATGTAGGTTATGACCTCATGGGCAATGGCAGAGGAATGCCTTCTGCTAAAGAAAGAGTTGATCGCTTTAAGGAAACCCTAGAAATTCTTCGAGGAATGTTCACTAACGAGGTGTTCTCATATGATGGAAAATACTGGAAACTGAAAGATGCAATAAACATTCCACAACCCGTTCAGAACCCCATGCGAATTTCTGTTGGCGGGCAAAAACCACGAATGGTTAAACTTGCCGCGACTCTTGCAGATGGTCTAAATGTTCCAGGTAGTCTCGACAAGTTGGAATCAATCCGCGAATTATTGCTTCCCAATCTGGAGAAAGCCGACAAGACGATGGACGGGTATTATTACTCGGGATTTGGCGGGATCTATTATGCCAAAAACAAGGATGATTACGAAAATCAAGCAATGAAAATCGCAGAAACACAGCAAAAACCAGTAGAAGAAGTGAAAAAAAACCTGTTCATTGGAACTGATGAAATCTTGGTTGAAAAATTAAGAAAAGCTAATGATCTAGGGGTGAAGCTTCTTGTTTTCGCACCACGCCCCGCCAAGAATGTTGAGGAAACAAATGAATTACTCGCAACCCTGCGAGACGAAGTCTTTTCACAACTGTGATACCATTCTCCGAGACAATTCTCAGTCTCGAACTGCGAACGGGAGACTGTTTTTCTTTCAACCCCTTGTGTGACATCCTCTCTCTTTTCTCTCGCTTTCTCCTTCATCCTTCAATAATGTGTGATAACAAGTAATTTACTTGGATATTTTTGTCATATCCTTTAAAGATGGGTGAATAATATTCCCTACCGGGAAAAAATATGAGTACTACAGACTTAATAATTGCCGCCGGGCTTGGTTCTTTCTTCCTAATCTCTGCAGCCATCCTTCTCTATCAATTAGTTGTTCTCAAGAGAACTGCATGGCCCTTATTCGCGGCTTTGATCTTCGGATTCTTTGGAGCTTTGTTCCGTAGTCTAGCAGAAATATTTTCTTCAAATCTGAAAGATGAACTGGTTATTTCTGCGAAGATCATTTGGTTACTAATGTTTCTCTCTCTCTTCATGTTTTTCTCGCATCTTGAATACGAAAAACCTCACGAAGTGTGGTCGTGGATCGTAGGGCTTTTCAGCGGGACCTATTTCATTCTCGCGCCTGTTATCATGGCTTACCGCGGACAAGGAGGCAACGCTTTTCAAATCGTAGATCATATTGCTTCGTTGTCCTATGATTTTGCTGCCCTCACTGTATTTGGGCTTGCAGTCTCTGTTTACCTAAGTATTGCAAGAAAAACCAATTTTGAGAGAACGGCAGTTATTCAGCTAGTCTCAGTTGCTATCGCTTTCATTGGTTTTTTCTTAGCAGCCGAATATTTCGTGGTAAGCATAGCAAGAGTCGCTACTGGCAATGACGCTCTTCTCGCATATAGAATTAATAGTATCATTCCAAATGTTGTTCAATTCTTTGGTCTAATTGTTTTTACAATTTCAATTCTCACAGACATTGACTACCTTTATAGGCTACCTTTCGATGTTAACTTGGTTTTGATAACCCGCTCGAGTGGAGCTCCCGTTTTCAGCTACACTCCTGAGACCAAGCATGGAAGAGCAGATCCCCTCTTGTTCAGTGGCTTAATCACTGCTCTTGCTAAATTCACCGAAGAAATCTCTGCTCGCGGATCAACACTAGAAACTGTTCACTCTGGTGATGTTTCCATTCATGTGTTAAAGAAAGAGATTAACGGAACCGACCTCTATGCCGTAGTAACGGCTGAAAAAATCACCTACTACCTAAAATCCGGAATGAAAAACTTCTTCGATCTCTTCATCGCTGAAGCCTTGCCTCTAATCAAAGATGTAAAAGGGACAATAGAGAATGAGCTTGAAACCGCTGGAGGATTTGAGGATCTAATGCTTTATCAGTTGCAGGCCATCCTGAGAAAGGCATTTCCTTATTTCCATTTCGACAAGGACCTTTCTGATGTCTTCGTAGATGTTTCATTCTGATCTTTCTTCAACATGTAACTTCTCTCGGCTTCGCAAGTCATTTCTTCTTTTTCGTTTCTGGCTCACTAGTCACCGTTTTGCGGTAGGTTCTGCTATTGGCCTTGTTTTGACGGTCTCCATTCTTGATTTTCTTATCTCTAAAAAATGGGGGTGAAATTTATGAAGGGTTACATGAAACATGAATTCGACTAGGTATGTCGGATATTATTATCTCACCCAATAGTAATGAAGCTGTTTCCAAAGGTTGGGCGGAAACTGATCGGACTGACACGTGGTGGTTTGTCCCCATGTCTCAGGCAGTGGTGCTTCTTGCATTGATAGCCTATTCTATCTGGGCTGTAGTTTGGGGATTCAAATATGCAAAGGCTGATCCATATCTGAGTCCACTCTTTGTGCCAGATATAGAAGTAAGTTGGTGGCCTCAACGTTTGTCTCCCGGCATTCTTTCCATCTGGATCCCCATTGGGATGAGAGCAACTTGCTATTATGCTAGAAAAGTCTACTATCGCGTTTTCTTCTTCGATCCGCCAGCATGTGCTGTTGGAGAACCCAGAGGGGCAAGAAGAAATTACAAGGGTGAAACTGCTTTGCCCTTTGTGCTGAATAACATTCATCGTTACTTCTTCTATCTCTCAGCAATTGTGGTGATTTTTCATTGGATCACGGTATTCAACGCGTTCCGATTTGAAGATGGATTTGGAATTGGCGTTGGTAGTCTTGTTCTCTTGATCAATGCATATTTCTTGAGCTACTACGTCTTCTCGTGCCATGCTAGCAAGCACTTTTTTGGTGGCGGGGTTGATTGTTATTCTTGTTCCGCATTTGGAAAGGCTCGATATAAAAGCTGGAGATTTATCAAACGAATGAACAAGAATCACAACATCGAGTTCTGGATAAGCCTGTTCACCGTGAGCTTAGCAGATCTGTATGTCCGTCTTGTGGCAATGAATGTTATTACTGACCTGAGGCTGATCTAAAATGAGCAATAATGCAACCATTAACCGAGAGAAAAACGAAATTCTCCGATTTAAGCACGATGTGTTAGTCGTGGGAGCTGGAGGATCTGGTCTGCGAGCAGCCATTGAAGCCTCACGTCAGGGCGCATCTGTGGCCATCGTAAGCAAGTCGCTATTGGGCAAAGCTCACACTGTCATGGCAGAAGGTGGGGCTGCTGCTGCCCTCCAAAATGCAGATCCTCGGGATTCTTGGGAAGTACATTTTCGGGACACAATGAGGGGTGGAAAGCTTCACAATGATTGGAGAATGGCAGAAATTCATGCCAAAGAAGCGCCCGATCGTATTCGAGAGCTCGAAGAATGGGGCGCGGTGTTTGACAGAACAAAAGACGGAAGAATTAACCAGAGAAACTTTGGTGGACATCGATATCCTCGACTGGCCCATGTTGGTGATCGCACTGGTCTTGAGATTATCCGTACTCTTCAAGACAAAGTGATTCATGAACCTAACGTCTCGATCTACATGGAAACAACCATAACGAAATTGCTGGTTAAGGACAATTCGGTTGTTGGAGCCTTTGGCTATAGAAGACAAGACGGAAAGCTAGTACTCTTTGAAGTAAAATCTATCGTACTTTGTACGGGTGGCATTGGGAAAATTTACAGAGTCAGCTCTAACAGCTGGGAATATACGGGAGATGGCTTGGTTCTTGCTTTGGAAGCTGGAGCAGAGCTTACAGATATGGAGTTCGTACAGTTTCACCCCACTGGAATGCTTTATCCAGAAAGTGTTCGC
>JALTMP010000244.1 GCA_027001645.1 Candidatus Heimdallarchaeota archaeon
TCGTAGCCGGTAACAAAAAGCTCTGGCATGACCACAAGGCTGTGGTTCACTTCTTGTTCTAGTTTTGCACTGATCTCAAATACGTTTCTCATCAACTCAAGGTTTTTTTCAATTTGGCCAAGATATATGTTCACTTGACCAATGGTAATCTCCACATTGCTCACGAACTAGAATCACACTAACGGCTTCATGAATTCTTCGCATCAAAACATGGCTTTATGTCTGGAGACGCCATGTTCTGACCTCCTCCAAGGCGCAAATTATGACAAGGTTAGGCAACGATTAATTAATCCTCTTTCTAATGTTGAATAAATGCCAGATACGTCTGACAGATTTCCTCTAAAAATAGGCTTCAAAATTTGGTTCGAAAAAAACGAGGGAAATGATTCCGTCCCCCTTCTTGGGGAGACAAAAATAGAATTACTACGAACAATTAGGGACACCGGTTCAATTCTCTCAGCAGCAAAGCATCTCGATATTGACTTCAAAAAAGCGTGGGAAATGCTCACTGACATCAAGCAAAAACTCGAACCTATCAAAATCGTGGAATCAGAAAGAGGGCGTAAGGGAACCCATCTTACCGCTGCTGCCCTAGAGCTTATTGGGCTCTACGAGCATTTATCACGAAAAGTTGAATCATTTCTCAGCACAATCTCTGTCAATCTTGAATATTGGAAGGTTGAATCACAAAACATCCCTAGGAAAAAGTAAATACTTCTTTTTCTTACTAAGTATAGAACCATGTTAGATATTCATCTTTTTGGAAAATTTAGAAAACTCACGCCCAATCCAAAGGCAACAGAAGATTCTAAACTTTCTCTAGCCTACATTGAAGGCGAAACAATGCGGCAACTCCTTGCGCGATTAGGAATCACCCCGAAAGAAATTGGAGAACTATTTATTGACTTTAAGGTAGTGGAACTTGACACCATCATTCCTCACGAAAACGCCAGAATAAGCATTTTCCCCGAAGGCATGGTGCTACTCTGCGGAGGACAACACCTCAAAGGACATGGCTTCATAAGAAAGCCAGTCAAAGAGGAAAACCGATATTTCTGATCCGTGGGACATGTGATTGGGGGTTTTCTACAACATATGAGACGTACTCAAAATTTAAGTCCAATAAGAACGAAAATGAAATTTAGCAATGCATTTACAAGCGAAGCTCATAGATCTTCACCATTTTCTGCATTTTCTCACTTACGCCTTCATCGTTATTTGCTATTCATTTTGGGTTTTGGCTGGCATTCCTTGGATTCTTGATCTGAAACAATTCACTCTGTACCAAAGCACAATTATTTTCAATATCTCCGTAGTTGGCGTAATTTTCTCAATGATTTTATTGATGCTGTACGTCATTCGTTCCCAGTTTGACTTTCGAACTAGCTTTATGGCTGGTGTTACACTCGCTTTTGTTCTCATTGCTTTTGGACTGTTCTTATCATATTTCTCAACAGGGATGTTGTATTATACAATTGAAGAACAGAATGGAACTCGAGTCCTAGTAGTAAAACAACCAATGCTTTTCCTTGAGGCACTGGGTAACCTATCTTTCGCTTCAACTTATTTCCTCGCTTCGTACCGAATTACCAAAACTCATTCAAACCTTCTCTCAAAAAAAGAAAAAAGAAAGCTTCAGTCCTCGGTAGTAGCCTTATTCATTGCTTTGGTCATGGCAGTCTTTGGTAGCATATTTCTCCAGACACCATTGGTTAGTCTTGCTAAGCTTCTAGAGGGACTCAGCAGATTGTTTGCTTTAGCAACAATTATCCTTTTTTCTCATATCCTATGGTTTGATCCAATATCTATTGCTACCCTAAAGTGGAACCCAATTAGATTAAGGGAACGAGGAATTGTCGGCTGGGTTGTAACATCATTATCTGACGCTGGAGTAAATATTGTTAAGTCGAGCCCAGAATGGATGAAAGTATACGACATCACTTACGAAGACCTAATCCGCTTTGGAGGAGCCAGCTTGACCGTAATCGGGATGGGGGATATTTTCGCTGATGCTTTGTTCCTTATTCCCTTTCCAAAGAGGGGACCACGGCTTTTTGCTCTAAATATCTCTTTCCCCCTCATTGACGATTCTCTAAAAGATGAGCGATTAAACACCGTAACAAAAGCTATTTTTAGCTTTACTATGCCTCTTGAAGCGTTACAACTAGTGAAAAAAATCAATCTATGGGAAGGAAAGGCAAGACGCCTTTTGAAGAAAATTGAGACCATGGAGGAACTTCAAGATACTAGTCGCATGGAAAGTATTGCTACATATCTTCTGAAGAGTCTTTTTTGATGTTCTGAATCAGAAAAGCATCGCATGTTCTTGCTTTAGAAATACTCAAGGGTAATCCCTTTCTTTGAATAATCTCTCTCTACTGCCAAATGTGATGCTCCTTCAAATAAAGCAAAACCTTTGGGAAAGATGCCTATGCGACTTCCATCTTCCGGAATTACCTCTTCTAGGTTGAAAATTGGCGTAAAATTGATGAATATTTCTCCTACATCATTGGGGTCTATGCCAATACGGCCTAGCAACTCTCGAATTGTTTCTCCCTCTTTATATTCTAGCGAAAGCTTTGAATTACCTGTTAATCTGGGCTGGGGAGAGAATTTTCTAAATCTGCCAAAGAGTCTTACATCTAACATTGTTTGAATCTTCTCATTGTATAATAATATTCGTTTGGTAATGATATTGTTACTTCCTCAAGTTGCTATCTGACGCTCACCCAATCTAGAGGCATCCTCCACCAACTGGGGAAAACAAGGAAATAACCGCACCCTCTTGATCTAGTACCGTGTCGAGGCTCTTGTGGACGCCATTAATGAGAATAATCGCAATTTCGCTCTCCGGTATACCTAAATCCTTAACGATCTTCCTAACTTCTGTTCCTCTTTCAACATCTACCTCAATCTTTTCCGCTATTCCTGGACGAGGCTTGACGTAATCCCTAAGGTTAGCGAAGACTTTCACATAAACTTTCACACTGATTATTACCATGTCGGGATTATTTAGGCTATCGAAAAGCCATTGTTTTGGAAAAACACTTCTCACCGTGAATACTGTTTGAATTATGGGGATTCCCCATAATTCACTTAAATACCACTTCTCCTTATATTGTTCCGACTTCGGAGTTGAAGTCCAATGATGGATTCAGATAGACAAATTCTAAGAGTAAACATGAGCACTCTCTCAACCAAGTGGGAGAAAGTGCCAGAAGAATGGAGAACCCTTGGAGGAAGGGGCCTCACAAGCACCATAGTTGCAAAGGAGGTGCCCCCTCTAGCACATCCCCTCGGTGAAAATAACAAATTCATAGTAGCACCGGGAATCGTAACCGGGACAACAGCCCCCACAAGTGGACGATTGTCTGTTGGGGGGAAATCTCCTCTCACAGGAGGTATAAAGGAAGCCAATGCTGGCGGTCGCACTCCGCACAAGCTAGCACGAGCAGGAGTCAAAGCGCTAGTCATTGAAGGAAAGCCCTCCGATAACGATGTGTGGTACAATCTAGAAATAAGGCACAATGACGCAAAACTCGTACAAGCAAATGAGTATCATATGATGGGTGCGTATCAAATCATTCATTCCCTTTGGGAGAAATACCAGACCAGACCCGGAATCATTGGAGCCGGTCCTGCTGGTCAGTTACTGCTAAAAGGTGCGGGGATCTTCGGCAATAACATTGAGAACAATGATCCCGGAAGATATGCTGGAAGAGGCGGGCTAGGTGCTGTTCTGGGTAGCAAGAGGGTTATTGCCATTATTTCCGATGACTCAGATGGTGGTGTCATTAAGCCCATTGATGAAGAGAAATTCAAAGCCGCATCCAAGGCCTTAACTGATGCCTTGAGGGAACACCCGGTTACTGGAACAAATGGTGGCTTGCAAAATTACGGAACAAACATC
>JALTMP010000245.1 GCA_027001645.1 Candidatus Heimdallarchaeota archaeon
GTGCTCATACCGGTCATATTACTGCAGCTAATTTGAAGGAACTCGGCGTGGCTGGCTCGTTATTGAATCATTCTGAGAGGCGAATTGGCGTAGACTTAATTTCTGATGGTATTGTTGCTTTGAAATCACACGGTTTGCATGCTCTGGTTTGTGCTGCGACTCCTTTGGTGAGCAAAGCCCTCGCTGCGTTGGAGCCCTGGGCTGTCGCTATGGAACCCCCCGAATTGATTGGGGGGGATGTATCTGTGACAACAAGGCCGGAGGTGGTCAGAAATACTATTGCTCTTATAAGGGAAGTGTCCGATACTGTTGTTCCTTTAGTTGGTGCAGGAGTAAAGAACTCAACTCATCTTTCCGACGCATTAGACATGGGCAGTCAGGGGGTTTTGCTTGCTTCGGGGATTGCAAAGGCTCCTAATCCTCGAACTGTTCTGGAAGAAATGGCCAAAGTGCTCCAATCAAGAATGGATCGGCAATAGCATTATGGGAGAATTTTCTTGCCAAGCGCAGAGCATATTAGGTCTACTGCTAGTTTTGCGGTTTTGTTTCGTACGTCAAGTGTTGGATTTACCTCCACCATCTCTAATGACGAGAGATGTTTACTTTCATGAAATATCTCTAGAAGTAAGTGTGCTTCTCTATAGGTTAGTCCTCCTTGTACTGCTGTACCAGTACCCGGGGCTATGGATGGGTCGACACTATCGATGTCAAATGAAACATGTAAATGGTCAACATCTTTAGTGGCGATAGAGATTGCTTTTCTTGCAACTTTCGCCATTCCATCTTCATCTATGTCTTTCATCGTAAAAACCGTTACTTGTGATTTCTCAAGCAACTCTGCTTCCTTTGCATCAATGTCCCTTGCTGCAATCAGCACTGCGTTTTTCTCATTGACTGTGGGGGATGGACCAATTTCCAGCAATGCAGGGTGACCTCTGCCTGTAATAACCGCAAATGGCATCCCATGGATGTTTCCTGTTGGGGTGGTTTCTGGAGTATTAAAGTCTCCGTGAGCATCTACCCAGATTATCCCTGTTTTCCCCTGGTGAAGTTCCATCATTCCCGCCATTGTTCCAATGCTAATGCTATGATCCCCACCCAGTACTAGGGGAAAATGGTTGTTAGTTATCGCCTTTCTGATTCTTTCTTTCAAGTGCCGTGCCGTATCTATAATGTATGCAAGATATCTCGCCTTTCTTGCATCTTTTGTCCTTCTAATGTCACTTGGAATGTGTTCGTCAATGTCGTGACAGCTAATATTTCCATAGTCTCTTACTTCATAGCCAAGGTGTTCAATCTTCTTCTTTAGGTTAGCAACTCTCATGGCACTGGGACCCATGTCTACGCCTCGTCTAGATGCTCCGAGGTCTTGCGGGACTCCTATTACTCCAATTGTGCTTTCTTTTACCATGTGGCTCTTTTTTCATTCACTTGTAAAATCTTTTTGTAATTCCCGGAGTTGGAAGGGAGTCAAGAAAAAGGAGCGGATGGAGGATTGATTTTATTCTTTTCCAATTACTTTTCTTGTTCTGCCATGAATTCTGATAGCTTTTTGAGTCTTGCAAGTTCTTTGAGCATTTCCATTCTTAGTGCCGCAATGCTGGTTGATTTTGCGAATACTCCTTCTTCTTGTTCCGCCTCTTTCTGTTCTGCCGGTGGTGGCGGTGGCGGTGGTGCTACGGGGCTTGGAGGAGCGGTTTCATCCGTTGGTGTAGGGATTTGTGATGGTGGGGCTTCTGGCATTCTAGGCGCACTTGGGGCTGGTGGTGTTGGTGTTGGTGAGGGTGCACTTGGTGTCGGTGGACCGCTCGGAGCTGGTGGGCTGGGAATTGACGGGCTTGCGCTTGGGGTAGCAGGCGCACTTGGGGCTGGTGGTGTTGGTGTTGGTGAGGGTGCACTTGGTGCTGACATGCCTGGTGGTGGTGGCGGTGCTGGTACCTTGCTTTGCTCTGGTTTTTGTCCGCTTGGCGGTACTGGTGCGCTTGGGGCTGGTGGTGTTGGTGGTCGGCTTGCTGGGGTTGGTTCTGGTTTTTCCTCTTTTGGCGGAAGCAATTGTTCTTCTTCTAACGATAGAGATGATATTGCTCCCTCTATATCTTCTAGCTCTGCTGGTGAAAGTTCTTCTTCCTGCGCTTCTAGCATTGCAAGTTGTTCTTCAATTTCTTGGATATCTGCATCTTCGTAAGTCGCGAGCGTGTTTGTAATTTCGTCAATTCGTTTCGTATATGCCAATTTTAATTCGTTGTAAGCTCGAGTGCTGATTTCGCCTTTTTCTCTTGCTTGCTCTAGGGTTTTTAATGCTGCTTGATTTCCTGCGATCTCTATCCGTAAGGCAGTAATCATGTCTAGGGTATTTCGACCCCCAGATAGGACTGCTGTTCCTACAATTTCTGCGGTTCCAAACGCCATTCCGCTCCTACTTTGTTGCCTCGAAACGATTATTCGCATTATTGCCGCTGCGAGAATAATCCACAATATGCTTGTATAAATTAAGGTTTTTAGACCAATGCCTAGTCCCTCTGGGGGAAGGCTATTAATGATGTTTTCTGGAAACATGTGACTACCCTTCCACGATTATGTGATACTTATTGGAAAGTTTTCTTCTAAGATACACAACTCTTTCTCGGCTAAAAAAACTTAGGGTGCTTTTATCATATCGGGAATTTAGCAAATTATCTATTTTTTGCATTTTTCTATGCTCTTGTTATTTCTTCTCTGCCCTCGTTGCTTGTTTTTTGATTCTCCCATAACATGATCGAAAAACCCAAAAACTAACTTTTCTAAGCCCGAATCAGATTGGGCTGGTAGCTCAGTTGGAAGAGCGGTTGCCTCCTATGATCTATAGCTTTGTGATTGGTGAAAGCAACAGGTCCGGGGTTCAAGCCCCCGCCAGCCCGCCACTAAACTTCTGTTTTCAAACGTTTAATCCTAATTCTTTGAGTTTTTCAGCATGCTTTACTGTAAAACTACTATCAATTGATTTGTCGCGCAATTCATCCGGGAACATGATTGGTATCTCATCCACTATTGGGAACCATTGTTTTCGGCCTTTTCGCTGGCTGATTAGTACTCCCTCCACTATTTCTTCTTTGATGCACGTTTTGCACTCTTTTATATCAATCTGCTTTGTCCAGTCTTTCTTTGGTATTCGTATCTCTTTCCCTGCTTCTTCTTTGACGAAAAAAACATCGTGAAGAGCACAGTAAAATCTGCAGTATAGGCCTGTTTCTTCATAGGGCGGAGCCCTTATTTCTCTCTCAGTTGCTGTTTTTTCAAATATAACTAGTTGTAAGGGCCAGGTCTTTGTGTCAGGGTCTGCTAGAATATCAAGCAATCGTATTTGCATATTCTCTGTGAAAAAGCCCTTACAACTATGTTAATGAAGTTGTTGTTTTGATTAGAGTTTCAATCGTGCCTTAACTTCTTGATCAGAAGCTAGCTCTTCAAGATCTACTTCAGGATAATCTTCAAACAGTAACGATTGAGCTTGAAAATGAAAGACACGATTCCCTGGTACCTTCCTCTTGGAGACATAACCTTTTTGCACGAGTCGATTCAGATAAGTCGTAATGGCTGCTTTCTCCAGAATCTTGCCAAATAGCGCGTGGAATTGAACTTGAACATCATTAACTGTGAATTCGAGAAAACCGAATTCATTTCGCACGAAGAGTGCAATACGATCGAGCCACGTTCCATTTGTAAGGATCTCTAGAGGGTCGATTTGCTCAGAACGGATCGGTAATTCGGGCATTTCATCTGATTTGGGGTCATCAGATAAGCCTTGGCGAAGAGCGGCAACAGATTTAATCATTGCCTGAATCTGTTCCGGGGTCATGTCGGGAGAAATCTCCAATGAAATATCTCCAATGGTTAGTTTTGAAGGCTTTGGCATGAACATGACACCCGGGT
>JALTMP010000246.1 GCA_027001645.1 Candidatus Heimdallarchaeota archaeon
TTGGTGAAATATACAGTCCCGGTTCAACGGTAAACACCATGCCCGGTTCAAGACTGACAGGCGTTCCATCTTGTTTAATCTTCCGCCCAGCATCATGGACATCTATTCCAAGCCAATGACTGGTTCCGTGCATGTAATACGTCTTATATTCCTTCTCTTCAATGATCTTATCAGGGTCTCCTTCTAATATGCTGAGATCTAACATTCCTTCAACGAGTTTCCTCACTGCGACCTGGTGAATATGTTCCAAGTTTGATCCTGGCTTTACTTCACTAAGGGCTAACTTCTGAGCTTCTAGTACTAATGAATACAATTCTCTCTGCGGGTTGGTAAACTCGCCACTGACCGGAAAGGTTCGAGTAATGTCGGCCGCATAGTACTGATATTCGCAACCCGCGTCGATTAGAACTAGATCACCATCTCTAACCTGCATGTTGTTCTCGGTGTAATGCAAGATTGTGGCATTAGCTCCGGACCCTACAATGCTAGGGTAGGCCGGACCTTTAGCCCCTTCTTGAACAAAATGATGCTCAATTACAGACTGCAACTGATATTCCCAGACCCCATCTCTAACGAACTCCATGGCCTTAATATGCGCCTCTGCAGAGATTCTGGCTGCTTCTCGCATTAGCCTTATCTCGTGTTGATCTTTGATTAGTCTAAAAGGATGGAGGAATTCGGAAAGATCCAATAGGGAAAACACACCTTTGCCAGTTTTCCATTTCGAACGGCGTGTTGCTGTAACCATTCTCACGATTTCGGTATCAATCTTTTCATCCACTCCGAAATTAAAAATGAGATTTGAATACGTCTCCATTTTCTCCTTCAAGATCTCTTGAAACTGATCAATAGGAAAAGATTGATCTGGATCAAAATACTTCATTGCCCCCTCTGGTCCATATCTCTTTCCAGTCCATGTTTCCTGCTCTTCATCTCTCTTTCTCACAAAAAGATAAAATGTTGGCTTCTTTGTTTCTTTGTCTTTGAACAAAATAGTTGCACTTTCTGGCTCCTCAAATCCCGTGAGGTAGAACAAATCGCTATTCTGGCGATATTTGTATTCCACATCATTTGACCTGACGTGCTCGGGATTAGAAATTATAACTAGAAGTGAATCTTCCTCGAGCTTTGCAAAAATCCGCTCTCTCCTTGTTCGATAGACATTGGGATACACAATGTGCCCAATGTGGGTTCGTATTCCATCAGTAGATTGCATATTTATGGGCGACTTAAATAATTTATTTTAATATTCGCTTCTAGAAATGAATAGAAAAAGAATTCTTTATTATGGCATGACTTCAGAACACAACGTTTGCCAAAACTAGTTCAATACTTATTACAAGTGCTTTTTTTGACCAGCTTTATTTTGCTAGTTCCTCAACAGCCAGTTTTAGCCGATCCGGATGGGCTCCCACCCATCTTCCTGCAAGCTCACCATTTTTGAATACAAGAAATGTAGGAATGCTAAAGATTCCTAGTCGAGCTGCTAATTCGGTATTATGATCTGTATTTAGCTTAGCGAAGAGCACTTTATCGTGATGCATTTCAGCTAACTTCTCATACAACGGCGCAATCGCCAAGCATGGGCGGCACCACGCTGCCCAGCAATCAACAATTACTGGCTTGTTACTGGATTTGATGATCTCATCAAAGTTTTCACTGTTCAATTCTACGATGTATTCGCTACCCATACGCCTTCATTCCCTATATTTTACGGCTGACATTTCAAATTATTGCTCGAACCATATCTTATGTGTCGAGTTAGATAGAATTGAGTCTACTAACTCCTTTTGTACAAAAACTTGTCTGACACAGTTAATACCAACTTGTCTGATTTGCCCTCTTGAATTTAAGCTGATTGTTGTACTTGCATACAACCTATTATAAGAAGAGGTTAGGCATACTTTTTTGTGAACGCCAAACCCAATGAGGTTGAACTAAAGAGTCTCTTGTCAAAGCTTGTTTCATTAGACACAACCATATCAGACGATTTCTCCAAAAAGCCCGATAAATCCTGGGTTGATTTCGTGCTTTCTCAGACAGCTGGTATAAATGCGAACTCAGAAGTTCTTGAAAAGAATGAATACTACTCTCTCGTATTTCTCCCCGAAGAGTTAGACCAAAATAAACCTACTATGCTATTTCTTGGTCACGTTGATGTCGTTCCTGCTGAGGCCTCACATTGGAGAACCCACCCCCTTAGGCTTGTTGAGAAAGACGGAAAATATTGGGGAAGAGGCGTTGCAGACATGAAAGGGGGATTCGTCGCGCTTATGCTAGCAATGCGCTCCTTTTTCAAAGAGAATCCGACTCGCGTGGTCCAACCAATTGTTGCGTTTACCAGTGACGAAGAAATCGGTGGAAGAAATGGAGCCTCACATGTTAAGGAATTCCTAAGTCGGCTAGGAATCCATCCAAAGTATGTCGTAACAGGAGAAGTCTCCAATTTGGAATTGATAACGAGGAGGAGAAACCTTTTGCAAGCCATCATTACTTTTAGCTCTCGTCCGAGGAACCGAAAGGGTAGTCTAGAACACATGGAGTTCAGAACCTACATTCATGAGGGAGAATCACTTCATGCTGCTTATTTCCGTTCAGATAAGGATCAACATGCACTAATAGAAGCTGCAAGATTTGCATCAAGCCGGGGTGTCTCAGTAGTCTCTATCAACGGAGATTTTCTCAAATCCAATTCTGTTCCGAGAACCGTTCACTTAACCTACATTCGTCCGGATTCAGCGAATGATGAGGTTCATATCGAGGATCAATCCCTTACTGGTTTCCTCAATGCGGTTCTTGAAATCACAAATGCTATTTTGCCTGTTGAGGCACCCAGTGATTACGGAATAACAATTACGCCAAACTTCCTTGAACATGCTGATTCAAGACACAAGGCATGGTTAGACATTCGGGCAATGATTAATAACAAAGACGAGGTAGAAAACGTTCTGACCCCCATTCTTGAAAAATACTTGACAGACTTCCATATGACGATAAAATGTTCTGGTCGTTATATTTACACTCCCGAGGATAGCCCTCTTGTTCTTGCTGCTCGGTCTGTTCTCGAGCAAAATGGTAAAAGTCCGCAACTCTTGGAACGAGGAGGCGCAACAGATGGCCGCCATTTCGCCGCTCCAGGTGTACACGTCATTGATCTCGGTCCAATTGGAGGGAATCTTCACGGCGCCAATGAATGGGTAGACAAGAAATCTCTTCTCACTCTGGTAAGGGCTTACCAAATGCTACCGCAAGCCATAGATAATTTAATTACGGCGGAAACCAGGCCGTAAAGCGCTTCCTACTCGTTAAGGTCAGAAATCAGATCTGGATCTTCAGCGTAATAATAGCTGATCGCGAATAGGGAGAAGAATAGTGCCGCTGACAAGATGATAACAACAGATCGGAGTCCTGGAAATCTGTTAAGAAAGTTTACAGCTGTAAATATTGGGATCATAGCATATCCCATTTTGGATTCTCCTTTTCTTCCCAAGCCCTTCCCGAAGCGGATTGTAAACTCAATGGCGGCCGCGACTGTTGCAATAATGGTAACGAAATTAATAATGGGCGAGCTGTAATTTGGAGAATTAAATAGGATAATAAGCAGAATGACAAAAATCACGATTTTTAAAAGTAAAACGATTTCGTAAGGCACTCTTTCTCTGGGATTAACTTCTGCCGCCGCTTCTTTGATCATCAACCAGAAATTTCCGATCGCTACAGCATCAGCTAGGCAAAGACCTATGCCGTACAAAAGATCTACTTGCACAAGCCAAGTATCCCAAACGAAGCCTAGAAGATTGATATATTCAAGGAAAAAGGCTAGCGTGAGGGCTACTGGTATCAGTGCTAATAATAACCACATGAGGAGAATGCTTATCATTTTTAGAATTCTTGGGAGCGGTAAC
>JALTMP010000247.1 GCA_027001645.1 Candidatus Heimdallarchaeota archaeon
TCGTTCTGGTTCTTTTGCGCCTCTCTTCGCTTCTTTCCAGATGACGAGAGAACCGGGGAGAGATGAATGAAAATAACCCCAACCCTTCACTTTGGGGTATGGTAGGAGTCATTTTGTACGGACTGCTGGTTTCCAGTTGTCACGTTTCAAATGCACCTTGGGGAGAAAATACACAAGTTGCAAAGGGTAAACATTGGGTCCAAGACGCAGGGAATACCTCGATGTGTCTCATAAATTGATTGATAAACATGGTACCACTTGCTTATTCGAACCGATAAGGTTAGTTCCATCAGAGTTAAATATCACTTGATTCGAGGTTTGGTTGAAATTGCGCCGGTGGTGTAGTGGTTAGCATTAGGGCCTTCCAAGCCCTCGACCCGGGTTCAAATCCCGGCCGGCGCACCATTTTGCTTTTTGTTGATTATAGAATGAATTCAATATTAGCATCTACCCGTTTCTTATATATGATCGCTATTGAACCCCCTAAACTCCCCATTCCCAAAAAGAAGAAAGCGATTCCCATGAATAAGGGCGTTGATGAGTTGTCACCTCTTCCTAATGTACTTTGCTCACCATATACCTCTAACACAATATCGAATTGGTATGTTCCGGGTGCTTTTGGCCAAAGTTCTACTGCAATTTGATCTCCTCCATAATAGAGGATACGACCAGTAATGTTTCTCTCTTCAAACAATATTCTTCTAATCTTCAGCCCTTCGGGGATTGTCAATATACCTTTGACTTGATTGAAGGGTTCTTGAACAATAAGCGTGCCACGTAGCGTGTTGTTAGCTATAGAAAAAAACAATTCCGGCGCTTTAACTGTGATTATTGCTTTGCTTTGTACCATTTTTCCTCTCCCCTTGATTAGAAGTTGTTTTTCATTGACCAACTGGATTCCATCAAGGGTTTCATTTTCGCTACTGTATGGAGTAATATCAATGGCTAGAAAGCCACCCGGGATCGGCACAAACCATTCCCCGAATAGAGGGGGAATGAAGATCTGTAATAGCACTTCTCCCGTTTCATTTCCAATACTGTTGGCATGAATGATTTGAACTTGTGGGAGAAATTCATTTTCATATTCTGAGAAGTCCACTCTTACTTCTTTGATGACATCATGAATAGTAATCTGAAAAGTCTGGTTTCCGAATAATGGCTCGAAGAGTTCAATCTCACCAATACCAGCGTCATTCAATGTTGTTGGGGTAACCGCTTTGTTTGGTAGAGTAACAAAAGCAAACGCAATAGGGGGTCCTCGTTTATCTGTTGCTTTTATTCTTATAGCAGTTTGATTAAGTCCAAGAATATTGATCTTTGGGACAATGTCTCTTACATTAGCGAAAAATCTCAGCTCCTGATCCTGAAACTTCTCGCTATGCACTTGAAGGGTAATAAAATACTCCCCAGGAGGTAGATTTTCAATATTGTTTAAGATCAATCTGGTATCATTGTTTCTTCGTTTAGCTTCTAAAGAAGTTGAAACAGTGAAGTTTGCATTCTTCAAAGTTAGTACCCAACGACCTTGATCTATCTGTATTGACTCATTACGCCGAGTAACATAACTAACAGAAAATGAATTTTTGATCCACCTAACAAATTCAATTGCGTTAGGTTCTAGTAGGGTCAGACTTGTTCGTATGGTTTCCATATAAACGGGTAACACAAAAACATCCGGAATTTCCTTCGAAAAAACAACCAAGTACACCAAGCCAACGCCATAATCAAAGACTTTTACTTCCTTATCAGTAATCGAGATACTTGTTCTCGGATCATACTGAAAGTAACTCAAGGTTTGATTTTCTTGAAATAACAGCAAAACGGCTTCTGAAGCCGTTCCTAATTCTACGATCTCACGGAATTGTCGATTATGACTTACTGAAACAGTGTTGAGAATCATCTGTTTAGTTTTGAACACTAATCTTATCTCTGTGTTCCTCAATTGGTCTACAACATTCTCTATCCCCTCGAAAAACACATCCCCATTTATTAGCAGTGAAAGTTTATTTCCCCAGTATGCTGTTCCATTATACCCCCAATTTATGCTAATCGAGAGACCAACAACGCTTTCACGAATTGGTAATAGAATCTCTGAAACGTTGAATCCTATCTCGATTTCTTCAAGTGAATTAATCCTTAAGTTTCCCTGCAAGGTATGATTTTTTTTCCTTTCAACGATCACTGAGCCCATGAAGCCATAATCGGGAAGTTTGATGCTGGTGCTTGAGTTTGTATAAATTAGATAAGAGAAACGAGCTGGCTCTTCAACGACTGCCTCCGGATTCATATTAGTGATACTGTCTTTACTCAAGTGTTTGCGTACTGAAATCTGCGGAGGTGATGCTTGTAATCCAATTCCTGAAGTAAAGTAAAAGGAAAGTGTCTGAACTGAAAATTGTGAAAAGTTAGTCGCCTGTCTGAATTTCTGTATGACATCCAGTTTGATGTTGACTTCCTGGCCAAACGTTGTGTTCTGGAACTCCCTCACTACCCCGAGAGAGGAATTACCTGGACTTATAGTTGAGTAGAGTATCAAATAGTAGTTCCAGTATTCTTCATCCAACTTGACCGAAATTGATATCCCTGCTAACTCGATAGAGTTTTGAGAGATTAATTGCGGATTCTCTGCAAGAACCGTCATGTTCATGTGGATATTCAAAGAATCTTCAACGAATAGCGTCTGCATCTGCAGATTATAGTTTGCTTGAGCAATTGCGTCAGAACCATCGTCAAGGTATGAAAAAAAGAGTTTCTCTGAGATTAACGTTACCTCACTATTTGATTTACTGTCAGGGTTTTGCCAGTATTCCTTTGTGAATGTTGAGGGAGTGTCGAAATATGTTAAATTTCTTGTTTGAAGTGTCATGAATTCTTTTTCCTTATACGGGATAGAAGCATCACCGTTTATTTTTTCAGCACTGATCAATTCCGAAGTTCTGACTTGTGTTAATGTGAATATTGAAGCAATCGGATTTCCTTGTTCTTTTTCCTCATCCAATTGGATTTCTGTTTTGACACTACTCCGCGACACGCCTAGTTTCGTCTTGTTTTTCTCCAAGGAAACATCTTTTGAGATGTTGAAACCATTCCATCCATTCTGTATACTTTTCTCTTTGTGATTTTCTGTAGTGGTTTCTGCATCGATACCACCAGCAGAAAGTAAGGAATAGGCATAAGACCCTGTAACAAATGACAGAATGATGATTGTCCCTAATAGTAGTGTGAATCTTGGTTTTTGTTTTGATATTCGTTGCTTGTTATTGCCATGCTCATCTCGCATCACACTTCTTGTTGCTTCCATCACGGACAATTTCAATATCAGCGTTATAAACAGCTTAAGTTCCCCTTATTCTTTTCTATGTTTATCATTAGGTAGAATAGAATAACGGACAAAAATGGGATAGAAAGAACATTTGAGATCATTTGGAGAGCCAGAACAGAGGCTAAAACATTACTGATATGAATGCAAACCACAGCAAACCGGTTACGAGAATTGCCTCAATTGTGGAGATCCTTGCCTCCCGTTTAAGGCCATATGAAAAAAGCACCGCGGACCAGATCCAAGTAGCCAGACGGACGAGATCAATAAAAATGCTCAGACCATTTTTTGAAATACTATCGAAATAGGAAGAAATGTTGCTATAGGAAATTGAGGAAACTTGCTGTTTGCCATAAAATAATCGGAAAAATGAAGCGATTCCTTCCCCAATTGCGACAGGGATGAGAGAATAACCAAAAAGCGCTTGAAGGGAATCTTTTTCGCTTTTTCCCCCTAATAGCCGAATCACAATAATGCCCAATCTCGTCCCAATTCGTAGAGCAACTATCAATAAAACTAATAGAAACAAAGGATAAATGGCAATCATTATTACTGCAATCATCCGAGCAATGTTTGATTG
>JALTMP010000248.1 GCA_027001645.1 Candidatus Heimdallarchaeota archaeon
ATCTTGCAATGAGTTGTCTTGCCAGACAATGGGAGACCGACCACGACAATAATTTTCACGACTATTCCTCCGAGTACTACAAGAAAGCCATGAGTAAGCAAGTTAAAATGCTTTTGATGTTTTTCGTGGATTTTCACATAGATAAAATATTTTAGATAATCAAGTTCTTCTCTGGATACTTGCTCTGAAAACTGTACGTTTTTCCAGAAGAGCCCCTATAAAACTATTTCATAGCAAAAAAATATGGTTGTCGAATGAAAAAAGAGTTTGGGCAAAAGAAATCAACAAAAGTTAGGGAGGACGAGAACGCGGGCGCCGAAAAGGACGGCTGGTACGCGTTATATTTTGAGCAAGTAGCAGAAGAGCTCTTTTTGCGGTAGTTGAGCTCTCAAACAAGAGAGATATTTTTGGACTGTTTCGAACAACTAAGCGGATCTCAGGAAGCTTTCCCCTAAGATACTGGGTAACTAGTAGGGCAGAAATGACATAAAGAATTATGAGGAAGAAGAAGGTCTTCGCTAACTCTGAGCCATATTGATTTGAAAGTGTAGAGTAGAAGCGATGAAGATTCCGAGATATGAACCCACTTCTTGAACTAGCTCCCGAAGCATAAAGCAAGAAGCCAATTATGATAATTAAGGAGAAGTTAACAAATAGTGGTTTGTATTGCAAGAAAAGACGCCCCAGTCTTGAATCGGAGTGAACTGCGTATCGCGTCTGGTAAAGGGAAGGACTATACGTGAATTCAGTCCCAATGATATTTCCTGTTCTAATGATCCAAGTTTTATTTTGAAATGATCGTAGCAAGAGCGTATCCCCTATGAGAACTTGTTCATCTTTAATCCTTCTAGCAGCGACGTTGTTGAAAAGAACCCACAAGATGTGAAGAAAGACGAGAGAGAATCCGAGTCTGAGCACAAAGGATAAGGGGATTGTGGTTATAAGAGCTAGACCCAGAATCAGCACTCCAATTAGAATAAAACTGTATAAGCTTGCTTTATTGATTTGGCGAAAGTATCCTTGCTTAGCACTAGCCGAGATATTGTCTCCTATCTCAGCGGGAATAACGCTAATGGGAAATGTTTTAGGATCGATCTTTTCTGGTGGACTAAAAAGGAAGCTTCTTGCTAACATAGTTGCAATTGCAGGGAAATGTTTCTGTGAGACGTTTTCCGCTTGAAAAATGACTCGGCCTCCTTTGCCATAGACTTCAATATCTGCGACATACTTTGCTCTGAATATTGCGATTAGGAAGAAACCCAATGCAAGAAGAAAGATCCCGAAAGGGGTTCCAATTGACAGAATACCGAGAAGAAGAAGTAAACTCCCAAGTAATCGGGAGAAACGATTACTTCTTTTCTTTTGAGTAACCAGAACTTCACTTATTGAATTCAAGTAGCCAAAGCTCACTTCGGGTCGTCTTCTTAAAACGTAAAATGAGAACCAAAAACCATTAGCAAATCCTATTGCTGACTTAAGAACAAGAATGAACGCAACGTTTGTTTTAATGAAATCCACGTAATTGACCACAAAATTACTAGGAATGCCGAAAAAAACTATGAGATCAATAAAAATTCGAATGTTTGTTTCACTAACAATCGTTTCTGCTCTAAGAATCCTTGTCGTTCCTTCAAACACGGTATATAGCAGCATTAAAACGCCGGAAACTTTAGAGAGAAACCAATATCGATTAGACGTTGTGCTAATCAAACGAATATTTGTGATAGAGCCCTTAGTTTCTTGAGCGCTTAGGAAGTAAGAGAGAAAGAAGAGTAGAAATGAAAGGAGCAAAGCAACAACGTCTCCAGAAAGGATATTAATAACGATAGCAATCAGCAACCCCAGTCTCAACAATTTGGATTCCCTAATTGCTGTAAATGTTCCAACGATTTCTTCGTTTTCCGAGATGATGGCGAGTTTTTTGATTCTCTTTTCCCAATTAATAAACATACAGAATCACGCTTGTTTGAAGGAATTAACTAATTGCTCCGTAGGATATGAAAGATCGGCTTTCTGTCACAATTGTTTTGACCAGCTCCTCGTCAGCACCGGATTGCGGGAGACGCATTACCCATCCAGAGGTTGATGTTAAACTTACTGAGGGTTTTCCAGAAGGTAGGCTAAGAATTAGGTTAATAATTCCTAAAAGGACAAAAATAATGGAAATTATCTGGAAAGGGGTCGTGTTAGACACCTGGATGATTTCTTCAGCCACCAGCCCATTAATTACAACTCCAATTGACAAGAAGATAACGCCTCCATAAAATTGGATTGGTTTCAGTTCGGGTGTTCCAATCCTTACGGATTCTAAGTGTTCGTAGTGTAGATCTTCAAAGTTGCGGAGCTGATTTCCCCCATAGAATAATTTGTTGAATAATGATTGGTGCACTTCCATGACTCGAAAGTTGGTCACTACAACGTAGTCGGATTCTACTATTCTCATGGAATATATCAGAGCGACACCAAGAAAGACTATTGCTAGAACAAGCCATTCTATTGTATCAATCTCTAAAAAACCAAGAAAAGATGCTCCTGCGGCTAATAGAAGAATCAAAGCAGCGGCGAGATTACTGTAGCTTGTCTCTCGGCTCAAATAGTCATATTTTATTTCTTCTCCCGGGATGAGGGTGTCTTGAACAAATTTTTTCTGCACGGATATGGAGTGGTGAAACCAATTAAGAATATTTTTCCTAGTGAAATCCTTTTGCAGAACTTTGAAGATAAATGGGAGAAGAGGACTAAATCATGGTCATGCTTTTGCGAGTAATCCTATCGCATCGAGAGGATCATTGAATATCCATTCAGTGTCAGTTCTCCATTCCTTATTTCCCTTGTAATTCTCGTGATAGAAGTAATATGTTCTAGCTTTCGAAAGGTTTAGTTGAAATACTTGAAATGAAGCAACGTTTTGCCAAATAAAGTCTGTGAAAGAACTGGCTAAGCTTGCCGGTGAGCTGATATACCACATGAACCACTTTCCATCAATTGCAACCGTGCTTTCAAAAGGTAGATCGCCAGATTTTAGGAAGGAAAGAAGAGATTCGGCAGATAAATCGCTTCCTGGACTAAATTCTCCAATTATCAATTGATAGTATTCGATATCAAAAAGGGAAGGGTCGTAATAGAGAATTGAGCCCAGTGCAACATTTTCTCTTAAGGCTTTTAACCTTCGAGAAATGGTTCCCATGTCCTTGTTATAAATTTGTGATAAGAACTTAACACTGGCCTTTGCATTCACTGTAATTTCTCTCAATAGAAGCATGTCTAGCGGATCCATTTTAGAATGCATGGCTGGGCGAACTTTTTCAATCGGAGATACTTTTCCTTCCATTAGGAATTTTTCCCAAAGATCGATAATAGAGAGTGTCCGGGGAAATGCATTCCCATCACCAAGAAGCCATTCTTTATTTCGATAGTCCCACTTGGCCAAGTCAACTTCGCTCTTTCCCACAAAATCAGTCTTCAAGATTTGGAAGTAGTCGAAAAGCTGCGCTTCTTCTAGGACTTGGTAAAGATGTTCCATTTCGTCCATAATCTTAGGAGGGATATCGAATTGGGCATAGAGTGTTGTTCCGTTTCCATAGGCTACGGCCCGATAATGGGTATAAGGATGAGCCTCGCAGAATGATAATAGCGCGTTTAGGCTTCTTGCATTAGGAACGTTATGAAACAAGACGTGCTGGCGGAGTAACCCTAGATGTTGAGGGATGTAAACTGCTTCCAGCTCTGTTTGCATTCTCTTTCCAAGGAGCGGGACTTCGATTTCCCGATTCGCTCTTAAGACTCCGCCCTGCTTCATCTTGTATATTCTGCTTCTTACGGTTTCTGCAGAGAGACCAACATGTCTTCCTATTTTATTTGGCGTGAAGGAATGATTTTGCTGGAGCACTTGCAGAATCATGTAATCCTTAAAGCTTAGGTCTTGGCGTAGTAATCTCATTTAGATCCCGGTTCCCCGAATAGGATAATTGCAAGAAATTGAATAAACAAACTTACTCGTTGCTACGTGGCACCAAATGTTGGTTTGCCTCCATCGCTTCCTCCAGGAGGGTCAAATATCACAACGGATGCATCATAGTACACGTCAGGATTAAGCAACCAGGCTTCTATGATTACCGTGTAGTTACCGGATTCAGTTGCATGGTTATAGAATGAATTGGTAATGCTTACGTAATCAACCCATGCCCACACTTGGACTAGATATTGGTAATATGTGCCCGAGGGTAGAATTAGTGTTATAAAATAGATGAATTCGTAGAAATTGTCATTTTGCAAGTAAAAATCCGAAATGACAACAACATCATCCTCGAAGCCGTCATTATCTAAGTCAGTATATGACGCGTGCGTAATAGCTACAGTTATGGAGTGAGTGGGGGCTGTTGTCTGGGCTGAATGTTGATAGGCATTGACAGCGTTTGATCCTAGCATGAGGGAAATGAGGAAAAATCCGAGCATTAGGATTTTGAGATTGCCAAATTTGTTGGCTAGTATTTTTCTTGTTGGGTTTGGCACGTTAATCGAATGCAATGTTCGTAAATTAGTATTTAAGAATTACTGCTTTTCTTGGTGGCTCCGAGAATCGTATTTGTCCGATCACTCGATCATGAAATGATGTAGGCGCTTTTCCTCTTTCTCAACTTAGCGTATTCCCTAACTCGGGAGATGGATTTGCAATGAAGCACGAAAGACTTAAAAATAAGTTTATGTTTATTGCGCGCAAGTCGTAACCTCGTTACGAGGTTAGGACACCACTAAAAACTAAGAATAGTGTGAGAATATGCACAGAAAAGCAAAAATCGGATTAATGAGCATGACTTTGCTCGTACTCTTGATCGGGTCGAGCATGTTCTTGCCAACGCCTGGTGTCGGAACCATCCAAGAGGTCAAGTTTGACATGGTTGATGTGGTTATTACTTTCAATCAGCCAGTCAATTTCCAGGAAATGGTTCCGCAAGCGATTATCAAACACCAGTATCAAAATATTCTCGGCGTAGCAGCAAGCGTGCCTGTTCCAATCTATAACATATTACAAGACCTACCGTTTGTGAAAAGCGTAGAGTTAGACTACACTTATACAATTCTACAAGATACCCTTGACTGGGGTGTTGACCAGATCAATGCAGAAGTTGTGTGGGGCGGAACTGAGAACGCAGCAGATGTTGTTGCTGGCAATTACGCTGGAAATGGCGTTAAAGTAGCAATTATTGACACAGGTATTGATTATACACACCCTGACTTGAATGACAATTACTTTGGCGGGTATGACTTCGTAAATAATGACAACGATCCTTATGATGACAATGGGCATGGTACACATGTTGCCGGAATTGTTGCTGCTGAGGATAATGGAATTGGCGTTATCGGCGTCGCTCCTCAAGCAGATCTTTATGCCGTAAAAGTATTGAATGCCCAAGGATCCGGAACATATTCTGATATTGTGGCAGGAATTGACTGGGCGATTTCCAACAACATGGACATTATTTCCATGTCACTGGGTGGTTCTGCTGGTGACACTGCCATGCAAGATGCTCTGCAGAGAGCATACGACTCAGGGATTGTCATTGTTGCAGCATCTGGTAATGACTATGCAAACAGCATTAGTTACCCTGCTCGCTACAGCACTGTCATCGCAGTTGGCGCAACTGACAGTTCAGATGTACGTGCCTCATTCTCAAACTACGGTCCCGAGCTCGAAGTAGTTGCTCCCGGTGTGAACATCTATTCAACATATCCAGGAAACACTTATCAGACCCTAAGCGGCACTTCAATGGCAACTCCAATGGTTACAGGTGTCGTTGCTCTGATGCTAAGCAAGAACCCCAGCTTGCTTCCCGCTGATGTAAGACAGATCTTGCACGACTCCGCATTGGATCTCGGGGCTGCTGGTTGGGATCAATATTATGGGTACGGAAGAGTACAGGCCGACGTAGCAATTAGCATGACTCCCAGCAGTGGAACTCCCCCAGACACCACACCTCCTGCTCAAGTAACCGGTCTAACTGTTACAACCGTTAGCTCAACACAACTCGACCTTTCATGGAACGCTGTTTCTGATCCAGATCTCAGTTACTACAACATTTACAGAGACGGCGTTTTAATTGCGACCACCACTGCAACTACTTACAGCGACACTGGACTGACCCCATCCACGACCTACACCTATGAAGTCTCTGCAGTAGATACCAGCGGAAACGAAGGTCAGAAGTCTGCTCCCGCTAGCGGAACAACCGCTTCAGGTGGTGGCGGCGGCAATACAATGTACGTGTTCGCCATAGACATGTGGTATGAGAAGTTCAGATTCTGGTTCTGGGTCTGGTATGATGTCTACATGAAGATTACCGTTTACGATGGTAATGGCAATGCGTTAGCTGGTGTAACTGTTTCAGTATCTCTGGACACTCCCGAGGGAACAGCAACGGGTGCCGCAGACACAGGCGCTGATGGTACAGTGACCTTATTCTATGATAATGGTCCCGGTGGCTGGTACACTTGTACCGTTACGGACCTGACAAAGACCGGCTACACATATACGCCATCCAATAACGTTGAAACCTCTGACAGCATTTACGTAAGCTGAAACTTTCTTAACTAACCAACCAGATCTGAATCAACCAATCCCTTCAACCTATCCTCTATCCGAATTGGTTAGCTTCCTCCTCTCCCCTTTTTTCTCTCAATACACTCTTTAGTAACTCTAGATGTGATGACCTTCCTTGTCAGATAATCAACTGGCAAGAAAGTTGCAACGTTTCATCACAACAGATATTAACTGAATACTTGGTGCATTGTTAAGAGTGACCGATTTTCACAAGCTATTTGCTAGTGATCAATACAAATAATCCTTATATTGATGAAAATCACGCGCTCATAACCATTTAAGTGAGGCGATCAGCCGAATGGAAGAATGGATCAAACAAACCCTAGAGAATTACGTCATTGGGGAGCTGACCACATCCCTAAAACCGGGAACCACATGGCCAAGAACCTATCCAATGCTTTACTTCTACGAGAACGGAGAACTCGTTGTTACTTCTTCAGTTGTCTTTAGTGGCAAAGTTTCACAAATAAAAAAGAATCCTAAAGTAAGTCTCCTGCTCTCTAACAATACGGCTTCCGGGATGAAGGAGAGACATGTTGTCCTCGTTCAAGGCGATGCCACAGTTGACGAATCTGACCTAGATCATGGTTGGGAAAAATACAAGGAAGCTTGGCTTAAAAAGGAACCATTGATTAAGTACTATTTTGACATGCGAAACGCCCTCCCTGAGTTCTGGAAACGCTCAGTCATTCGCATCAAACCCAAGAGAATCATGGCATGGAAGAACGGTGATATGAGTCAAGATCCTATTATTTACGAAATGGAGGATGATGTCATTGCTAACTGAAGAGATCATTCAGAAACTGGCTACCTTAGAAAAACCTGTATTAACGTTCCACGGAGACGATGGTTACCCTGTTAGCGTGCCCGTGGATTATGAAGTCGTAGAGACAAGCGGGAAACGAACTATTAAGATCACCAATCTTCCCAAAATTGCTCAAGGACTAGCTCCTACCAAGAAAATAAGCTTGCTTTTCAACAAGGTGGATGAGCTTGAGCAAGGAGGTTACGGAAACCGTCGCTACGTTCAAATCTATGGTTACGTCAACAATGGCATCGTTGATATCAAGGAAGTAAAAGGCTGGGACGAAAACGAACTTGATTTCTTGTCCTTAGTTCAGAGAGCAATTCCGAGAGGAAAGAAATACTTGAAAGAATACAACGAGAGGCTTTTCCATACAACCCTCAAGAGCAACGATACTGCAAAGTTGATTACTAGCGTAGACGGTATTGTTCAGCTTCGAGAAATCCAGTACGTTATGGACGATGATATGAACCTATACTTCTTGGGTCAGTTTCCCGAGCCTTCCATTCGACAGCTCGACGTTAATCCGAATGTGAAACTTCTCCTTACTCCTCCTGAAGAGTTTCAAGGAATTCGTGAAGTAGAAGTCGATGCTAGGGCCAGTTTCGTCAAAGATAAGGAGAAAAAGGAAGAGCTCATCTCTAAACTGGCTGAAAAAGATCCCGCAGTATACACAATTGTTCATCAACTAGCGCAGACAACCCGAATTGTCAAACTCATTCCTTATCGGATGAAATACGGAGCCAAGACAGAGCTAGAGACCCACGAGGTACCCGAGAAGAAACCAACTCTTGGAACACAAATCAAACAAGCGATTGGGACTCGAATGAAGTATTGGCTTTTTGCTTCCAGAGCACCATTCTTCACAGCTTCAATAATCCCTGTTATCGTAGGATCGGTGGCAGCATTCTATGCAACCGGCACTTTCAATTGGGGCATCTTCTTGTGGACCTTCTTGGGAATCATCCTAATTCATGCAGGAGCCAACATCATCAACGACTACTTTGACCATACCAGTTCTAATGATGAGTACAACATCTTAGGAAGTCCATTTAATGGAGGTTCACGATTTATTCAATCAGGTCTTGCTTCTCCGGCAAAGATTCTTATTTCAGGAATGCTTCTTCTCTTAGCTGGTGGTATCATAGGTCTCTACCTCGACTCAATCTACCCAGGGCACACTATTCTGATCATTGGTCTTATTGGTGGATTCCTTGCTTTCTTCTACACAGCTCCCCCGCTAAGGCTTGCCTATCATGGATTGGGAGACATAGTGATCGCAATAACTTTTGGACCCTTGCCAGTTTTGGGTGCTTTCTACCTGCAGACCGGCACTCTTGGTTTTGAATTATCACAATATGCATGGGCAGCTTCAGTTCCTATCGGAGTACTCGTTGCATTGATCTTATACGTGAATAGTTTCCAGGACATGGATGCTGACGAGTTGTCGGGAAAAAGAACCAGCATCGTTAGACTCGGGAAGAAAACTGCTTCCAAGTTATATCCCTGGCTTCTTGGCTTCGTTTACGTGTGGATCGTTATCATGGTCGCTCTCTCAGTGCTACCATGGGCGGTCTTGTTAGCGCTTGCTACGCTCCCCTTGGCTATCAAAGCTTCAAAGGGCATACAAAATCTCTACGCAAAAATCTATGATCTCCTACCCGTAAACGTAACAACTATTGGAATTCATTTCTTAGTTGGCATACTAATTGCGGTTGGCTTCGTTATTGGAAGCTACGTCTAGAATCCATTGAAGAGAGACAAACAAGCCCCCCTCCATTCCATCCTCTTGTTCTGTTTCAAAATATCCACTTTTGCCATTGCATTGAATTTTCCCTCCGTTGTCCCAAAACAGCTTTAGGAAATGGAGACAAAAGTCTAGTGATGACATTGTGATAGAGCAGGCTGTTGTTCTTGCTGGCGGAAAGGGAACACGCTTGTCTCCCTTAACTAAGAAGCTTCCAAAGCCACTAGTCCCAGTTGCTAACAGACCGATGCTTGACTACGCTTTAGAACTTTTGGAAATAGCTGGAATTAAGAAAGTAATTGTGGTTGTAAAATACCTTGGAGAGCAAATAAGAGACCATTTGGAAAATCTAGAAACAAGTTTGGAAGTCGTTGTTCCAATGGTTGATCCTTTAGATACTGCTGATGCAGTAAGGAAAGTTGGTAACTTCATTGATGGAGATTTCGTCGTTTCAATGGCAGACATTATTACGAACTTGCCAATTCGTGATCAGATCGAATTTCATGAAAGGAGAAATGCATTTGCAACCATGGCACTGAAAGATGTTGAATATCCACAGCAAAGATTCGGTGTGATCTGGCTTGGGGAAAAAGGAGAAATTAAGCTCTTCTTAGAGAAACCGCGTCCCGAAGAGTTGTTCTTTTCTGCAATTGGGTTTAGTCAGCAGCGAGCTTCTGGCTTGGATGTTAACTTAGTGAACACGGGGATTTATTCTTTCAATTACGAAGTATTAGAAGTTTTGAACACAGCTCAAGATTTAATGGATTTTGGAAGAGACGTTTTTCCATATCTTGTTCAAGAATCGTACAAAGTATTCGGTTTTGTCAAGGAATTCTATTGGCTTGATGCAGGCAATCCATTGACGTACTTGTGGGGAAATTGGGATGTTCTAAGGAGGTGGGCTTGGCCATTAATGCCATACGGTAATGATAACGGAGGGATTTGGACTGGAGAGAATACTTCAATAGCTAAAAGTGCCAAAATCATTCCTCCTGTAGCAATTGGAGATAATGTTGAAATCAAGCAGAACTCTGTAGTCGGACCATTAAGTGTTATCGGTTCTAATAGTAGCATAGAGGAAGACGCTATAGTTAGAAAAAGTGTCCTTCTTGAAAATGTTGCCATTGAAAGAGGGAGTGAAATAACCCAGGCAATCATTTGTTCCCACTCCAGAATTTCTTCTGGTACAAGAATTTTGCCGGGCGCAATAATCGGGTGGAACGTTATGGTGCCACCAAATGAAGTAGTTGGAGCTAAGAAGGTTGTAGAGGCCGATATAAAATGAAAACAACAATTGATCTGAACAAGTTCAAAGATCTCATTCGTGAGAACCGAATTGCGGGAGATATTACATCATTAACACCGGAGCTAGCTAGTAGGCTTGGTAGCGCGTTTGGCACCATTCTTGGAAAAGATACCATGGTTGTTACTGCACGTGATTACCGTGAAGACAGTCGCGTCATTAAAAGAGCTGTCAGTGCCGGCTTTATGTCAGCCGGCGTAAACATGATTGATTTGCATGCTTGTCCATTGCCTGTTCTGCTGTTCTCTTTGAAGCGTTTTTCCGCGAAGGCAGGCATAATGTTTCACGCAACTCACAGAGAGCCCGAGACAATAAACATTAGAGTATTCAATGAGTTTGGGATTGAAATTGATTTGCTGAAATTGCTTAGTTCAGAAGGTCCCGTGGCAATAATAGAGCACCAAGGCCCGAATGACATCGGACGCTATTTGGAAACCAAAGATGCACCAATGATCTATGCGTCAGCTGTGCGAAGCTTTTACACTACTCAAACCATCAAACCGGGCTTTAAGGTAGTGGCAGACATGGCTTTATCGCCTCAAGCAGATATTGTTGCCAACATACTTGCACAATTGGGAATCCAAGTCATCACGCTTAACTCCTACAAACCAACAGCGATTCCAGATATTCTGCCAAATCCTTTATCGCTTCATACAGTTTCAAGGACTGTGATCGCAACAAAGGCTGACTTTGGAATTGCATTTGACCCTAGCGGAGGCAGAGTTGTATTCATAGACGAAATGGGGCAAATTCTTTCTTCGGACCAAATTGCTGCACTAATCGCTTTATTCAAATCAACGGGGAGAAGAAATGCGACGATCGTTTTGAGTGATACGATTGAACGGATGCCTTTTGAGAACAAGGATTTCAGAGTAGTTCGAGTTAGTGATATTCCCGGGCAGATCGCGCGCACAATACGGATGGAACGTGCCATATGGGGGGCGTCTGATCAAGGTGCGTTTTATTTTCCCTCTTTCATTGCGGAAGCAGAACCCATTCTAGCAATTCTGACCATTCTGACAATATTAAGTAGAAATCGAGACGAGCGTGTCTTCCTAAGTGAGCTTATTGAGAATGTTTTGCCTAGAAAAACAATCGGATTACCAATTAGGGTTAAGAATGTTGAAACAAGGACACTACTCGCGCTCTTAGATAAGACCTTTGGAGACATCGGTGCGATCAAGGTTGTGGACACTCTCATCGGATTAAAGGTCGTGTTTGAAGACGGCTGGATACATGTTAGACCCGGCTTGCATCCTAACAAGGTAATTTTTCAAGCCAATGCCAAAGATGATGACAAGGCTGAGAAGCTATATGAGATCGTGAGTAACCATGTAAAGCATCTAATGGAGCTCTCGGAAGACTTAAACATGAATGAGAAGACCCCTAACTCGTGAAAATTTTATGGATTGCCGCTGAAGCGTTTCCTTTTGCCAAAGCCGGTGGGTTAGGAGATGTTAGCAACGGCTTACCTAAGGCGCTGAAAAAAGCAGGATTCGACGTTCGAGTTTTAATTCCAAAGTATGATTGGATTAATCCCGACAAACATTCACTTAAGCTCATTTCGAAAGAAGCTTCCTTTAGAAAAAGTGATTCGTTCTCCATCTGGCAAGGCTTCCTTCCAAAATCCGATGTGCCAATTTACTTTCTTGAAGCAAGTGTGTTTAGCGGGGCTGGCATTTATGAGGGAGACGAGGTAAAGAAATTTCTATTCTTATCTGAAGCGGCTCTATTGCTTCCTAATATTGTTGGGTGGGATGCTGATGTGTTTCATGCAAATGATTGGCATACTGCCACAGTTCCTGTGTTCGCAAGAGCCTCCTCGATGCATTCAGAGACTATAGCAAGGAAAAAATTCATTCTCACGATTCATAACATGGCATTTCAAGGTTCAATCCCGTTGATTGAATATGAGAGGAGAGGAATTGATAAGTCTGCAATAGAAAAGTTTGCAGATACCGCTGATAGTGTAAGAGCCCTACGATTAGGCATTCACTTCTCAGATAAGGTAACAACTGTTAGTCCGACCTATGCCAGAGAAATAGTTGAAACAGAGTGGGGATTCGGTCTACAGCAAGACTTGAAATCGAAGGGGAAAAACTTTGTTGGAATACTCAATGGAATTGACTCCGAGGAGTGGGATCCGAGCACGGACCCAAATCTAGTGGCTAACTATTCTGTAAATAATATGGAAGGAAAATCAGAATGTAAGGTAGCTTTGCAACAAGAAGCAGAACTGCCGATTGATTCCAGTGCTTTTCTCATTGGGCTTGTAGCGCGCATGACTTCGCAGAAGGGGTTTGACATCTTGATAGATTCCTTACCCCTCTTATTTGAAGAGAATATTCAAATGGTTGTTCTGGGAACAGGTGAACGAGATATTGAAGCAAGTTTGCTTAAGATACAACAAGAGTGGGAAGACAAGCTAGGAGTGTTTCTCAAATATGATGAAGGACTCTCTCGGAAAATCTATGCTGGAACGGATGCGTTTCTGATTCCTTCTCTCTTTGAGCCATGTGGGCTTACTCAAATGTATGCGATGCGATATGGTAGCGTGCCAATTGCTCATCGGGTAGGAGGCCTAGCGGATACTGTTTTTGAAGATAAGGAGAAACAAACAGGGTTTGTCTTTGAGGAGTACTCCTCTGAAGACCTTTACTCAGCAGTTTGCCGTGCCCTAGAACGATATTTGGAAAACCCTGATTCATGGATAGGGCTCGTGAAAAAAATAATGCAAGTCGACAATTCTTGGGAATCAAGAGTCCCATACTGGAAGAATTTACTCCATGATCTTATTCAAAAATGAAAGGCTCAAAAGATCTGCTGATTACAAGGAATGAGGAGGTCTCAAAAGACCCCTAACTCGTTTAGAGAGACAAGCAGATTTTCCCGTTTTGAAGATAAAGAGGACTGCTGATGCCCGCTGTTTTTCTCATATTGCCATTCTTAAATATGTCTAAATGTGGAAGAAGTATAATGAGATTCCCATCGCTACCTCGTTATTTCATAGTTCTGCTTCTTATAAATCTGGCACTGGGCCTAAATCTCTTGGTGGGACCCGGAAGAACCGTTGAACGCTTCAATGACACCGTTAGTTTTTCCAAAATAGAGGAAGCAAAAATCATCTCTGTCGGCCAGGGAGGAATTGCAGCTAATGTATATATCAGAATTGATTTTGAGATTCGAGGATACGTTCTTCTTGAAGTTCAAGATATTGTTGCCAACAAATATCAGCACACAATTCGAACAGAAGTAATAGGGGGGAAATACCGTGAGTATATCCCAATTCCAAAAGATCGTCATCACCAAATAAGACTTGAAAATCTAACCAACCAAACGGTTGTTTTCAACCTTCAAGTGAAATACTTATCAAGTTCTCAAGGACTCTCGACTTTTGCGTTATTCATCACTGTTCCAGTTATGCTCATAGCAGTCCCACTGGTTAAGCTGACTAAGCAATTAGATTCCGTACAAGGTGGCAAATCAATTGTTCACTACTCACCTATTGGGAAAAACGCAGGGGTTTCAAAAGAATCAAGAGAAGCAGTTTTGAAGAAAGAGAATTCAAACAATTTATCCAAATAGTTAGATTATTTGTCTTATGCGGGAGGTACTCATGCAACATCCCGCATCTTTTCGAAACATTCCCAATTACATTGAATGAGAGATTACGACAAATTCATTAATTGCTGTTTTATTCCTAAAG
>JALTMP010000249.1 GCA_027001645.1 Candidatus Heimdallarchaeota archaeon
TCGTAGAATTCGAGGTGCCCAGGTCGATCCTTGCTCTTGAACTTATTCCCGTGATCCAAACAAGCAAACTGAACAGTAGGAACATGCCACCCGTAGCTAATAGAGTAACAGGGTTTAGAGTATCATTTCTAATTGCTACTGTAATCACATAGGTTGTTGGAAAAGAAGCCAAAACAAATAGAATGACAAGATTCACAAGATTCATGAGGTCTTCTTCTTCATGAACCACATTGATGCTGAAAATCCCAAGCATCAGCAAAGATTCTGAAAAAAGGATAGCCATGACGTAGAAGTAGACTACAAAGAAGTATTGGGGTGGAATAGCCTTTGTGACTACTAGGATTGCCATGAATGGGATGTAAAACATTGAAATTATACCAAAAGAGAAAAAGAGTTTCCCCAGAGATGTTCTTGTATTCCCTTGAGGAGCAATAAGTATCACACTGAGGAATTCCTTCCTTTCAATGAGCACCCCACTCATCGAAATATAGAGTAGAGATAGACCACTGAAGCTTAGGGCAAAAATTGCGACTAGTGCTTTTGCTAAGGGAGTAATTTCTACTTCTTGCGAAAAAATTTCGGGACGAGAAAACATTGAAAGGGTAAACATAACTACTGAGATTCCGAGAACGGCTTTGGTCCAGAACTCAGGATTTCTGACAGAGATTTTCCAATAAGCATTGAGGATCTCGCTTAGCCCACTTCGATAATGCATGGAATTTCGATGTTGTTTTCTTGTATTATTGCTTGCTAAGACGGATTGATTTTGGCTCTTATTGGACGCAATGACTCCTCCTATTACCCACACAAAACTGATTTCTGCAATAAGAATAACAAGTGAAATGAGAGCATCAATGCTTCCTACAGAGTAGAGAGCCCATATTACAATCTTTGATGCAGCAACAAATGGAATGAGGGTGAATAGTTTCGGCATTTCATAAAATGAATGTTGTAATGTCCAATCAGTGAAAGGAATAGCAACTAAAAGTGACAGACCCATGATGATTGAAACTAAGGGACGAGTAAGTTTTGAAGTCTCTGACGTAAAAGAAAGCTCAACCAAGTAAGCAACGGTTGCTCCAAGGGAAAGGGAAAGCACTGAAAGTAAGAATGATGCAATGGTTAATCCAATGAATGCAATATTTGGATCTCTAAAAGGGTTTGTAGGAATAAACGTGAGTCCAGCTACCATTCCAAGGGTATACAAAGGAGAAAAGAAGGCAAGGTTGGAGAATAATCTTCCAAGAAAAAAAGCTTCCTTTGAAGCAGGAGAAGCTAGTGCTGGTTCGCTAATCACTGAACTACTTCTAGATGAGGCGAGTTGGCCAAGAGGAGAAACTAGTGGAGTGAAAAATCCGAAGAAAAGTAAGAGCAAAATGATGGGGTATGACTGTTCTGGGGGCTGAATAATAACAGGAACATCTCTCAAAGCGACAGAAACAATGACTCTTGACAAATAGCCAAAGGTAAGTAACAAGAAAAAGAGAACAAAAAAGTATTCTTTTCGTTTTCCTCTTAGGCGATAAGTCGTTATTTTAAAGTCGGCAATAGCAACAGCAATCCAAGAGTTCTTATTCAAAACCGTCATCCTTCAGAACCTCTCATTATCTGCACATAGGCATTTTCCAATGAACCCTTTCCTCTAGATAGTAAATCTTCTACTCTGCCTTCATACAGAATTCTTCCTTTCCCAATAATGTAAACACGATCACATACCCCCTCAATGTTTGCCAGAACATGGCTTGCAATTAAGATCGTATTCTTTCTATGTTTGGCATATTGAACAAACAACTGCCGAACACGAATTTGAGATTCAATGTCAAGATTTGCCGTGGGCTCATCAAGCAAAAGTATACTCGGCGAATGTAAGAAAGCAGATGCAATTGCAATCTTCTGTTTTTGCCCCTTCGATAACCCTTCAATAAGGGAATCTTGAAGGTGTGCTATGTCGAATAACTTGGTAACTTCCCGAATTCGGAGAGCAAATTCTTGTTTTGAAATTCCATAGATTCCCCCTATGAATTGAAAGTATTCTCGCGGAGTTAGCTTGTCAATTAAACCGGCTCCTTCAGGAACAATACCGATGTGCTGTTTTGCTTCTCGAGGATGTTTGCTCAGATCAACATTATGAATGACAATTCGTCCAGCGTCTGGTTTAATGATGCCAGAAATTATTCGTAACAATGTTGTTTTTCCAGCAGCATTTGGACCAAGAATACCAACAATTTCTCCTTTCCTTGCGTGAAGAGAGACATCATGTAACGCCTGTAGCGAACCAAATGACTTGAAAACATTCTCAACTTGGAGAGCAACACGATCTAAATACACTATCTGTTATTTTGTTTCGGCCTCTTAAAAACAAACATTTGCTGGTAAGAATTAGACAAATCAAGAAGAAAACATCAAGAGATCAAGAAAAAACCTGCCAGGAATTTTTATTACGAATTCATTTCTTCCGAGGGGCTCTTTTCTTTGGCTTCTGTTGTTTTCTCCTTTGTTGAGAAGACTTTTTCTTTGGGCTTTTGGGTTCAACTCGCTCAAGCACAGCCTTAACCATATCGTCCCCTGTCATAATAGATTCGTCTTTTTTGGGAGGCAATGTCGGTAAGGCTTCTTCAGTGGATTTCTTAATATCCGTTGCTTTTTCTTCGGATAACAAATCACTTTCTTCTCTTTTGATTGATTCTTCGCTTTCTGCCTTTCTTTTTTCTTCCTCCGCCTGTTGGATCTGCTCTCTAAATGCTTCTTGCTTTTGTTTTTCTGCTTCTTCAATCTCAAATCGTTGTTGCTCACCACGGTCAATTGCTTCAGCTGTTAGTTCAGAGGTTCCGGCTTTGAGCCACTCAAGCACCTCATAAGAATCTATTCCTCTAAGGCCCATCTCGTGAAAATAATCTGCGAACCAAGAAGCAAGCCTTCGATCGAATACTTCGGTACGGGTCTTTTTCTCCCAGTACCGTTTAACAATATCACTTAGTTTCCTAAAATTAGAGAATTGCTTTTCTTCTTCCAGCGATTCTCTCTCATAGAAACGAACCTGCCCCGAAACATTGGGGGATGGCCTATCATGAAAGTCAATCACAACGCGATGAGTGGCTGAGCCATAGATCGTCTTGCCGCGGAATGTCATCTATTATTCTTTTACTCTTCACCGGTATATATCTTGATCTTCAAAGGCTGGCAAATTTTGTCAGCGGTTTTATGTTTTGCTCAAGCAAAGAATTGAAATGTTCAAAGCCTTTGCAAACAAGGGTGAGCTCTCATTAATTGAGGACTTAATTACAGGTCCAAGACATCTATCGCATGTTTGTGAAAACATGCTCAGAAGGACAATACTGAACTTTCTAATGCCAGATTAACTAGATTCGTTGCACCGCTGATAACTGCTCCCTCGACAACATCTTCTTGTTTAATCCCTCTTTCTCCACAGCACGGCGAGCAGAGGAAAATCTTTCCTCCCAGATTCAGAAAGTCTCGAAACAGTTTGGGAAGGTCAGGAAGATGAGGAGGAAGATTTATCTCCTCAAGCGCGCCTTTTTTGGCTAGTTCTACGGCATCAAACATGAGATAAATAGTCACCTCAGCATCTACTGCCAAGGCCGCATTTGCCGCAGCGAAAGGAATGGCAACCCGTTCCAAATTTTCTTTGCCATGTGTGATGATTATTAACAGTTTTTCAGCTTCTTCTGTCATAATTCGTCTCTCCATTGAGTTCGTTTTTAATAAATTAGTTCTCTATTGAGAACCAATACTACTAAACAGAATTACCTTTTATATCTAGTTGTTACTACTGGAACTATTGAAAAATTTGCGCCAACTATTGTGAAAAAAATCGAAACAATAGTTGTTGTTTCAGATCAAAATAAAATATAGATCTG
>JALTMP010000250.1 GCA_027001645.1 Candidatus Heimdallarchaeota archaeon
GTTATTGATGCTGTTAGTTGTATTTGCATAAACTCTTCCATACCCTCCAGTTGCGATCATGACCGCGTCTGCTTCATACGCTTCGAGGTCACCTGTGATTAGGTTTAGGGCTACAATTCCAGTAACTCTTTCATCATTTCTTGCAAGTTTGAATACAAGACGGTCGTAAATAATGGGTACACCTAGTTTTACTGCTCTCTGATACAGAGCGTGCATGATTAGGTGTCCGGTCTTATCTGCAGCATAGCATGTTCTTGGAAATGCAGCTCCTCCAAAGGGGCGCTGAGCGATTCTACCGTCATCGAATCTGCTGAATGGAACTCCCCAGTGTTCGAGTTCATAGATTCTGGGGGCTGCTTCTTTGCACATAAGCTCTACTGCATCCTGGTCTGCCAGGAAATCGCTGCCTTTCACAGTGTCATAGGCGTGTTTTTCCCATGTGTCATCGTGTCCTTCGGGGTGATTCCCTAAGGGAGCGTTTATTCCTCCTTGGGCACAAGTTGAATGGCTTCGAACAGGGTGGGTCAAGGAAACAACAAGAACGTCCAAACCCGCCTCTTTCGCCTCGATAGCTGCTCCTAATCCAGCGATTCCGCCTCCTACTACGATGAATTGGTGTTTCTGTATCATATCGATTAGCCTCCGGAGTGAGAAATGGCTTTTCTAAAGTTACATAAGTTAGTCCTTTTTAATCGATTCCCTCGCATTTTTGGAATATCGCGAAATTATTCTTCAATGACTGCTCTTTTCCCAATCAAATCTTTTCAAAAATTCAATCTTTGCCATTTTCTTTCCTCATCTTTAATTCATGCTTGGAAAGTCATTGTTTCCTCTTAGACAAAGTTTCATAACAAACTGATTATTCAATTTGATGTGTTAATTATGCCTAAGAGGTTGAATGGTTAAAAATGAAAAAAAGAAGGAGAAGAGGTGCTTAGACTCTAAGCTGCTACCCTAGTAATATCCTCAATCTGGGTAAAAATCAAGTAGCCTGCAATCACAATCAGGATGATTCCTATAATTAGGAAGATCCAGAATAGTGCCTTATGATATTTGACCGGAACACCAAAATCAATGAGAATTACTCTGAATCCGTTTAAACCATGATAGATTATTGCGATTGCTAACCCGAATTTCAAGAAATTAAATATCATGGCAGTATAGAGATACGTTTCCTCATGAAAGAGCCCCTCCACTCCTTGCGTTAGAGAGCTAATAGTGAAGAGATGTAGGAACAAATACGCCAGTATTCCAAGACCAGTTAACCTATGAAGAAGCCAAGCATACATCCCAACGCCTTTCTTAAAGGGCAAGAACCAGCGTAGAAAATTATTCGCGCTACTCGCGTTTTCTTCTCGTGCTTCATTCACAACAATGATTTCTTCTGATTTAGGTTGTGTCACCATATATCTTCACCTTCCTACAATACTGGGGGCTCGGGTGCTGAAAGCACTGCGAACGAAGCCCAGAGCCCAACTCCAATCATTAATAATGTAATGAGGGTGAGCGCCCAGCTAATTAGTTTTCTCTTAGATTCGCTGGTAACCATGTCATAAAGAACCATTTTCAATCCATTCATTCCATGATACACGGCAATAATCAGCAAAGTAATATCGATAATAAACCAAGGAGAATGTATCCTTGACCAAACAGCATAATAGGATGCTGGCCCAGAATATAAGTAATCACCGGTCCTTACTTGCGCTTCGACTGCTGCTGAATCCGTGAAGAAGCCCAGATTTACTGCTAAGAGGTGTAAGGCAAGTATCACTAGAAGCAATGCTCCTGTTATTCGTTGCAAGAGCCACGCCCATGCTCCTGCGCTAGAGTGCTTTGGGACAAAAAAGTGAGAGTCAAATCCCTCGACGCTGATTTTATCCGATAATTGACTGGCCATTATATCACCTAGTTTTGATTGACTTTCTAAAGATTGAGAGATTATGTCTATGATAGATGTAAGAAGGGTTCATTTATGCGTTTCTCCAAGATTGTGGTTAATTGAGAAGAATCGTGCTGAAACATGGGACTATCTAATGCAAAAATACATGAACCGATATTTTCTAGTACCCCTCCGTTCATTCAGCTGAATTATTCGAAATACTTAACTCAATTTCTCTTAGATCTAACCCATGTCTCGATTTAAAGGAAAAATTGCGGTCATCACTGGGGCTGGCGGTCATCTTGGAAAAGCCGTTTCTGAATTACTATATTCAGAAGAAGCAAAATTGGCACTCATCGACCAAACCCGATCAAAACTAGAACGTGTTTCCAAGAATATGGATCTCAACAAGGTCCTATTACTCGAAGGGGATCTCTCCGATGAGCAGACTGTTAAGAAGGTAGTTACGGAAATTGTTTCTTATTACGGGAGAATTGACCTTCTTGTTAACATCGTTGGTGGATTCACAATGGGACCTCCGATTCAAGAAACAAGCGAGGACGATCTTGATCAAATGCTTAAACTTAACCTCAAGCCCACTTTTCTAATGTCTAAGCACGTTGTCCCAATAATGACCCGTCAAAAGTCGGGAAAAATAGTCAACATTGGCGCTAAACCTGCTCTCCGCGGAGTCGCCAACATGGCTCCCTACTCCATAGCTAAAAGCGCAGTAATTAGCCTTACTGAATCCTTGTCTGATGAAGTGAAAGAACTAGGAATCAATGTCAATGCAGTTTTGCCTTCAATAATCGATACACCTGTAAATCGGAAAGAAATGCCAGATGCCAACTTCAACAAATGGGTTAAACCGAATGAATTGGCAAGAGTAATCGCCTTTCTCTTATCGAATGACAGCGATCCAATTCACGGCGTTGCATTGCCTGTTTTTGGGCTAGTAGATTGAGTATGGCACCTCATTCTCTTCTGACATAGGTTATTCTATTGGTTCGAAGGGTATTACCGAGATCCCGATCGTATTTGGACCTACATGTGCTCCCATACTCGGCCCAAGTTTTGTTCTAATAATCTGAATTGTTTTCAAAGAATTGATTGTTTCGCTTTCCAAATAATCTGCCCAAGCAACTGAACCAGAATCCATAATTCCGACTAATAGCTCCTCGTCTCCATACCTGTCTTTCAAGATTTCGAGCATCTTCTCAATTCCTTTCTTGAAAGAAAACGCATTTGCAACTGGATGCACATGACCCTGCTCAATGCCTAATACAGGCTGGATTTTCAAGGTTTTTCCGACATACAGTGCAACAACGTCGTCAACTCTTCCACTTTTTTCTAGATAAACTAAGTTTTCTGGCTGAAGCATTGCAAATCCGCGTTGCTTAACTCTCTCTAACCGTCGGATAATTTGCCCTGGAAGTAAGCCCGCTTCTTGCAACATGCTTCCATAAAGCGCTAGCAATCCTTCGCCGATACTCAATGTTCCAGAGTCTAGAATCTCCACTGTTCCATCCTCAATGAATTCCGCTGCTATCTTACAATTATTGTATACTCGTGATACACTAGCTGATACTGTAATCATCAAGATATGGGGATTGGTTTCTAAGTGATGTTTAAAGAATCGGTATGCAGTAACTGGAGTCATGGGTGTGGTCATGGGATGAACAGGGGACGTTTTTAACAAGGAATAGAATTCTTCTGGGCTGAGCTCCTCTCTATCCTTATATTGTTTTCTCCCAAATCTAATATTTACGGGGAGCATGGGAATTTTGTATGCTCTGGCCAGATTTTCGGGAAGATCCGATACTGTGTCTACCGCGATGGTTAGGCTCATTCATGAATAAATTTGATAGGTGGTTCTTAAACTGATTGGGTGGGAAGGCAATGATTGATCTTCAACTCATTATCAAAATGCTATTATTACAACGCACATTAATCTCACAAGAACTATTTTCTTA
>JALTMP010000251.1 GCA_027001645.1 Candidatus Heimdallarchaeota archaeon
CCCAGCCTTTCAATGATCATCTGGGTCATGCTTCCTTCCTTTGGTGGTTCCCACGTTGGTATTCTCGTAGTGAAATTAACGGGATTCATGCAGTCAACAAGAATTTTATCTTTTAACCAACTAGAATAGGGTTTCAGCATTTCCTCAGTTCTACTATGGGGAATTGTGAGAAAGATCAGATCTGAATCTTTCAATTCAGAATTATGAACGGGGATAATTCTAGGAAGATATTGGCCAAATTCTTCAGAGACAATCCTCTGCGCTTTTTCTTTCTGGCGAGAACCAATCATCACCGTGAGTTCAGTATTTCGTAAGATTCGTCTAGCAATTCCCTTTCCTTGATGGCCAGTGCCACCCATAATTCCAACGACTAAATCTCTCATTTGCAAACACCTCTGCTTTTCCAACAATAAAAAGAAAACGTGTTCTTGATTAGCTTAATACGTTCGCGATTTTATCATTTCAACCAGTGATAACAAACCCTGTTTAAACTTGCTTTCAGGGAAAATATCCAAAGCATTCTTCGCCTCTTCTAACAGTTGCGTAGCTTTTCTTCTTATTTCTTCAAGGATTTCTTGATGCTCGCGTACAAATTCATCCATTTCTTGATCGGTTAGTTCTCTCCCCGCGTATTTTTTCATTATTCCCGGATTTCTCTGTTCTGCGAGAGTATAAATCAAGGTCTTCTTATTCTCACGAAAGTCTCCTCCCCGAGGTTTGTCGCCCCTAGATGTGCCAATAACGTCTAACAAATCATCAACTAGTTGATATGCAAATCCGATTTTGTCTCCGAATTCTCTCAAATATCTCAATGTGTTCTCATCAGCACCAGCAATAAGGCCTCCCGCCCAAGCCGCTAACTCTAAAATCGGAGCAGTTTTGGTTTTTGTAACCCATACAACAGTATCGATATCAGGGATTTCATTCGATTTTGCAAGTTCCATTTCTTTAATCGCAGCCCAGCCTGTTGGCAATTCAGCGCCATAAACTACCTCAACTAATAATTTGCTTGCAGTTTCAGGAGAATATTTACCCTCAAGACCGGCACGAACCAAGTGAGCATGGATGAGGGCGTGAAGAATATCTCCTGCGATTATCGTAGTCTCTTCTCCCCATTTCATATAAACTGAAGGAGCCCCCCTCCGCAACTCTGCCCTATCGATTATGTCGTCATGATATAATGAGAAAGTATGGAGCAACTCATAGCTAGCGGCGCAAGGTATCGTATCCTCCGGATTACCGCCCGCAGCTCCACATGCTAAGTACATTAACAAAGGACGAAATCGTTTTCCCCCTAATTTATGATAGTACGTCAAGATCTCCTTTAACTCTGCTGGTACTCCTTCCATCATCTTCTCGATCTCTAAATCTATAGCATGTGATAAACTCTCAACCAAAGACGCTAGTTCAGCTTCCATTGATCTCAATAGAATTCAAAAAGCGTATTGCTTAAAGTCTTGCGCCCAAATCAAATCAAAAATAATCTCTGACTTGATTTTTTCCAAAAAGGATGGTAAATTCCTATAAGACTGCTTTTTCAGTGTTAACAAGATTCCGATAGCTGAAAATACCAATAATCGCGTTGTTATCTGTTACCACCAAATGGTTTATGCCGTGCTTTACCATGAGATTCAGAGCTTCACGAACAGTCGCGTTTCCCTTGATCGTGATTAGAGGCTTGGACATGATTTCCTCAAGTTCGACTTTTGACGCTAATCGATCCTGAGCCGCTATTTTTGAAACAATGTCTTTATCCGTGATGATGCCCGCTGGTGATCCATTCATCGTTACAATTAGGCAACCAATGTTTAGCTCGGTCATTATTTCCGCAGCTCGTTTGGCATGATCTTTACTATCGATAGTGATTGCTCCTCTTGTTGCATAGGAAGCCACAAAATTGTCCTCAATAGGCACATGCTTATGTCCGTTATTTGGATTAAAACTATTTCATTACGGGCGTGGATTGTTTACTCCTAACTTCACTTACAATAGATTTTTGCTAAAAACAAGGGAGAATAATTACAAACACGGATTATTCCAAAATTGGAATAACTAATTACGTTTTTGTTCTTTCCAATTTCATATCAATAGCGATTTATACAAACAAACAAATACAAGATAGGTGGTCTTGTGAAAGGACTGCAAGCAATAATAAGAATATACCAAAAATATGGGGTTTTCATTGTTGCAGTATGGCTCGCCTTTAGCCTTTTTGTAGGAATTCCGGGATTACTTGACTTCATTGGAAGAACCAGGCTTACCTACGATTCCCCCAGTTACACAGAATCTGCAAAAGGAGAAGCTCTCATGAATGAGCATTTTCCAGGGATCTCAAACAGATCAAACCTAATACTGATTATCAAGACTGATGAAACTCACGATATTTATGACCCTGAAGTTATTCGTTACCACAACGAAGTGATTGCCAAATACAATACAACGCTGGCAGAATTTCAGCCCCAATTTATTAGCTACTGGTTGCTCAACTTGTCGGGTCTCGACAATGTTAAGGCAACACTAGTATCAGAAGACAACAAAACCACCATAGTCATCATTTCCATGAATGTGTTCGATATTGACAAAGCAAAGGGAAAAATCCCTGAGTTAAGAAGAGTTAAGGGAGAGAATCAGCCCGATTGGATTAAGGCCTATCTAACTGGCACAATTGCTATGGCCTATGATTCTAACCAGGCGATTGAGAAAGACCTAATTGTACATGATGCTGTAGCCTTACCTTTAATCCTCATACTATTAATGATTCTCTTGGGGAGCTGGCGGCTTCTCCTAGTGGCTCTCCTTTCTCTTGGAGTGGGTGTTCTTTCCGCATTTGCTGTCATGGATGTAATCACCATCGCTTTTGATTTGGAAATAATGTCTTTCGTGCCTTCTGTAATGTTTGCCATAATGCTGGGAGCGGGGGTAGACTACAACCTCTTCCTCCTATCAAGATTTAGAGAAGAGCGCGAAAAAGGAAAAGACAAATCTAAGGCCGCAGAAGTCATGTTGCATCGAGCAGGCCACAATGTTCTAACCTCTGGATTAACGCTTGCAGTCAGCTTTCTAGCTCTTGTGGCGTTTCCTATTCTCTTATTCCGCTCAATGGGATATGCAATCTTCATTACAATAATTATCGGGCTTTTCGTAAGTTTCACCTTTGTACCGAGCTTGTTGCTTGGCTTTGGGGAATGGTTTTATCAACCAAAGATGGGCAAATCTACCGATAAAATATCCCACTCTGCGTTCTGGAAGAAATGGGCCAAGGTAGGCGTTCGAAGACCTAAGACAATTATCGTACTCACGATTCTCCTTACACTGCCAGTAGCAGGGTTTGTGCTTGACGTAACTCCAACAGCTTCAACTCCTAGCTTTGCACCTCTCGGAACTGAATCAAACTATGGGTTCAAGGTACTTTCTGAGGATTTCTCGCCAGGCGTATTGGCTCCAGTTTACGTTGTAGTAGACACACATCAAATTGGCGGTGCTTGGAATGAAACAATCTTTAATAATATTCAACAATTTGTGCTTCGTTTATTGAAAGAAGTAAACACTGTGGACGCAATCAGTGTAGCCTCGCACACATATCTGGGGGGACAGGCAATACTCTATCCGATCGCGATTAGATTCGCTTTTCAAAACCAAAGCGACGGATTCATAAACTATAATTCTAGCCAAGCAATTGCTTATAGGCAACAAGTTTTCCCATTGATTTCAGAAGATATGAGCAAGGTAGTCATACGCTTTTCTCTCACAGTTGACCCCCTTAGTTATGACGGGGGAATCGCAACTAGAAACATTCGAGATCTTGCCAGAGAGATCGAAAGTACTTA
>JALTMP010000252.1:0-2316 GCA_027001645.1 Candidatus Heimdallarchaeota archaeon
CCTTGAGCTAGTACAATTTCTTTAAACTTTTTATACGCTTTTCCAGAGCTAAGCAGTTTTAGAGCAAGTGTTTTGTTCCCCTTTCCAACCATTTTAAAAAGAACACCTGCTAACGCGCAGGCTTTATCAATAAGATCTTCTGCATAGCTTTTGCCCTGTAAAGTGAGCAGAGCTTCTCTTGCTTCAAGCGCAGGACCTATTGCTCTGCCCAGCGGCTGCTCGCCATATGTGGATAAGCATTCTATTCTCATTCCTAATCGCTTTCCGAGCTCGACAAAATCCTCTCCTAGATCTTCGGCCTCTTCAACAGTTTTTATTTTCGCTCCTCTTCCTGTTGGAATATCTATCACAACATATTCTGCGCCAACCGATCCTTTTTTTGCCATAACAGATGCAAGAAGCTGACTTCTGGGATCTATCGAGAGGGGATACTCTACCTCTATTATTTTATCGTCTGCAGGAGCTATATTCGTTGCACCTCCCCAGACAAGTGCTCCTCCTACTTTCAATGTTATTTCCTTCAGTTCTTCAGCGGTAAATTCAACCGGTGCAAAAACTTCCATTATGTCTGCAGTCCCTCCAGCTCCTGTTATAGCACGTGAACTTGTTTTTGGAATAAGCAGGCCGGTTGATGCGATAACCGGAACAACAATTAGCGAGATCTTGTTCCCAGGTACACCACCTATGCTGTGCTTGTCCACAACTGTGCCTTTTTCAAACGTTATTTTCTCTCCGGTATCTATCATCGCCCTTGTGAGCCACTCCACTTCTTCAATGTCCATTCCGTGTATGTGAGATGATATTACAAAAGCTGTTAGCTCAACCTCTCTAAGCTCATCGTTCACGATGTCTCTTACAATCTCATAGATCTCATCTCTTGTTAATTTTTTACCGTCCATCTTCTTTTTTATACTCTCCACAGAGGAAGGTTTTGAAACAACCGTAATGCTGACAGAATCCCCCTCATCCACATTAAATCTCTTTATTGTGTTGGAGTAGAGTCCAATCTCACCTTTTTCTACAACTGTACTGCTGATCTCAACTGATGCGGTGAGGATATTCTGTCGAGAGGACAGCCTGACCCTGTCACCTGGGATCAATCCAAGTTCTCGAGCATCATCGGTGTTTATCACCACAGCATATTCGCGTTTTTCAACATTCAGAAGTTTGACTTTTAGCTCCATCCAGAACACCTCTGTATTTACCTTTATAAGTAATTTGGGCTAAAACCCGTATCTTGCCTTTGAAGGCACGTCTGGAAGTTTTACTCTGAATGTGAATCTGTAGATCGCCCTTCCAGAGCTCACCCTGAGAAATTTTGTGCTTGTTTTTAAATTCCCACCGAGCACCTTTATAATTTTTGACGCAGTATGCTTCGCATCATTCACTCTTGTGAAATAAATATCAAAGCCATTTTCACTTTCAATGATCTCATATTCGCTCTTTCCTCTATACCTCTCAACTATATTGAGTATGGACCTGATCTCGTTTTCACTCAGTTCTATGTTGGCTCTTATCTGTATTATTCCATCGTGCACAAGATTTACAGGGGAAAATGATATTTCATAATAGTTTTGCAATTAGGTGTGTGAGACTTGATGAACTTCTGGTTCATTATGGGTATGCATCTACAAGGCAGAGAGCCAAGAGACTCATCAAAATGGGATTTGTCACTGTGAACGGGAAAACTATTACAAAACCCTCAGCAGATGTTGATTTTTCTGCCAGAATAGATGTGAGGGAGAAGGATAGACCAGCAGGATACTGGAAGCTGAAGATGCTTGATGAGAAGTTCCAGTTAATAAGAGAGGAAGATCGTGTTATAGATATCGGGAGTTCTTCTGGAGGTTTTCTGCTCTATGCAGGTGAAAAAGCAAAAGATGTTACTGGAATTGAATTCAGTAAGGAGTTTGAAGATGAATTGAGGAGGATGGAGAGAGAAAGACCCAATATCAAGGTGATCATTGGAGATGCATTCACTATACCTCTTGAAATGATTGGGAAGGCTGACGTCCTCCTCATAGACGTTACCACTGAATATGAAGGTTCATTGAAACTTTTAAGGAGATACGATAAGATTTTAAGCAAAAATGGTCGTGTGTTACTTGTTTTGAAGGATATTAATAGAGAAAAGGTTGATGAATTTGATTTCAGCGGTTTCAGGATTATTGGGGTTGAAGAAGGTGAAGGTAGAGAAGTGTATGTTGTGCTGGAAAAACTTTAAAGTTTTATATCACAGTATAGATGTTATTCTGGGCTTACGTGAGGATTGTTCATGAGCAGGCTATGTGTTAGGTGCAAGGGCAATCTTCTATG
>JALTMP010000252.1:2326-3823 GCA_027001645.1 Candidatus Heimdallarchaeota archaeon
GCGTCTTCATTCGTATTCGACTCCCTGCATCCTTGGTATTCCTGTTCCATTTGTGTCCCGCGCTTATGGGGAATGGATAGCAGGAGAAGTGCGCGGAGAACATTGATCCATTTTTGTTGGAAGGCAGGGATATCCCGCAGTGAATGTAGGTCCTCTGATCACAATCTTGGATGTTCCACCTGAAATCAACGATAATCCAGGGAAATGGGTAGGAGGGAGGATTGAGGAAATCCTGAAATTCAGAACCGGACTTGTGAGAGGTAATTTTAGAGTGAGTGTTGAAGATGCGAGGGATCCAGACAAAATGCTTCAGTATGTTCAGGAAATCGCTCTCAGTTCCTCACCTGTGGATGTTGAGGCGGAATTCAGTAAAATAGTCAGGAGAAATATAACATTTGATGATACTCTCGCACCTCATGGAATATCAGGTGTTGTTAGAACTCTTAAGGTGATAGATAATCCCGAAGTTCCCTCAAAGATTGAGAAAGCTGTGGGGGATACAGATGCCAGAGTCAGTGAGATTACAGCAGAAATGCTCGATGATGGTGTATCCACCTACTATATTCAGAGGCTTCTCTCCGCTGGACTTCTTGGCAGGAAAAAGGATAGAAAGCTTGTTCCAACCAGATGGGCCATCACAGCGGTTCATGATACTGCAGGAAAAGAGCTAATTGGCAGAATCCTGAATTTTGAGCCTGTTGATAGAGTCATGATGTTCAGTTTCGAGCATTTTGGAAATCGGTTTGAGATTCTCCTTTTACCCACATATTATTTCTTTGAAATTGCGGAGATCTGGACAAGAAACAGTCTGTGGAGTGCAGGAAGTGAAGTGATTGAAGTGGATAGAGAAAGGTTGGGGATGAGAAAAACGTACTCCTCTCTTGGAGGTGGGTATTATGCAGCGAGATTTCCTGTGCTTCAGTATCTCAGCAAAATAAGGAGACAGGCTGGAGTGGTAGTTGTCAGGGAGATATATCCGTCATACTGGGCTCCGCTTGGTGTATGGGTTGTGGAAGAAGGTGTAAAAACTGCTCTCAAGAAAAAACCAGAGATCTTTGATAATCTAACTCAGGCAATAGAAAAACTCAAAAAAAGAATAAAAACACCTTTTCAGAGATGGTTACCCAAACTATCCATGATAAAAGAGATCAGGGAACAGAAATCATTGGATGATTTTTATTAAAGTGGTGAAAGTTCCCTCAAAACGTTCGTTTCGGTAATCACACCGACAGGCCTTCCGTCCTCTACAACCACCAGAAGTCTGACATGATTCTCGTTCATCAGCGTTATTGCCTCTCTCAGCGTAGTATCCTTAGTTACGGTGATTATTTTTCTGTTCATGTAATCGGATACGGGGTGACTCACTTTCCCTTCGGATAGTGCCTTGGCAGTTTCTCTGAGTGTGAAAAGTCCTATGAGTCTCCCATCTGATTCAACAGGTGCGTTAACAATCCCGGCATTTACCATTCTCTTTGTTGCATCAAGGATCGATTCATC
>JALTMP010000253.1 GCA_027001645.1 Candidatus Heimdallarchaeota archaeon
ATCCCAATTCATTTCCCTCGTTTTGGGTAGACATGCAAGCAGATAACTACGGAAATATCTACATCGCTCGAAGAATAACGGGCCTATACAAAAGCACCCAGCAAATAGCGATTCAAGTCTTCGATGGAACCAATTGGGGCGACATATTCTACGCAACCAACTCTGAACCCGATGTCGTCAATGATCACGCGGCTTTATTGGTAGAACCCGATACTAAAGACGTTCACTTGTTCTGGATGTATTCTGCAACTATTGCGAACCCCGTAACATTTCGCTATCTCAACCTAGATGCCGTCCCTCCAACAATTACGATCACTCAAGGACCAAGCAATAACTCATACGTTAACACAAATGACGTTCTCTTGGAAGCCATCCCCTCTGAGGGAATGATTGAACACTGGCTTAATGGTACCATGATCAATGATCCGTGGGCATACTCAACAATAGCGACAAATCTCGAGGATGGAACCTACGAGTGGGTAATTAGGGCCTATGATTCGGCTGGGAACCAAGAAAATCTACGCAGGCTATTCACCGTAGACACAACGCCTCCCGCTATCACCGCCGAAACCTCAGACCTAACCCTTCCAGAAACCCCCCCGCCATATTCGTTACAACTATTCCAAAATTACAGTATTTACTGGAATGTAAGTGATCGTAATCCCAATGAGTACGCAATCTACAAGAATGGGACCTTACTATTAAGCGGCACGTGGGAAAACCTGACAAGAATCATTTATGCGCTGAATGAATCCCTTGAAAGAGGAAGGTATAACTACACGCTATGGTTAAATGACAAAGCGGGCAACGCTGCAACACACTCCATATGGGTTACCATCACCGATCAATCCTCCCCAATAATCACATCTCCTGAAGATCTCACCATAACCCAAGGAGACACAAACACGCTCATCAAATGGGTTGCTTATGACACTCATCCTAGCTATTACGTTTTATACCAAAACAGGACTCAAATTCGTAATGATACCTGGGAAAGCGGGGTCTCCGTAACCGTCTCGCTAAAAGATCTAACACCCGGTACATACAACTTCACCATTATGTTCTTTGATGATGAATTCAATAGCGCAAAAGACACCGTGATAGTAACGGTTTTACCCGAACCAACGACCTCCTCTTCTACTCCCACAGAATCCTCTCCCACTCCTACAGAGCTCTCTTCCTCTGACTTGCCCTCCTCTCGCCCTTCTTCATTCCTCAATGGCCCCTCCCTACTTTACAGTCTAATACCACTCGCCATCCTTATCCTCTACAAACGACACAAGACTTGACGTGAACAAACAATAGCATTTTTCTTCTCCCCTTCTCCATGCTTCTTCTCGCTTCTTCCTCTAACTCCTAACAAGCACCCGAACTACATGTTCCTTCTAATACACCATCCACGCCTAGGCTGGTGCCCGCCAAGAATAGGAAACGAACCTCATGCCATTACTTCCCTTGATTTTCAGCCCATGAGTTCTCTTTCTCGCGTTGAAAAATTAGACCCCCGTGTAAACTTGCTCAATTCTTATCCCTTCACTAGTAAAAAGGACGCGGGAAAATGCGCGTGCGTATTTATACAACTCTCTTTTTTCAAGATAAGAGGTCGATAAAATATGTCAAAAGTATCAGTAATTGGAGCAGGACACGTTGGCGAGATTGTTGCTTTCGGCCTTGTGCGGTCCGAAGCAGTAGACGAGCTCGTCCTCGTGGACATTATTGAAGACATGCCTCAAGGCAAAGCCCTTGACATGATGGAAGCAACCCCCATCATTGGGGCAGACGTCAAAGTCTACGGAACAAACGACTACTCAGACATTGCCGGCTCAGACATTGTCGTCGTTCCCGCCGGATCTCCCCGAAAACCCGGCATGAGCAGAATGGATCTGCTTAACATAAACGCAAAAATCTGCAAATCAATCGTCGAGCAAATCAAGGAATACGCACCCGACAGCAAAATCATCTACGTAGCAAACCCCGTAGACGTCCTAACCTACGCCGCATGGAAACTCAGCGGCTTCGAAACAAATAGGGTTTTCGGCATGGCTGGAATCCTAGACACAGCGAGATATCGAGCATTCATCGCCATGGAAGCAAAAGTCTCCGTGAAAGACATCCTCGCAATGGTACTCGGAGGACACGGAGACGCAATGCTCCCCCTCGTCAGATATACAACCATTGGCGGCATCCCCGTCACCCACTTCCTTAGCGACGAACAGCTCGAAAAAATCGTTGAACGAACCCGAAAAGGAGGCGGAGAAATAGTCTCACTCCTTAAAACAGGTTCCGCCTACTACGCACCAGGACTTGCTGTCGCCGAAATGGTCGAAGCCGTACTCAGAGATCAAAGAAGAGTCTTACCCGTCGTCGCATATCTTGACAATAAATACGGAATGAGCGACGTCTACGCCGGAGCACCCGTCATCCTTGGAAAGAACGGAGTTGAAGAAGTCCTCGAAATTGACCTAACCGCCGACGAACTGGCAGCCTATCAGAAATCTGTCGAACACGTCAAAGAAGGCGTCAACCAAATCATGGACATCCTAAACAACATGTAATCCCCTGCAACTTAAGAACCAGGGATCATCACCTCCCTTCTGTTCTTCTAGCCTTGAGAGAACATGTCTCCGGATTTTGCATCAAGCAAGGTAATCTCTTCATGTTTTCCTAAAACCAGAATACGGCCAAAAATCAATAGAGAAAAAACAAGTAGAAAAAAGGGCGGAGAAAAGGAAAAGCCGTTTTATTCTCCCGCGGTATTAACGCCTATCGCCTTGTATAACGGGCACTTCTTCGTGTAAGAGGTTACAAACATGATGACCGTTATGATACCAAACACAATCGCAGTTGGCCACACACCAAATAAGAAGCCCCAAGAGTCGTTTACAAAAGGCATGATCGTGAGCAACAAGGTCACGATCCCAATAACAATTCGAACATATGCGTCCGTTTTTCCAACATTCACTGACATTTGCTTCATCACCTCGTGGACTAATCCACAAGTCGATTAAAAATAACTGGACTAGGATTTTTAATCTTTCCGTGTAGCTAAAAACCTACAAAGTTCGAAAAAAACACCTACCAACTCGGAAACGCCTTAATCTCGACGCTAAGAGCCTCTTTCATAAATGCGCTTTATTCATTAAAACACTCCAAGATAGCAAAACACTACTCGGCGATTACGCTCCCCATCAACGAAGGCTGACTAATTTTTTCTCAATCCCTCAAGAATAATCTCCCTTCCTCTTCAAGGAGAATCCCCTCGTTCAACAGACCTCTTATCGCTTTATCCAAGACCTCTCTAGGAACATTCCACTCCTTTGAAATGTGATCAACCTCAACAACACCTTGCTTAACAACGCTTCTCAATAATCGCCCCCGAACCTCTCGAACCGACCCCTTAAACCTAAGCTGACGATTCTTTGCTCTAATCCCTGTGGTTCGACTCGTCACTTCCATCGCTCCATAATCCATTAGCGCATTATGCCAATCCCTAGAACGTCCTTTCGGAACAAGTAGCTCTGCAACCCTAAGTAGTGCTCGTTCTCCAAGATCTGGTGTAACAAATCCCTCATGAATCAAAACCCTGCGAACGTTAGTGTCTACAGCGGCGAGGTCCACATTAAATGCAAAGATCAGAATCGAACGGGAAGTATACGAACCAATCCCTCTAAACTGCCTCAGTTCCTCATGGGATCGAGGAAACTCCCCTAAGGAAAGGATCCGCTCACAGGCTTCTTGCAACCACAACGCCCGGCGATTATACCCCAATCCGAGCCAATGCTTTAACACATCTCTCTTACGAGC
>JALTMP010000254.1:0-386 GCA_027001645.1 Candidatus Heimdallarchaeota archaeon
TACGTGTAGCCTGCGATGTAGAAGTAGATTGCGACAAGTATGTCAATGAAGGTGAATGCTAGAATCGTTAACAGTAGGGCTTTCTTTCCAATCAATCCAGAGAGAATAGGGTGTGGAGCATACTTTGCTCTCGCATATTCTTTATCGTCAACGCCGCTAAGAACATCTGCTAGATCATTGGCCATGTTGTTTGAAGCATGAGCCAAAATGAGAGCAAAGAATGTTAGGAGGAGATGAAAATATGAGATATTTTTGTAGCCAACATCAAGCAAGGCAAGAGCAAAGGCAAGCGTTACTGAAATGAGGGTAAGAGAAAAAATACAAGCACGTGTTATGATCGCCCATTTAGTGAAAAAGCCAATTGTCTCTGGATTCTTCGGATTGCA
>JALTMP010000254.1:396-3800 GCA_027001645.1 Candidatus Heimdallarchaeota archaeon
CCATGAGTCAAAATAAGATATAATATGGTTTGTCATTCGTTCCAAATATTGGACAGAAAGACCTAATCGGACCCTATACCAACAAAGCTAATCTTCCTCCCGATTGGGTCTAAGGTATATAGCTTTGTCTTTAAGTCCTTCAAGTCAAGAATGGGAACGGAGTTATGAATACAAGTAAAGCTTCTGCAGACTTTTGTTTCAGCACCCCCCCACTTTATTCCCCAAGCTTTTGCGGCGGCCAGGATCACCGCTAAATCTTCGCCCTTTTCAGATAGAAAATAATTGACTCGGGTTGGTTTGGAGTCCGACACAACCCGTTCCACCACTCCTTGTTCTTGCAATTCTTTTAAGGCCTGAGATAAAATGCGTGAAGAGATGGGAGTTCCATCCATGTCCTTAATGGAGTGCTGTAGTTGTGCAAAACTCCGATTTTCGTGGACATACAATTCAGCGATGAGGAAGACGCTCCATTTTTTCCCTAGTAGGTGCAGTGTTTCCAAAAGGGAGCATTTTTCGTTTACTTTTTCACAATCAGAGGACATATTTGATCACCATTTAGCAAGTCGGCTCTGGCCGTTCACTCGTTCTAAGTGGAGGGGGAGAGCGGTGGGGGAGTACCGTTGAGATGAATGACTTGATTAGGAAAGCCAGACCCTTCTAATATGGCAAGCATAACAAAATAATTTAAGATTTCGTCAATAGAATCGATAAATTTTGAGAAAATAAGACATGTTGTTCAAAATTACTAGCTTTTGGCAAGAAGCGATTAATAGGAGCATCTGGAAAAAAGACTGCGAGTTCATTGTTTGATATCATCTTTTTCCTCATTCTTGTTGGGAGGGACCAACGCATCCTGGGTTATGCATAGTGTTTATGTTACAAAGTACCGTGGTAGCCTATGAAATACTAGCGATTCAATTACCGAAGACTAGTCTTAAAAGCTAAAACTGGAGACCTTGCAAAAAAGGAGAAATAAAAACATTCATCAAATGTTTGATTGAATGAAGTTTAGGGTTGGTTGCTTATGAGCAGAAATCGATTGATCCAGAAAGCAGGCATAGGGTTGCTGAGAAAGTACGGATTTCAGTTCCCTCAAGAGCATGGGTTGACGGCGATATGGAGCGCTTCACTCATTCTTTCCTTTGGATTCATTCTTGGTTCAAATTTTGATTCCTGGGGATCAATGGTTTCTGTGATTTTTGCGATCATTTTGCTGTTGTCATCGGAAAGCATTGCTCGCGTGATTAAGTACCGGCGTATCAATGTTCCAATTCTTCCAGGCTTTTTGGTTTTTGTTGCTTCAGTCCTTCTAGTCGTGTTCTTTCTTACTACGCCTTTTGAATTGTTTTTATTCGGTCTTGTCCTGATCACGTTTCTTGCTTGGGCTTTAGTGAGCGGGGTTTATGGGGCTCAATCTACGATTTCTTTATCCCTTGGGGCATTCTCACTATCGGCGATTTTCCCGTTGTTGGTTGCAACGGGGCTGACAATTGAGACAATGAGGGATATGTTACGCTTATTGGCGATCTGGTGGTTGTTTTCGGGCTTGACTGTCGTATTGGTTTTGCATGTGCAAGCAATTCGTCGAAAAACCTCGAGGAGGGTTCCACTTCTAATCTGGGGATTTTTCTTGATTTCTTTCATTCCTTTAATCTTGACAGAGCTTTCTTCTCCTTGGATCTTGCTTGCCACCATAGAGCCAACTTTCCATGGACTACGCAAAGCCCTTTCTCGAAACGGGCTACCAGCAAAACTTACTAGAAAAGATTACAAAATCATGGGTAGAAACTTAACAATAAGGCTTCTCTTGTTTGTAGGAGTGATCTTAATTGTCCATTATTTGGCGGCATAATTTTCGAAAAAGTATATTTGCAATAAGCTACTATTTTTTTTGATAACAAATGACGAAGGTATTTCATGTCGAAGGAAAAGAACTCAAGGAGATCAAGGAGCCCTACGTTTTTTTTGATGGGGATGTATACGTTGTAGATAACGGTTCTGAGATCTACATCTGGCTCGGAAAAGATTCGGGGGTTGATGAAAAAGGAGTGGGAGCTTGGACCAGCCAGCAATTGGACCTGGAAAGACGAGGCGAACCCAGAGTTACTACCGTGGTTCAGGGAGAAGAACCAGAGGAATTCCTAAAGCTAGTTAGCTTTGAGGTGAAAGACGCAGATACCCCTGGATTCTTAAGACACGCCAAACTCGACATTGTAGAGTTTAAGCTGTACAAAGTAGAAGCAGACAAACAAACGAGAAAACTGGATAAAGCAAGTGTTAGGGAAGTTCCCATTTCCCGAAAATCTCTTGATAGTGACGATGTTTTCGTATTGGATGGAAATGACTCAATCTTTGTGTGGTTTGGTTCAAAGTGTAACATAGAAGAAAGACGAGGCGGCAGCGCTATTGCTCAAATGATTGATGCAGAAAGACACAGGGTTCCCGTAGTTTATTATGTGGAAGAAGGGCAAGGAGGCAAAGTGGAGAAAAATTTCTACGCATTGCTTGAGAAAATTGAGCAAGGATACCGTCAAGACATTTCAGCAGAAGATAGGCGAGAGCTAAAATATGCAGTTTCAGAATACGATGCGGAAAAACCAACCAAGAAAAAGAAAAGAGGGTTTTTCTCTCGTTTATTTAGAAGAGGATAAACAGAGAGTTAAGCACTGATTCCAAGAGCGTTTCGTATCCTCTCGATTGCGAGATACGCTTCTTTCTTTCGTTCTAGGAGAGGAGACCATCCTCTTGCATCGCTGTTTTCAGCGATTAGAAGGTCAGCCTCTATATCTGAAAGAATCTCTTTTGGCCACCCTCTTACCTGTAGCACCTGATATATTTCGTTCAGTGCTCGAGATAGTTCCTTATTGTCTTCACTTTCAGTCCATATTCGCAGAGATTTATCTGGAGACCAAGATCCAGTCGTGAGATAAGCAGACGTAACAATCTCCCCCTTACTGATCTCTTGGGATGGTGACATGATGGATACCTCATGCCTTTGAAGTTTCTTGATGAATTGTGAGAATTTCTTGGGACTGACTGGATTGAGACCTAGCTTTCGATAGCCAAAAAATTCGATGTCACTGGCATAAAGGGGGAGAATTCGTTGTTTGGCTCGCAGAATAGATTTGAGATGCTTATTCTCTGAGTAAAGGATACGAGGAAGACTTAGTGAGAGAGCCAGTTGAGTGGCGTTCGACCAAGCCACGGAGGTGAGTACGAGAATGAGAGGTGCGCTCAGTTCTGATTCGTAATTGACAAACGGTTCAAAGGGATATGCAGCCTTAGTGCGAGTTAGGTGGCGAAGTGCTTTCAAGTAGGTGGTTATTTTCTTCGGGCCACTTGCCCAATAGGCATTTGCTAGAACCTCAGTGGTGGTTGCTTCTCTTCTTTCAAACGGATTTAGG
>JALTMP010000255.1 GCA_027001645.1 Candidatus Heimdallarchaeota archaeon
TGCAAGTAATACCTACCATAAGCGGTCACCGCTTGATGAGATTCAATACTTCCCCATTTTGAGTTTTTAAACCCTAAATAGCCAAAACATGTTACAAGCATCCATTTGATCGCTGAATCTCTTTGTGTTGCTTGTTTTCGTTGTATGGGGTCTTGTGATTGCTGTTTGAGTCTCTTGAAATACACTCGACGCTCGAGTAAGTGCTCAAGGCTCAAAGGAATAATTCCTTGTTTTTTTGTACAAACATGATATCCGATGTAAGGAACTACTCCAACACGGTCTTTTGAAGGATCACAACAATTACACAAGACCGTTTCACTACTAATATTGTATTCTTTCATTAGGTAAGGATAATAGCTAGTAAAATCTACTTCTACAATTCCTTGATAAAGACCTGGTCGCGGAGAGTAAATCAGTCCCCCGCTATCCGCCCGCAACAAGTATTCCGCTGGCTTAATTAACTCGGGAGACGCTTTTTCTTGTTCAATAAGAATGTCGTTCGCTAAAGCAGTCGCAATTTCTACGCCGGTTAGTGCTTTCCCGATTGTTGACCGGCTCACCTTTTGAATCGGATATCCTGACAATCGACTAACTTCTATTAAGCCAATCACTCCTGCATCACGGAAAAAAAAGCTGTTTGCCAGATCAATATGTATTCTCCCAGGAAGGTAATATGGCTTAGATCTGTAGTAGCGCTGTCCGTAAGACATGAAACTTGTTCCCTTCTCACCCATGCGCACATACTGCGGGGGTTCATTTGTGCGACCAAATCTGAGTTTATGCAATATCTCAAGCAAATGAGCTCTATGGGCGAGAAACGGGAAAACATATTCATCTCCATATCTTGTAATGACGACATCAGGATCTTTTTCTCGGAAAACTTCGTCAATCCCGAACAAAATAGACTCTTCTTCTCGATCAAAAACAATAGTTTCATCACTAAATTCCAAAATCGCTTTTTTCAACGTTGTTTGGGGCGTAATGAGTCCTAAGGGGTGGTTCGTCTCAATCCTCAGTTTTACTACTCGTAATTCAGGAATGTAATAGTCAAAGGCTTTCAATTTTTCAACATTATGAAGAGGATCTAAAGACAGCAATCCAGGGAAAATCCCTCTTTCTAAGAAAAAACGCTGGGAAAAATCCAGATCCGTGTTAAACAAAATGCCGAAGGGAGACAAATCGTCTACAAGCTGGCGCAGTCCTTTTGCCCCCAACGCGACAATCGAGATTACTTTTCGGGACTTGTTTTCATGAATGAATGCTCGCTTTTCGACAACACTGATCCTAACGGCTTGTTCGTGCTCTTCTAGACTCTTTTCCCACGCAGAAAAATCGTTTTTCTCTCGGGGAAGAAAATACACAATCGGTCGAAAGGGATACACCCGCGTTCTGGTCTCGCTTTTATTCTTGGGTTTATAGAATAATGTCGCCGTCGTGTTCTTTACTTGAACGTCGAGCGGAAAAGCGAAAGTATTGGCCATTTGTGTAGTGCCCCAAATGTTTCTACCTTGTCATTTTGTCATTTTGTTAAAAAAAGTGTGCTTGTTTTTAACGAATACTTTCGGTTACCTCTCTCTCCTAGACAATTAACCATATGTTAAATCTAGAAGTCATTTAATTGCATAAAACAAACTAGTCACATGGGTCGAACGCTTGCGACATACCGGATGAGACTGAGAAAACACCAGTTTTTCTTTCACAAGCTGGTTAAAGCCACAAAAACACCAATTCAACCTTATGATGAAGCATGGATCGCTGCGCATCAACTCGCGACTGCTGGAAGTATGGTTCCATACCCTAAAACCCCCATTGTCGCAGGGTTCGCCATGGTTACGAAACTATTCTACAAAGTTCAACAAGTGAGCAACCGTTTCAAGAAATATTCTTTGAATACTTTCGACAAAAAACCCAAAAAACCGAAAGTAAACCCGAAAGTAATCGCCGAAAACAATCCCCCAATTATTCCCAATGAACCAAAAAAAGCGCCGTTCCCCACAACTTCAGCACAAGATTCTTCTACAACACCCAAAGACGTTATTTCTTACTTGGAACGCTGGTATCTTCCATATCTTCCTGAAGAATACCGGAGGTGTTTCAAGAAAGCACTCAACGGGGTGAAAACTCTTACAATGACCCGGGAATTTTTTGCATTTCCCAGTGATGAAATAGTTGCGATCCTGCATTTACTAATCTATGATGCATATCATCGTATAGATTCCTTGGAAAAAAAGGCTGACTACCTACTAAGTTATATCAAGCAAGAAGCAATACAAAAAGAAAGCAATCTCTCACAAGCGGAGCATCTCAAAATAGAGAAATCGCGCTCACTCCCATCCATGCGTCTGAAAAAAGAAACCAACTCTTCATGGCGTTCTAGACGTTATGTTTCTCTTGATGAGTGGTTAGGGGATGATTCTTATGAATCGTGAGACCATTAACCCTGCTCCATTCCCAGAAAGCGATTCTCTTCCCGTCGATCTCACAACCCGCCTCATCACTGCTGATCGTGTCTTGCGCAATGGCATTACTCCCAACCACCCATGCATTCAGAAAACTATTGGTAAATGGCTCTACGGCGTGATGTATGGTGTTATTACCCCTACACCACGTTCACTCATGGTTTATCTTCACCAGTTAGCCAGACAAGTCATCTTGAACAACCGCCACGTTTTGTTCATCGATTCACTAAACGTTTTCAACCCTGAGTGGATTCTTACCCCAACCCAACTGTCCGCCATTGAGAAAAAATATGACTGGTTTCCACAAGGCCTCTTTTACTCCCGCCCCTTTCAATATCATCAGTTTCATAAAATTCTCGCAGAACAGATTCCAGACTTCCTCATGCGCCATAGGAAAACACGGCTGGTTCTAGTCGGCGATCCACTTCGAATGTTTCTAGATCCAAAGGAACACCAACATGACAATAATTACCCACGAGAGCAAATTCATAAATTAATCCAAGCCCTGAGAGTGCTTCGTCAAGCCTCGTTCCATTACCAAGTCGCAACAATTGTTCTCTTGAATCAAAAATACACTGTTCTTTCCGCAACGGAAAAACACAAACGCACTCCCTTGCGGAAAAAATTTCCCCTTGAATCACTATTCCCCGTTCTCTTAGAATGGAACCATGAAAAACGAGGGACATTCATTCAAGTTCTAAAGCACTTTGATCCTATTCCTAAGCAAAAATGTAGTGAGGGACAATTAACTCATGACCCCTTCCAAGCCCGATTGGAACATTACTATGAGTAACGCCTCCCCTTATCGCCACCCGCTATCTTGTAATTGAGGAGAAAGAAGAATATATTCGCTACTCGAGGAGAGAACTTTCTTCTGAACCATTGCATTCTTAATGGCATAGCACGACTCATTTCCCTCATCGTGCGTCTATTATTGTCCACTAGTTTTATTTTCGCTCATTTCCTGGAAGTGGTCTTGTTTTGTTATTTGTTGAAAATATATGCTGGATATGGTTTCTTCCCTACCGGCTTCAAGTCAAAAGGCAATCCGACATGCTCTGCGGCTCGTCTCAGCGTATTGATTTGCCCCTCGCTATATGGTATGCCCTCCTTTTCAGAGTATTCCCGGGCTTTTTCAGCACGATCTCCTGGCCATCTTGACTTTGGTCCGAAATAATGTTCTTCATAATCCCGCATTAACTCTCTTACTCTTTCAAGGGCCTCCTCTTTAGTATAAAGGACATCGATTGCTTGTGCCTCAAACGTGTGCGAGATTCTTCTCGAGGCATCCTTGCTTCCAA
>JALTMP010000256.1 GCA_027001645.1 Candidatus Heimdallarchaeota archaeon
GAATAGAGTTTGTCGAATAGTTCCTCTCGAAACTGGGGGAATTCTGCTATCTCCTCAGAAACAATATCCATCAGCGTGTGAAGTGCCTCACTAAAATAATTTGATTTTATTTTCATCATGTTTATGAAACCAGATTCTCCCTCGATTCGCTCACCGATGAATAGGCTCCGAAGAGCTTGAATGAATTTCTTCTCCTTTGTAGCAACGTTTTCAGATTGAGGCATACTCTAGCAAGACGTTCCGATTCGGTGCTATAAGTTTTTGTCGCAAAGAATTCGCGAGAATCATTTTTCTTTTTTCTCCTTGGTATTCCACTTGATTTAATAAAAATCTTTTATGGATCATTTCTGATTACTGAATGAGAGCATAATAAGGCGAGGTAACTTGGAAAACCTTGAGAGTCATCAGCAATTGCCAAATCTAGCTGTACTCATAGATGCTGAAAACATTAGCAAGAGTAAAATTGAGCCCATTCTTTACGAAATATCAAAATTTGGTGTCGCCAGTGTAAAAAGAGCCTACGGGGATTGGAGTAAGGGTGAATTACAGAAATGGCGTAAAACTCTGTTGGAGCACGCAATTATTCCTATCCAACATTTCTCGTATTCGACCGGAAAAAACTCAAGCGATTTTGCTCTTGTTATAGACGCGATGGATTTGCTCTACACCGGGCACTTTCAAGGTTTCTGCATTGTTTCTAGCGATGGTGACTTTACTCGTCTCGTTTCTCGTCTTCGAGAATCAGGGATGAGGGTCTATGGTTTCGGAGAATCGAAAACCCCTAAGTCGTTTATCAACGCTTGTGATCGTTTCATTAATATTCAGAATTTGGGTGATTCTGAAGACGAAGAAACAAGTGTTTCTATCAAACCTCTGGAGCGCCCAGAAACTCGTAAGGAACTTCTGGAATTGCTTCTCAAAGCTGTGGAAGCTTGTGCAAATGATGAAGGCTGGGCTTATCTAGCAGACATTGGTAACTACATTCGAAGGGTGAGCCCGGGATTTGATCCTAGAACCTACGGGCACAAAAAGCTTGGCCAAATCTTTGAATCACTTGAAAGCCTTTTTGAAATAGATGACCGCTCCAAGAAAGGCTCACCAACCAAATTGCTTTACATTCGGATTAGGTCATGACTCGCAGTAATAACCGCATTTACGCGCTTATTTTGGTTCCTATACTTCTTTAATAGCCAAAATAATTTAAAACAACGTTCGTTGTTGATAGAACGGATTCAAGACTGATTTCTGTTATGGAAAATATTGGTTTCATATTTGAAATCAGATTGATTGCTGTGGAAAATCTTGCTTCCGTGCCTGAAATCGGGTCGATTGAACAAAAAACTCACAGTTTTCAACATTGATTAAACACAAATTTCTCAGCATAAAACGCGACTAAATCTTAAAACCAAGTGCAATAAGTGTTTCAAACATGAATGACAAAACTAACAAACTGGTGCTTTTGGTCCCTGGACTAATTGCAGCAATTACTAATGCACTGTGGAACATAGTAACTACTGGGATATTCATTGAATGGAGCAGACTTATCAAAAGAGGTTGCTTAATTTACGTGGGTTCTACCTCTTTTCTCATCTTGCTATACGTCACAGTTTTGGCAATGAAATGGGGTGATTCTCTTTTCACTTTCACTTCTGCTAAAAACTATGTCCTCTTGTCAGTTCTTGCTACCCCCATTTTTGTTGCGATACAACTCCTTCCTTGGACTGCTCCAATTTACTATCCGTTTGGGACGCTCTCAACGCTTTCTTTTGATGTTCTTTCCGGATTTCTTGGTGTCGGATCCGGTCTTTTTGCTTATTCGAAAATGATTGAACCAAACAATATGCAAGAAGAAAAATTACTGGTTGCATCCTAAGAAAATTACAACCGCGATTTAAGCTTGGGAGGTAACTGATTTGTCATCATCTACTCCATTTATTATTCAAATTTGGCAGAAATATCGAAGTGGTTATGAATATCTCCAAGCGTTATGGATCATTAATCGCTTTGAGGCGTTGCTTGCTTATAACATCGGTTATTTTCTTATCGTCATCTCCCTTGCAAGCGATACCGCTCTTATCCTCGCTCGGGCAAAATTGTTTGTAGTATTTGCCATAACCGTTTTATTGACAAAAGGCATCGCGTCTATTGAAGACGCGATACATGACTATTCCCGAGACCGTAATAATCCGATGAAAAACTACGTAGCGTCAGCAGTGGATAAACTTGGAAAAAGAGCGTCAATTCTTTGGCTGTTGCTGGAATTCTTCATTTCCGTTGTAGGGTGGATCTATCTCAGCATCTCCCTGAACTCTTGGGTTTTTGTGCTCTCAGGGACTTCTGGATACGTGCTCGGGTATATTTATTCTTACCCTCCACGATTCAAAGAAAAGGGGATTTACAATCACATACTCAATGCAGTTGGTGATGTAACATTTATACTGCTTCCTGGTTATTTCCTTGTTTCAGATGGTTTTGGGGTTAGGAATCTAGTTATTATTGGACTAGTATTCTTGAACTCCTTTCCTTATCTGATTATGCATCAAGCAGGAGACACCTTTTTTGATCGGCTTGAAGGGATGAAAACATTTACTCAAGAGTTTGGTGCAAGAAACTCGGTTTTGCTTTCCGCGATAATTTCTTTGGCAATTTCTGTTTCCTTGATCTGCTTGGGTTTGCTTATCACAGCAGTCGCAAACATCCTCTTTTCTTATCATCTTCTTGGAATCTTTCTAGAAACCGACCCCCTAGATGAAAGGCAACAATCTGAAATAATCTCAAAGAACTATCGCATTGAGATCTGGGCCACTTTGATCAATATCTCCTATTTTGCCGGAATGATCACATTCCACGCTTACTTCTAAAGCAATGATCTTTTTCCCCTTCAAGCCGATTCTTCAGATCATTCGCGAATTTCTAAAATAGAAATTCCAGATTTCCCAAGATTAAAGCTCAGTCAACCTTTTTCATGGCTTAATGGAGAATTTGGAATAATGAATGATGACGAGAAACTCGATTTAACCAACATAGAAATTAGGACAATAGACCTTGTAAAGGATTATGGACGATTCAGAGCTTTAGATCATGTCTCGTTAGAGGTAAGAAAAGGAGAAATCTTTGGATTACTCGGATTAAATGGTGCGGGTAAAAGCACATTTATCAAGATATTAACGACAATAACAGCACCAAGTTCAGGAAAGGCCTTTGTTGGGGGCCTAGATGTTTCAAAACATTCCAAACAAGCAAGAAAGCTCATTGGTTATGTACCACAATATACCTCTGTTGATGCGTGGCTTACCGGGGAGCAAGTCCTTAAAATGCTTGGATCCTTCTATGGGATACCCAAGACAGAACTACAATCAAGAATTGACGAAATTTTTTCCCTGATCGGTCTTGAAGAATGGAAAGACAAACTCACCCGATTCTATTCTGGAGGAATGAAGAGAAGACTAGACCTGGCTTCCGGGTTGTTGCATAAGCCAAGAGTGTTAATTCTTGATGAGCCAACACTAGGTGTAGACCCTGATTTAAGGATCAAACTGTGGGATCTAATAAGAGACATCCGAGAGATGGGCACCACGGTGTTGATTGCGACTCACTATTTGGATGAAGCTGATATCCTTTGCGACCGAGTAGGTATCCTGCACAAAGGGAAACTAATTGCTGTTGATTCTCCGATGAAGCTTAAGGAACAATTTGGGGATTCAACCAATCGTTTGGATATCGCCTTCTTGAAACTCACTCAGTCCGAGGGATCACTTGC
>JALTMP010000257.1:0-11835 GCA_027001645.1 Candidatus Heimdallarchaeota archaeon
GGAATTTAGAATTGCTGAACTTAGGCGGAGAATTTCCAGTAGGCATTGGCGGGTATAATGCCTTTATTCTTGAATACGGTGCAGAACTACAGCCCAACGTTAAAATCAATATTGATGAACTGGCAGATTTTGTAATGGAAATCATTTTTGAGGGTAATACAATTCTTGATTCTCCAGGTTCTACGACAAAGGTTTTTAACAAAATCCTTTCCTTTATTTCTATCCGGCCTGTTTTTAGAGCCAATCTTGGAGTTAAAGGCCTAGATTCCGAAGGATCTCGATTGCTAAAGACGTTACTCGCAACTCTTGGTGCAAACCTTGCTTTTAGGGGTGAAGCTTGGTTCGAGCTAATCCTATTTAACGTGGGAGCGAATGGGTTTGATACGAACCAATTCTTCAAACTTCTTGATTGGGGGCTTCGATTTACACTGCAACTTAATCGAGATATTACCCTGCTAGACTTCTTGACTGGAGGCGTTGGTGGAGGAGCAATGACCAAATTGGCCTCCTACATTGGTTTGGACGCAATAAAAATATCCGTAGGGTTTAAGATCATGGTAAGCATTGTTGTTGGGGGAGAAAATGCTGCTAAGGCTATAGGCGGCGTTTTGACCGTTCAATTTACCATCTCGGCTGGAGCTTCTCTGGGAATCGACATCATCATCGCCGCTCTGAAATTATACATCGGTGTTGAAATCATCTTTACATTTATTCAGAATCTTGGTGATCTGTCTAATCCCCTGCAAATTCTGTTTACAATCAACTTTAATCTGAAATTCACGGTTCGATTCTTGTTCTTCTCAAAGACCTTTTCTTTGGATTGGAAGCCATCTGGCTTCCCAATAAATCTCGCTCCTTCAAAAACAGATCCTACTACAAAAGAAAAGGCAATGGGTTACGATACCGACGATGATGGACTAAATGACGACTATGAAAAAAGCCTCCCTGGTTTAAGCATCTCAAACATAGATACTGATGGCGACGGCTTGAATGACAAGACAGAACTCAAGTATTCACGAACTGATCCCACAATTTTTGATACCGATGGTGATGGGCTAAGCGACTATGAAGAATACTTAGAACTCAAGACTGATCCTCGCAAAGTCGATACAGACAAAGACGGACTAAGCGATTTTGAAGAAGTAAGAATAATTGGAACCGATCCACTAAACCCGGATACCGACGGTGACCGTCTCTCAGATTATTTCGAGGTTTCTCATTCTTGGAATATCACCGGAATCACTCCAAGTGTGTCTTCTGTTATCATTGGTGGAATCGCGTATGATGACCACACAGATCCCCTAGTTGCAGATACTGATAATGATGGGTTACTTGATGGACAAGAAGGAGAGTTTGGTGCATATTTCGGTGGAGTAACATACAATTCTTCTACGATGGAAAGCGGGACTCTTGATATCATCTGGAACAAGGGTTACACTCATCCTCTCGACAACGACACTGATGACGATTCGTACATGCAAGCATACGACGGTGAGATTCTACCTTCTCACATATACTTTGGAGATATGAGAGATGGTATTGAAATAAATGGGATCACAGCTACCATTATTGAAAACGGCGATTTCGTAACTCGAACGTTCTACACTAATCCTGTGAGATCAGACTCCGACCTGGATACTGGGCCTCCAGAACCAGGCAGAATAATGCTTAGCGATGGATACGAACTCTATTACAATAAGCCTGCAACAAATCCTCTGAATGGGGATTCGGATGGGGATGGGCTCATCGACGGCTTGGAAGGCTTTTCGGGTTTGTCAAATTACAAAACCGATATCAGTAACCCAGACACTGATGGTGATGGCTTAAACGATCTAATTGAAGTTATTCTTGGCTATAACCCAAGAAGCATCGATACAGATGAAGACCTAATCACAGATTTTGACGAATACTTCGTTTATGCTACAAATCCCCTATATACGGATAGTGACTTTGATGGACTAAAAGATGGAGAAGAAATCTATATTCATCACTGCAATCCTTGGATGAGCGACAGCGATCAAGATGGGATCCCAGATGGAGAAGAAGTCATCAACTATGGGACAGATCCCGTAGATGAGGATTCAGATAACGATGGATTAACGGATCGAGAGGAAATAATGGTTTATGGGACAGATCCCTTTAACGATGATTCTGACTACGATCGGCTGAGGGATGGAGAAGAAATCAAGCAATACCACACCAACCCATTAGAAGCGGATTCTGATCATGACGGTATTCTTTACCCAAATTCGCAAGGAAACCCAACGTTCCCGTGGACAGATTATGATGAAATTATTCTGAACTCGTCTAATCCCCTAAAACCAGATACTGACGGTGACGGCATTATCGATTCTCTCGAAATGTACTTGGGAACGGGCGAAATCCCTCATATGCCAGCAATGGCTTTGGATCCTTGGTCTAACGATACAGATAAGGACGGCTTGCTTGACGGTTATGAACTCATCCTACTCAACGATTCCATGATCATTTTCCCCTATAACTCGATCTCGGTTGCCAACCCCTTCAATTCTTCCCCTGTTCTTGCTGATACCGATAATGATGGAGTAGATGACTGGACAGAGATAAATAATGGGACTAGGCCTGATTACTGGGATACTGATGGAGATCTATTGTCAGATTATGAAGAATACTATTTCTTTGTTGGACTTTCTCCTAGAATGCCAGATTCAGATGGTGATGGAATTGCAGATAGCTTAGAACTACTAAAGGAAAAGCAAACGAGAACTATCCACAACATACTTTTCTATCACCCCGATGTTGATCTCTCATCTATTGGAAGTCTGTCTTCTTATTCCCTGGATTCAGATCTGGTTCCGACGTACATTTTAGAAAACCTTGGGGAAATCCGCCCGATTCTATATGATACGTATTCGTGGGCTAGTGATTCCGATGGAGATAAGCTTCCTGATGGAGCCGAAATTGTCATTTACTCAAAAATATGGGGTTACAGCCCTTCTCCAGGAAAAGACGATGTGAACGGAAATGGCATTATCGATGGTTATGATCAAGATCTCGATCATGACAATTGGCTAGATGGTGACGAATTTTATGGAGAGAACTCCACGCACCTCGTAAGCTGGGGTGTGTTTGATCCAGACAGTGATAATGACGGTTTAGGAGACGGCGAAGAAGTCCATGTATGGGGTACCTATCCAAATAATTGGGATACTGATGGAGACTCATATTCAGACGGTTTTGAAGTAATGGTTGGATCTAACCCGACAAGCTTCACGACTCCTGAAGAAATGGAAGCTATTCTCAGCCAACACAAATACCCATTGGTCATCTGGTCTCCTAAGAATCAGACGAATTACGCTGAAGGAAATATTTCCGTTGTTGTCCTTAACCTAACTCGACTAGATGACGTCTGGTATCGCTATAAAATGAAAAGTGATGGTGAGTGGAGTCAGAATATCACTCTAGAATTCTCAAGCGATTACATTCCCGGATTCTGGCTTGATGATTCAGTTCACTTTTCAAAGGGGCTTTACAAAATACAAGTTTTCGGAAAATTGTCGTCCGGAAAAGTTTTTCACGTCGAATCCACCTTTGGAGTTAATCTAACAGCAAGTACTCCATTCTATGAAAACCCCTGGTTCCTCGCAGGCGTAGGAACACTAGGTGCTGCAGGAGCAGGCGGAACAGGAGTCGCTGTGATTCGAATTCGAAAAAGAAGGAGGAGAGGACCGTAAAGAAGTGAGGTGAGTAAAAATGGGAAGAATTTCAATTTCATTCATATTCAGTCTTTTCATTTCCTATGTTCTGATAATCAGCATGGTTAGCAATGTTCACGCCATGACTTCTTATCAGAAACAAGAAGAATCTACTAAAGAATTAGCTGGGATGGCCACCAGCGAACAACTCTCCATGACCCCTCTTCCTAAGGATATAGTTCCATCCAGTTTCAACGAACTTGTTTCTTCTCAATCCCTTGAACCCAATTTTTGGGACTTTGATGATGCCGTTAATCTCTTTGCGGATACAAGAGGAGAATATCGGAAGGTTTGGGAACCATGGCAAGCTAGATCTGCAACTCATGTCGTAGCTGTTAGTGATGACCGGCAATTCATCGCAGTAGGCACGGGATATCTTTCAGACACAGAAGTGCATGTGTATAGATGGAATCCTCTTTCTCAACAATATGTTCTTGTCAGCCAAGCAGGAGACATGCTAATTAGAGGAGACATCGTTGATTTATCATTTTGTGACATTGACTCAAATGGATTCATCGAAATTGCTGCCGCATCCAAAGACGGCTATGTTTACTTGTTCGAACAAGCGCATATTTACGACCCTATAGGCTCTACTGAAAATCGGTTTGACCTTGTCTGGACTTCACCTCGTTTATTGTCTGCGAATTCATTGGACACGGGAGATGCTGACTTGGATGGATTTAACGAGATCGTTGTTGCAGGTGGAGACGGAAGAATTCATGTCTATGAATTTAGAGAAAAGAGTGCTTACCCGTATAGTTATGAGCACACCAAGATTCTTAAGGAAGTCTTTACGTCTGACTACCTTGGTTCGCCAGTTCTCCAAGTAAGGATCGGCGATTTTGATGGAGACATGCTCCCTGGATTCATTGTTGGTCTTCGAGATGGCTCGATCATTGTTTTTGAAAACGCAGGCAATGTTATTTCTACACCTTCTGGTCCTTTTCCGATTGCTTACGACAATTACTATGAAATTCAATGGCAAAACCCAACCGCTTCTTGGAATCCAATCATCGAAATTCAAGCTGGAGACGTTGATAGAGATGGAAAGACTGAAGCTGGAATCATTGCGATGGGCCAAGATGTCTTTCTTCTAGACACAAACTATCAAAACGAGCTAATTTTAGACCGCATTGTTTTGGAACCCTCTTCCTGGGAAAAAAGTGGTGCATATCCTATAGATCCTTACATGGACACCTTAGTGAATGCGTCAAATGTCTATTTCGACGGAAATTTGTCTCTACCAGAACCAATGGATTGGAAAGATCCTGGAAACAAGGTCTCTCCATACACCAGCGGCATGGCTAACAAGTCGGTAACACATTATAGTCTCTTAAGATCCAGCGTTGATAGTGCTTGGGCTGTAATGGATTGGGGAAGTTATGAAGAAATAGTAGGGAGTGCAAATGCTGAGCCAGACATCATCGCTTACCTAAACACGGCTTTTGATGGGGAAATCGACAGTTTAAACGCATTGTTTTCCAAAGACGGCAAAACGTGGTATTCCCTTAATTCCTCCCTAATTTGGCTATCACCAGAAAAAAGAATGATTTATTTCGATGTAGATCCCCTACTTGAACTCCTCCAATGGAAAAATGTCAGGTACATGCAACTGAACGTCTCCAAAACAACCGATGATCTAGAAATCATTTATTGGGAAACCGCAAGGATAAACATGAGACTTTCAAGTGCTAGAAGTCTCTTTTTCTCTTCATTTGAAGACGGAACAAGCGGAAATTCAGTAAATATCTTGAGCGTTGTTCAATCAGATGGCACCTTGTATTCCTTCAACTATGTCTCCAATCCCGATCACTTGCCTGGAATCCCAAAAATGGAACTGCTCTTCAACTCCTACGAAGATCAATCATTTCAGATAAGCAATGGCGGTGCTTGGAGTGTCATTCCTAATCCCTTGTACCGGCCCATCCCCAATTGGTATGTGGGCTTGACTCCATGGTGGGATCCTCTAACCGTAGAACTAGGGATCAGCAATATTAGCCAAATCACTATTGGCCCCGACTTACACCCTGTCGCTACAGCACTTGGAGACAATGTCCCACAAGACATGTTTGTGATAGGGGATGGAGCAAAAATCAGATGGGTGCCCAACCCCAATAAGCCCGATTTAACCGAGTTCGTAAGTCTAAGCCAGAACATGTTCAAAAACATTGAATCAACTTTCAATGAAACGGGAACCAGAATTAAAGTAGCGTTTATTGACCTCCTCTATTTTCCCTGGGAAAAAGATTACCCCGTTCCAGAATTGCTGGTTTCTGTGCACAGGCCAAACCCATTCAACTCTTCAGAGGGTACGGAACTAGGGGTAGCGGAGTCGTCAATCCGTCTATTCGCTTTACCCGATTGGCAAATGAATATTTCCAACCTTATCTTCAAAGAAATAAGCCTAGACCCAATCGACCGGAAAGAATATCTTGTGGATAAGACCGGGAATTTGCAAGGTATTGCTTGGGGGCTTGATGATCCCTTGGAAATGGGAACTGCGGATTTTGATGCTGATGGATTGACAGATCTGGTAGTAAGCGATGGACTTAACCTCTATTTATTCAAACAAGTCAGGCCTTACCCAAACCAAAATGCGTCTCTCATACTGGTACCCGGATTCTTTGACAGCCTCGTTGCTGATCTTATGAAAACTGGAAAAAGGATTGAAAACCTCCAAGGAATTGATTACGATAATGACGGGGATGCTGATTTATTGTGCGGGCTACAATCTCGGAGGGGTTTCACCTTCTTTGAAAATATTGGAACACCTCTAAACCCTGTTTGGGTGGAAAAACGAAGCTTTGTTCACAACAGAAATCCAGTGACGTCATTTACGAACTATGATTATGAGTTTGGCATCATTTGGGAAAATCTGACAAAAGAGGGTACATCAGAGGAGCCATGGTTTGAATTCGTTGTTACGACCCCAAACGGAGACACAAAAATATTCGAACCAAGCTATGCTGGACAGCAAGTCTGGCTCATAGCAACTTACCCCGAAGTGAAAATCATTTTAACCAACTTTTATCTCAGTTCACTAAATTGGAACTGGGGTTTTGAATACCTGGAAACTTGGTCTAACAGATTCTATCTCGCAAACTGGACTCAAGCCATAACAACGGGAATACTTGACAATGATGACAATCGAGAAGTGATTATTGCAGATTATGACAACAATCTCTATGTTTTCGAGCACTTGAGCAATAACACTTACAAGATAGCATATCGATCTCCCGATTTGCGCAGAGAATATCCCTTAGAAGAAACTCCGTATGAATCAAAAGTATTGTTTGGGCTTGATCAACCCATTAACAGAACAATTTATGAGCATGCTAAGTTCGTCGAAGCAGGAAAAGACCTAGACCATGACGGCTTCAAGGAAATAATTTGTGCAACAGAGAGGCAAATTTACTGGTTTGAAGCCACCGGATACAACGACGAGTATAAGATTGTTACAAAAATAACTTTGCCTACCGACGATGAGAGGATTGATTCGTGGCAATCAAGTATTGGATATGTATTAAATAAAGGAATCACTGCATTTACTACGCATGATGATCTTGACGGAAACGATCGTGGAGAAATCATCGTTGCCTTCAATTCGAGAATAATGATTTTTGAGGTCAGTCCAGATAATGACGGTTTTATTGAAACTTGGGGAGAAGACATTGAGGGAACATCACAGAATAGCGTTCCTCTAACCAATCCCGCGACATTTCTACTTGATTCAAGCATGGGAATGCCCTACGGCGAGGTCACAGCTATTCTTTCCCAAGACTTGGACAACGACGGATTTGCTGAAATAGTTATTGGTGGAAAATCCAATCGTGAAATCGAAGGCTATCCCGGTTTCTTAAGAGTTCTAGGGACAAAGAAGGAAGGAACGATATATTACGACTGGGTCGAAATATGGTCCGAAAAAAACATTGAAGGTTTTCTGGAGCGCAATTACGTAACTTCTCTCAAAATCGATGACCAGAACTACGACGGGAAATTAGAACTCATTGTTGGTCATAAGTATGGATTCGATGTATTCACAGTGAATTCTGATCCTCAATTCACCCTTACTCGAGTAGATAGCGTCTCTGGTTCTCCAAGTTATCCCGTGCAATCTTATTCGTGGGTAGAAAATTACACAATAAACAAAGAGTCAGACATGGATTATTACTCTTCCTCGATAACACGAGACGATTCAGGATATTACTATGTGGCGTACTCTCGGTTGTATCGCAACACTGAGGGTGGAGATGGTAAATACCATATTTTCCTAGCAAAATCCACTAACGTGAATGACACCACGGGGTGGGAGTCATCGTTTGTACTAACCATTGATGATGGAGGTGGTGGACAAACATATTCGCCAGTTAAGGAACTCATGCCTTCTCTTGCGTTTTATAAGGGGTACTGGTGCTTAGCTTGGGTAGCGCTGAAACAAACTAGCGGAATTATAGACAAATCAGAGCTATGGATTGCATGGACGGATGATTTCTTTAATTGGACGAAATTCCCTGCTCAACTGCTCATGGAGACCTCTTTAGATCCTAGCCTAGGGGGGTATATTATGAGCCCGAGTCTAATTCCTCGAACGAGCATGAGTACTATACAATTCGCCCTATTCTGGGTCGTAAAAGGCTCTCCGTGGATTTGCAACTCCGTGTTCATGGTTTGGAAGTCAAATATTGTGTTTGCTGGTGATATGCCCTATTCCATAATTGAATTTAACATCCCCGGTATCAGCTCTTCGACGTTTGCCTTACATAGCATTGCCGTGTTCAAAGAGCCTCAACAGACAATTTATGACACCGTCGTTTCTGTAAAATATGATCCGGGAGAAGATACCCAAAGCCAATACGACTTGTGGTACGGATCCCTTCACCCCGGCACACTGAACTATACCCCGTCGTATTATGGGACCGGTAATTGGTCAAGAATCACGTTCACCTACAAAGATGAGCTCTTTCCGTCAGTTGTAGAACTAGGGCGAACAAAAAGCAGTATCCTAATCACTTCTGTAACTCCAGCGAGTTCTCCCGGCATGTACGAAATCACCGCTATTTCTGGAATTCCAAGTGAATATGGTGGATATTCATGGTCTGATTCACAGGAAATCAATCCTCTTCCTTATGAATTCCATTATTTGAGAAAATTCAATGGTTCAAACTACCAACTCGTTTATGACGGGCGAATCTTTAATGAAACATTCTCCTCTGATTTTTATGTTCAAGGCTTCCCGGAATACAACTATTTTCCTGTGAATTTCTACAAGGTGGGCGTTCCAGCTCTGACCTCTTACGGTGAAGGCTTCGCTATGGCGTATCCATTTACCTTTGGCGATGGATATCATTGGACCAAACATGGAACCTTGGCAAACCCATATTATCTTCCAGATTACTGTGGAAGCCTAGTTGTGCTCACGAATCCTTTCAGCGAATTCTCCTTCAACAATCTCAAAGAAACCATTGATCTTGACGTTGGCGATAGCGACAAGGATGGAAAGAGGGAAATCCTGGTAGCGAGCACTAACGGAGCCTACTTATTCGAACTGAAAACATGGACCAAGTTAGACTCAAACAATTATGCAACAGTGTATTCTCCCATCTGGTTTGAGGATCTCAATGCAACATCAGCTTTCGAGCGAAAGATTTCTGGAGTTGAAATGTTTGATGCAAACGGCAATGGTTTTGAAGAGATCTTTATCGCCTCACCAGCAGGTTATGTAAGAGCTTACGAATTCTTTTCCCCCGGAGTAGAAACTACGAATCCAGATGTTGTAAAGTATAGAACAACATTGACGGACCCAGATTTCAACCTATATGATATAGATAGCATTTCGCTTCCCAATACAACCATAGCTACATTGTATGCTGGGAGCAAAAACAACCGCGCTAATCTAACCCTACACTTTACTCCACCTCTTGCAGGATCTTCAATGCTCTCATTCCAAAGTGCGTCAATGACACGCTTTGAATACGCAAAAATGATTCCTATTACAGATCAAACAGAGAAGCTTCTTATTGTCGCGATCTCAAACACGAACGGTTCACGAGCCATCAATACCTTCCTCGCTACCAATAGTTCAATCGTATCAAAATCCGTTTTGAAATTAGAATCGGAATCCCTTGTCTTCCCTGATCCTCAACTCTCGAGTCCTTTCTATCATACTCCTTTGGATGTTGACGGTGATGGTAAGTATGAGATTTTGTTGTTCACTAATCAAAGCCTAGTCATGGCTTTCCAGAACGGATCGCTCACAGCAAGGCATTTGTTGTTGGGCACAGAAAAACCTCTAGCAAACACATTTCATGATTTGAATAATGATGGAATATTCGAAATTCTTTCAATTTATCAAAATGGCTCAATGATCGCGTGGACCCTTACTGGAAAACAAATGGCAATCTGGGACGTCGGACTTACCGGTGAATTCAATGGGTTAGCTGTAGCAAGCGGAAAACAGCAAATACAAGTCTTGATCGGTAGAAGTGATGGATTAATCGCCTCGTTTTCCCCAAGTGAGGCTACAATCAAATGGAATCTCACAGTTGCTTCATTCACGCCCGTATTCTTTGATGTTGTAGAACAACAGGGAGAAGAATTGCTTGTAATCATCAGCACACAATCGTTTATTGGTATGGGGATTAGACTTAGAGGAGAGATTGCTTGGATCTATTCTCCTTCTAGCTCGTTTAACAAGACTCTTTTCGTAAAGTACGATTCTGCTATACGATTATTCGCATTGCTTTTAGGAAACACAACCTCACTAGCTGGGAGAGCAACTGCTCTCACCATATTAGATCCGTCTGGAGTAGTCAAAGCAATCAGTCTTCTCCTTAATTCAACGACCATCGTCGACAGAGTTACTGCTGTAAGCAACACATTCATTGGAATCCGCCAGTCATCTAACAAGATTACTGAATTTTACGATTCAAGTCCTTATACCTACTCAACCGTCTCTCCGAAAACTGTCCCGTTTGTTGGGATAACAATTACACAAATGGACGAATATCAAGCCTTTGTAGACGACATAGAACTTGATCATGAAAGCGAGCTCTTTGCATATTCGACAAGTGAAGATCTCATTCTTGTATTTGCGATTAACAATTCAGGCATAACTCCCAGGTACTTCCTCAATGTTTCATCCATTGATATGGAATACACGCCAATTCTTTATAGAGGTGATCCTACTCCATATCTTGTCGTGTTCAATTACACTCACGCGAATTTCTTTGATGCTACAACCGGAGCATACATCAAAGCATGTGACCTATTTGATCTAAGTGGTGGACTCTTTGTAAGGTCTATTTTCGAAACTGATTTCCAAAATGATGATATTACTGAGTTCTTTGTGGAACTGGGTGAAGATCCAAGGCTACCACGAAATACTTCAGGTTTTGTAAGAAAGCTAGCATGCTTCATGGGTGGCTCCTTCACCCCAAGGAACATGATTGATCTTGGCGTCGGTCTTTCTCTCGAAAGTTTTTCTGCAAACTCCAAAATGTTAGCGTTCGTTGATCCTATCGTTATTGGCACTTGGCCAGTCATTTACATCAGACCTTATGTCAGGACCTACGTTTGGGATAGTTCTGTCAATATCACTCATAACCTTGACTACACTTTTACGACGTTTTCAAGCGCTAGTGTGATAATCTCGAAAAGTCAAATGAATGATAATGCGTTGCTTCTCTTAACAACTAGTGGAGAAGTCTACATTGACCCAACAGCTGGAACTGGGAGCTCCTCTCTTACGTTGCTTTATATCCTTCCCTCTGTCCCAATGTATTCTACCTATTATGACATGTTCTATGAGTCAAAAATCACTGATTTTCGTCCCATATCAATGAATGGCTACGAATACACCGACATTGGAAACAATGTGATATACGTCGCCCATATTGGCACCGAATCCGGTCCATGGATACAACTCACGTCCCAAGGGGATTTCTACATGAGCTCAAAGCATTATAGAGGGGAAAAATTCATTGTACAGCCTCTCCTACAAACCGAAATTGGACAAATAGTTACGGTGATTCGCGGAAAACTCCTCGCCTTTAGAGATGGAAAACAACTAACTCCTGTCTCTCCCTATGGCATGATGCTAGAG
>JALTMP010000257.1:11845-13686 GCA_027001645.1 Candidatus Heimdallarchaeota archaeon
ACGCCAAAAGTGTAGGAATTTGGATAAAACACTCACCAGAGATTTTCTGGTACCTCGGGAAAAGCGGTATCTTCGGGATCATGGGAATTCAATCTACTCTTCCAGCTCTGCAGTATTCCTTTAGTGAGCTAAAGGATTATCTTCTCAACCAATCAATAATGCCTAAAGCAACAAAATCCATGCAATCCAGTTATTCGGGGGCTTCTCTAGAGCAGACCGAGGATTGCTTGAAAACGCAATCATCTGAATTGGTTAAGCTCCAAAGCAGAGACCACGGATTACAGTCAATCTTTCTCATTGTTGCCTCAACTTTGATCAAGAAGAAAAAATCGATAGGAACATGTAAGACCTTTCATTTTAGGCATCCCCATGAAAATTAACTGAAGCTTTCTATTTCCCTCCAAAAAGGTGTTACAGAAATATTTAAGCTGTAAGAAAAATGATTTTTCAGCTTCGAGTTGTACCACTACTAAGCATTTTCTTGCCAATCTTTTCATCAACTTGTTAAGATTTGAGTATAAATCAGTCTTAAGCTTCCTTAAATCAAGTGAGTATAATGAAATAATTTGTTCACAATTTTTTTGAGAGAATAATTGTTGGTGTTTAATCACCACGAGTTAAGTGTTACATCTACTTACATCCATTGACCAGTCAATACACGTGTCTCTGTTGTTTTTTCTTTCTGTAACTAACCGTGGGGGATGCCTCTTTAGTTTGAGCATTTTTAACCTATTTTTTGAGTAGGGGCTCAGATTTGGATGCTGGTCAGCCTGAACCAGGTAGAATAATGCTTAATGCTGGTCACAAACCAGATGACAGTAACATTCTATCTCTGAAGAAATGTCCCTGATATCCTAAGCCTGTCCCTAATCCTTCAGTGAATTAATGGAGACATCTCCTTTGTAATCAAATGGATTGCAATTCTTCAATAACATGCATCTAACTAAATGCGATTTTTATGTAAAAGAAACTAGTCGCTTCGCAACAATCCCCCCAATTATGTTAGAATGAACCATTAGTGTGTGACCTCAGTATTTGACAAACCTTTCAAGACCAACTAATGTGATTTGAGCGTTGTGGTTTCTTAGGTACTGTTAGAATCCGGTATCACGCTCAGAGTAGCATGGAACCATTTTTGGTAGCGTTTACTGTGGTTAAATATCTAATGCTAGAGTAATCTAGCTTGACTTTTCTAAGGAGAAATGCTTTCTACTATTTGCCATAACATCGACCATGGTAGTATTTTTTTGTAAATTGTTATCTGACTCTAGATTCGCGAGTTTATGGATATTTTAAATAACCTTGCTTTGCCTTATTCCATGCTTTAGAGGCGAAAACATGAGATTAAGACCAAAGCAAAAAAAACTCTTACTAGGAATATTCGTGGGCATAGTGCTTATGCTTGGAATGAACGTAAATACTATTGCCTATAATTTTGGATCAACACCATTTAATGATAATGGCCACGAACTATTGAATAAAAACTTTGATGATGGTTTAACCAATTGGGCCGTGTCTACAGGATCTGCGTCAATAACGCCGAATGGTTATCGTGGAAAGGGGATACGACTCACATCTTCTTCAATCTACGATGTTCGGCTCTCTCAATCATTAGGCGGTTCATTGGTATCCCGTATTCGAGGAAATTCACTTACATTCTCATTTATGTTTAAGAGCTCCGTCTCCGGTGATCGCGCAAGAGCCATGGTCATCTATAGGTATTATGAGACTGTAAATGATGGTGGCGGAGGTGGTGGCGGTGGCGGAGGCACAAGTCCGGTACCTACTCCATTTTCGGTTTTTCCCTCTTCTCCAAACAAAAATACGGATCTCAAGTTAGC
>JALTMP010000258.1 GCA_027001645.1 Candidatus Heimdallarchaeota archaeon
CATCTTGTTTTCCCAGCAGTAGACCAGTAATAATGTATCCTAGACCTATCGCAACCTCGATGATGAGTAGTTCTTGGTAATATTCCAGAGCGATCTTGACATTTGCATTATTTGCAAAGTACGAAATGAAGCTAGTAGTAGTTGTGATGACAATGAAGAAAAAGGTATAGGGCAAGTACTTCCGGCTGAAAAGCATCTTGAACCCGGAAGTAAGCATCCGGCGCAGATACCAATAAAATGCTTTCTCAACATAACTCATACCTAAATTGCGCAAGTTCTTCCTTAATAATCGTTCTATTTTTCTTACCGCATAGTGGTTCAGTTCTTATGGGTGATCATAGTTGCAAGAACAGACAAAAGATGCTCAAACACCAGGGGAAAATTGTTGGTTATACAAGTAGCGCCTATGCACCAAGGAAGCATCTCACAGATGGGGATATAGGTTCACAAGTCAAACGGAGTATTTTTCAAAGATCCATTACTAGTTTTTTCACCAATATATGTAATGTTCGGTTTTTAATGTTAGGTTAAACAAAAATCATCGGTCGATAAGTTCAAATTCTTATCTTATCGCCACTGTTTAGATACGTCTGAGAGTGAATACATAATGTCCCGAAAACTTAGCATCGATTTCCCGGAGGATTTGTACTACTTATCTAAAGATGTCTGGATTAATGAAGTAGACATAGACACATATGCGTTAGGCATCACCGATTTTCTTCAAAAACAACTAGGGGACTTGGTCGGCATCGTAACGCCTCAACCGGAAACAATGGTTCAGGAAGATGAAGAGATGCTCTTCGTAGAAGGAATCAAAACAGATAAGGAGATTCTTGCACCCGCACCGCTCATGGTCAAGAGGGTGAATGAAGAAATCACACGCAATCCGGAACTTATTAATGAAGACCCTTATGGGAATTGGATCATTGAGGTTAAATTCATCGGCGCTGATCCACGAGACCTCATTATGAGTCTAGAAGACGTCCTCGATGAGGTCTATGAAGAAGTAGGATTTATCGAAGAAGAACCGGGAATGGACGAAGATGCATTTGGTCAAAGAAACGAAGACTCATTTGACGGAGGGTATAATGAAGAATCCTCCTTTGAAGACTGGTAATGCCCCCTTTAGAAGCGTAAACGCTTAATTTTTTTTCGCTATTGTTGGACAATTAGCGAAACATTTTTTCATCCAATTGTGCCCAAAATCACAAAAATATAATATATTGACGACGTAAAAAAACGCGTAGGCAATTTTCGAGGGATCAAATGTCTGAGCCACCAAGTATACCATTACCAAATGTTTCTGAGAAGGCCACTAGGCCTGTCAATCCAAATTGCGACCTTTATGACGGTTCTGAAGAAACGGCATGGGTTTGTAAAGGCTGGATAACAAAGACCAATACTTGTATTAGACGAGACGATGTGGATTGCGACGGCTTCGGAAACACTACGCCAAAATAGATGAAGGATCAAAAAATCAGGGGAAGGGAAACTTCTTTCTCTCTTTATTCACTATTTAGGTCATATTGCGAAAATGGCGTTTCAGCTAGTATATCAAGGGCAAAATCCAAGCGGTTCTTTGCCTCAAACTTTGATTCCAATGGTGTGAAACGGTTTTCATTTGTCATAATGTCTAATGCATCCATTACTGCCCATTGGGCGACAAAATAATCAACTGTAAAACCATGGGAAAAGATTTTCTTGAGAGAAGGGGCATTGATGAATTCTAGAAATGCTTTATAGCCATTCATGAATTCAGTAAAATCGGAGAATGTCATGCTTGTTCTTCTAGTTTTAGCCCATTCCTGATAGGCCTGCTGGCCAAAAAAAGTGCCAATGTCTTCGCCTCGGGAAAACCCAGCAACTTGAACATAGTGAGGATCAATTACAAAGGCCTGCACGAATTGGTCTCCTCTCTTGACAAGCATAACGTTACTTTGGTGGAAATCACCAAAAATTAGACTGCTTTCATAATTCTTATCGAAGCTTGCAGCAAATTTGGAAGAGCGATTAAGGAACTCACGTTCGAAGCCAGGGGAAATGGTTTCTCCCTTAATTGCTAAGTATCTCATCAGATCCTTTTGAAGGTCAGTATTGAGCCTTGCAAAATCAGTGCCATGAATTGCTGCGAGGAGTTGACCGGCTAGAAACGGTTTTTCCTTGGATCGAGGCAGTTCGTCGTAATTCGTTCCGGGTACACCTTCATAGACAATAATCGGAGGATCTTTTGTTGAGGCAAAAAGAAGATGGGGAGTAGCCAGTTTGGGATAAGAAGATAACCTTTGATCGAGGAGCAATGAATGCATCATTTCTCTTCGCACACTACTTGCATCATGGGGGAATTTCATTGCCATCGAAAGTTCGAAGTCATAACCATCTGCTTTGTAATATACTTGAGAGATATACAAGCTACCTTCTGCACCTTGGCGACTCTTAGTTTCTGCTCGCAAGATTGAGACATCTCGAATTTTTCTCCTTAGGGAACGCTGAGCATGATCGTAGAGATGGTACTGGAATGCGTGAATAGCTCCTTGAATCAATACTTGAACATCCATCTTAACCACAGTTCTCCTAATCCTTACTTTGACGCATTAATTGATTAATCTGTTCGATGCACATGTCGAAGAGTGCTTCTGTTGTTTTCGAGATACTCGTTGCTTCCAAAAGCGGAAGACCCATGACTTCTGCACCTTCTACAAGATAGTCATGAATTTTCCGGATTCGCGTGAAAACTTTGGCGGCACTCTTTCCGAGTTGTCGTTCGGACAAAATACGTTGTAAGTGGGTTTCTGGGTCCTCGAGATAAAGAGTGACAAATAAAATGTCGGACCGATCTCTAATCTCTTTTCCAAGGACTTGTGGAACCAAGTGTTCACCACGGATGATGATACTGGCGCGTTCTAATTTGGCTCGGTTGAACATGGCATCCACTCCCGCTTTGAGATACTTGGCTTGTTCTTCGAAGCCAACGATAACTCGGTCAAACAAAGCCGAGTAAATAGGTCTCAATGCTTTGTATGCGTTGTGCGAGGAGTGATAGAGTTCAGGTGCTAGGTCTTGAGAAATAACCTTTTGGGAAATATGACGAATAAGGTCGGTTTCGAAGTTGCGGTAAATATCCAATCGAAAACCTACATCCTGAGAAACACGTCTTTTTCCCACCCCAGGAGCACCACTAATCATAATAATCAACGATTTGCGAGCTGATTGCCATCTTTCCAATAAGTCGTAACGATCAGCATGCTTTTGACCAAATTTATCTCGAATTGCTTTCTTTACGACTTCTCGAAAATCATCTGTGGAGATCTCTCGAGTGCCTTCTGAAAGTAGCTGTATAGAGATTTCAGAAGCAAGGATATGGCCTTCATGGAGAGGTAAACCAACTCTCGCTAAATGATGCGCAAGTATTCCTCTTGAGAATGGCGTTCTGAAAGTTTTCCCAACTATCATAAAGGTGTCTTTCTTAACATCCATGAGACCCAGACTTCCACTTTGTAATTCTTTGAATTTCTCAATTAGAGTTTGCCGTTGATCCTTTAAGTTCCTTTCTAGAAACCGGATTCAAAGAGTCATTCGAGAATGTGGTCTCATAGTGGTGAATTGTTAAAACGAGTGGAAATGGAGTTATATAGGGTCATGTTAGAATATGGTTAGAAAATGCCTTCGAATGAACAAGAAGCCGACCAGTCGACAGCGTCTCAGACAATGATAGTTACGAG
>JALTMP010000259.1 GCA_027001645.1 Candidatus Heimdallarchaeota archaeon
AGAGACCTTTTGACACGATTAAAAATAATCGTTACGTTTTCTCTTGTTTCTCTTTTCTTCACCTAATTCTTCACCGCTAATTTAGTTAAGCAAAGTTTTCCTTTCAGAGTTTAACATATTGTCGTCAGCGGTTTCCTCTGATTCTAATTCTTCTCACACTTCGATAATTGTTGTTGGATGTCAGCAGCACGAAACGCGAGAAATAATTAAGATTTTAGTAATAACTTAATGTTTAAAGCTCTTAAACTTTTTAACTAATTAACATTCAATTTTGGATGTGAACATATGAAACGTTCGAAAATTGCATTCTTGGGAATGCTTGTGTCGCTTCTTCTGCTTTTGCCCATTGCAGTTGCGCGTCCAACATGGGATAGAGTTCCAACTGCTTTCGTTCATGGTGCAGTAATTACCATTGACGGAGAGCAGTACTATTTTGCGGGGCCGGGTAGTGCTCCGAATGCTGTTGATATTCCGGGTCATGTTTGGCTTCAGACGGGACCAGATCGCTTCTTGGGAAAACACTATAACGTTGGTCCATTTATTCCAAGCTTAGGAAACTATGTTCCCACTTGGTGGGCTTCACAGGAACCTGACGGTGCTTTGCTTTTCAATGTAGAGGGAATCATTGCTCCGTGGTCTCCAGAAATTGCTGAGCAGATGGCTAGTGATGGTTTTGTTCATTATCATGAATTTGTTAGTGTCAAGACTGGAAACGCTCATCCCACACTAGTTCCTTGGCTTAAGCATACGGCGAGCTCATTCTTCTTCTTTGATTCGACTCCCATGCCTCAGTTTGCCCATTATGTGTCTCCAGGCGTGGATTATGAGTTCATGCCTAATTATTTGAAGCCCTATAATCCCTAAAGCAATATCGAAGTTGCTTGAAATAGGATTTAACTGTTTTAGGCACTTATGTATCCTCCCCTTCTGAAGAACTTTCTTTTTTATAAGGTTTGTAATGGTGGCGAGGGCGGGACTTGAACCCGCGCGGGCTTTCGCCCAGTGGCTATCATTCCTTCAAAAAAGAAGGACTCAAGGCCACCTCCCTGCCGGGCTAGGACACCTCGCCTTTTTGCTTGAAGCGTGGTGGGGCCTGGGGGCTTCGATCCCCCGCGCTCCCGGTTTCTCATTTCTGAATTATGAGCCGGGCGCTGTGGCCGCTTTCTGCACTGACCGCCTGAGCTAAGGCCCCACTTCCATCAAGGTCTAGCTAAGTCATTTTAATAAAACAATCGGTTTTGGCGTATGCAATTAGTGCAAGTTAGCGGGGAATGCTCAGAAATTAACTCGGTTGTAGAAACCGTGAGCACGGCTCTCAATGTTTTCGAGGTCTCCTTTTCACGTTGAGTTTTTCATACTTTTCGGAAAAATGGTTATCAAAAACTAATCTTAAGTAGTGCCGTTATTTATGATGCATTGATGTCTGCGATTATTCCAGAACCCGAGTCAAAATTCTACAAAGTAAAGTGTCCTGAGTGTAGTCATGAGATGGTTATTTTTAGTCATGCAAAAATGAGGGTAAAATGCCTAAGATGTGATGCAGTGATTGCGGAACCCACGGGAGGAAAAGCAATCATTAAAGCAGAAATCATTGAAGAGTATCAGTAAAGCCCAAGGGTTTTTTGTCGCGTTAGTCTGGATTCCTAGTTCGACTGAAACGATTTTGTGCACGTACGCGGATTTCTTATTTTGCCAAACAATCGTTTTTCAATAATTTTAAGTTCATGCAATGTGTAATTTGTGTTCTTCAATTTAGTTTGTCAAGAGTAAGGCTTTAATTTGCATGAGCAGAGGTCATTCTAAAGAACCATAAGGGGTCAAGAAATATGGCTTCACAACCTAAAACAAATATTAGTGTATTAGACACCGAAGAAACCCTTGTCTCGCGGTTTGCTTTCCCTCTCTCGTTTTTAGTTGCACTTTTCTCATATTTTTTCTTTGATACTTTAATTCAAATCACTTTTAGAAAAGGAAGCAGGCCTGTTCATTCTGCAATATTGGCGACTATCGTCTGGGTCATGGTGTGGTATTATCTGAAGACTGGCGAGCTTCGTAGCATGTTTGGTCATAGGATGACAATTTATATTGTTCGAAGATTGCTTGCTATGATTCCCATTTTCTTAGGGATCTCCATTCTCACATTCGCACTTCTCAACCTGGTTTCAGATCCTGTCCAAATTGCTCTTGGTCAAACAAGGATCAAAACTGAGGCTCAAATCGAAGCCTTGAAAAAGAAATTCGGCGTAGACAGGCCTTTGTATGTCCGATATCTAATCTGGCTTAAGGGCTTTGTTACAGGGGATTTAGGAACCTCTCTATACGACAACCAATCCGTAGCGGGAATCTTAGAATCTAGGGCATGGGAAACCTTGAAGCTCCAATATGTCTCATTTGTGATTGGGATCGCCATTGCCATTCCTTTGGGTGTTTGGGCTGCAAAGTATATGAATACTGGAATTGATGTTACCGTTTCAACAATTGCTCTTCTTGGCCTTTCATTGCCCGTGTTTGTTACCGGCATTCTTCTCATCTACGCATTTGGTGAGTATTTGCCAACCAGTGGTGCACATACAACCAACTCTCCAAACATTCCATCGGACAATTATTGGGAATTAATACAGCAAGGCGCGGTATTGCTCGCATTAAAGAATTTCTTCATTATTACTTGGGATGGTATTTTGCACCTCATATTGCCTACGATTACACTTGCTTTTGCAGGCATGGCAGGATACACTCGAATTGTAAGGTCTAGCATGCTTGAGATCCTACGACAGGATTACATTCTTGCCGCTAGAGCTAATGGCCTTCCCGATCGTTATATTACTTGGAAACATGCGTTTAGAAATGCAACAATTCCGGTCGCAACTTTCGTTGGTCTCTTCATTGGTGGTGCACTTGGTGGTGCCCCCATCACCGAAACCGTGTTTACATGGCCCGGTCTTGGACAATTGTACATCGACAAACTGGCCAACTTTGACTATCCGATCATCTTGGCATTGAACATGATCATTACCCTAATGATCTTGATCTCAAACCTTTTGACCGACATCGCATACGTCTATTTAGACCCACGAATCAAGTTATAGGTGATAATGAATGTCTTCCGAAGAAAGAGAAATCACTCCCCGTTCTTCCGTTGTGGAAGAAGTTATTCGTCCAGAAGAGGAAATTGAGCTTAGGGAAGAAGAGAAGTCTCCTTCCCAATGGTTCTTTGTCTGGATGAGGCTAAGGAAAAACACCTATGCGACCGTTTCCTTAGGATATTTCCTTCTCAACGTTCTCATTGCTATCTTCTATCCCTTATACATTCCAAACAACCCTGTCTTTCAACCCGCTGCAAAGGATCGTCTGAGTGGTGGTGGAAACAACTCCTTCCCCAACCTACGTTACCCATTCGGAACTGATCCTGATGGGAGAAACACGTTCTCCAACATCATGGCGGGTGCCGAAACTTCGATGATCGTCGGTTTCGTTGCAACAATTGTCGCTCTTCTCATTGGAGTATCTATCGGACTAATTGCAGGCTTCTATGGAGGCTTAGTTGAAGAGTTAGCAATGCGTCTTACCGACATATTCCTTGCAATGCCCTTCCTCATCATTGCTATTACTATGGTCCACGTGATGCTTTCCTCCTCAAACCGAAATATCCAGCGGATTCCGCCAGTATTTATCATAGTTATAGCGCTGGGAATATTTGGTTGGGCAGGAACGGCGCGGTTGGTAACCGCAACTGTTAAGCAAGTAGCGGACTTGGACTATGTGAAAGCAGCGAGAGTGCTTGGGGCTGGAAACAACCGAATAATGGTTCTACACATCCTTCCCAACGTCTTAGCTCCCATCATCGTTGTTGCTACACTCGCTGTAGGTGGTAACATCCTTTCAGAGGCTGGAATTACCTTCCTCGGTATCGGTAGCTCCTCAACAACGGTGTCTTGGGGTATTCTCGTCTCTATTGCTCAGCGAGAGCTATCTGAGAACCCCTACTTGCTGTTTATCTCTGGTTCAGCCATTTTCTTCCTCGTCTTAGCTATCAACATTCTAGGCGATGCTCTTAGAGACGCTCTTGACCCACGTCTGAAAGAGTAAGTGCTTGGTGTTCTCATGTCCTCTCCTCCCTCCATTCCCCTTCGAGAACGATTCCTTGGTTCCTTGTTCGTTGGGTCTGGTCTCGGGTTGGTTTCCGTTCTCTTCATCGCAATTCTTGAACTATTCGTTTATTATTTCATCTCAATCAATGCGATTCTCCTCTCTGACATGGCCTTTTTCATTGTCTGGGGCCTTTATCTCCTAATTGGAGGATTATATCTTTTCTTTGGAGAATCTTTCAGTCTACAATTCATTCTTGGCCTTTTCAGCGGAAATCGCTGGCGTTACCTCGAACATGATTCTTGGTATCCATACCTTAACGGCATTAAGTACATCGTTGCTTCCATGTTAGTATTGCTCGGGCAGATTACACACCAGTATATTGTGCGCGCATTTTTGTTTTAGCTTCACCCTAATGTTTGCGCGAAAACTTACCGCGCATCCTTGTTTTTTCTGATTCTTCATGATTTTAATGAATCATAGGACAGTACGGTGATCTGAAAAAGAACGGATTTTATCAATTCATTTCCTTCGACACAATAAAGTATATTTTTGTCTTATCTAAGTTGCTCAATAGCTTAAAATTAAAAGGTGTTACGAAGTGGTCCAAAACGGGAAACCAATATTGGAAGTGAAGAACCTCTATACTTACTTTTTCACAGAAAGCGGAATTGTTCAGGCTCTCGACGGGGTTTCTTTTGACGTCCACCGCGGTGAACCAGTAGGAATAGTAGGAGAATCTGGGTGTGGAAAAAGCGTTACTGCTCAATCTATTCTTCAAATCCTCCCTCGTAATGGGAAAATCATTGCTGGTGAAGTAAATTTTCGAGGTTACGATCTCCTCAAGTTTAACGAGAAACAAATGAATCATGTTCGTGGAAAGTATATTTCCATGATCTTCCAAGATCCTATGACATCTCTCAATCCGGTTATGAGGATTAGAGACCAAATGATCGATGTTATTAGCATGCATCGTGGCGTCGATGAATTCGAAGCAACCGAGATTGCTATCAAAATGCTTGAAGCAGTAGGAATTCCTGAAGCTGAAAGCCGTGTGTATAACTATCCTCACGAATTCAGTGGAGGAATGAGGCAGCGTATCCTTATTGCAAGGGCTCTTGCTTTGCGTCCAGAACTTCTTATTGCTGATGAGCCAACAACCGCTCTTGATGTAACTATTCAAGCACAAGTTCTTGATATCATTCGTAACATGCAACAGCGCCATAACCTTGGAATGATGCTTATCACTCACAATCTAGGTGTTGTAGCAGAAACTACGAAACGAGTTCATGTCTTTTATGGAGGGCGAGTTGTAGAATCTGCTTCGACCCGCACTGTTTTCAAACATCCCATGCATCCTTATACTCGGGCTCTTTTAGCAAGCATTCCTTCTTTCATACAGAAGAAAGGAAAGCTGGCAACGATTCCGGGGGTTGTTCCTCGGCTCATTAACCCTCCCAAAGGATGCCGATTCCACCCACGCTGTAGATATGCAACCGACATTTGTAAGACAAGACCTCCCGTTGTAGAACTCGAGAAAGGACACTTTGTAGCATGCCATCACTATGACAAGCTTGGAGAATGGGAGGAAGAGGAATATTAGGTGAAGAAAATGACTGAGTCAGTAGAATACTCTTTTGAGCAATATCTTGACGAAACAGCGGAAGACACGCTATTGAGGATTCGAAATCTAAGGAAATGGTATCCCGTAACTGAAAACCGAGTATTATTCTCACGCGTTGTAGGACACATCAAAGCAGTTGACGGTGTTTCCATCGATATTCCTCGCGGAAAAACTATGGGACTAGTAGGGGAATCTGGCTGTGGAAAAAGCACCCTTGCTAGAACCGTAGTTCGTCTCGAACCTTTCCAGGCCGGCACGCTTTTCCTAGAAGATCAGAACATCAGTACTTTTAAATCACGTCGAGAAGAACTCGCCTTCCGAAGAAGGGTACAGATGGTTTTCCAGGATCCGTATGCCTCTCTTAATCCTCGAAGACTTGTGATGGATATTATAAAAGAACCTCTTGATATTCATCGGAAAGATCTGGGGCGCGAAGAGAAAAAGAAAATGGTTATTGAGCTTTTGCAAACAGTAGGGCTCGAGGCATATCATGCTTTACGTTATCCCCACGAGTTTAGTGGAGGTCAAAGACAAAGAATTGGAATTGCGAGAGCTCTCATCCTACAACCAGACCTCATCCTACTTGATGAGCCTGTAAGCGCTTTGGATGTGAGCGTACAAGCATCGATTCTCAACCTTCTCCATGATCTGCAAGAGCAGTTCGGTCTTGCATATCTCTTCATCGCCCACGACCTTTCAGTGGTGAAGCATGTTAGCGATTATGTTTCGATCATGTACCTCGGCAGACTCGTGGAGGTTGGTCCTGTAGAAGAAGTGTTCAACCACCCCACGCATCCTTACACGGTTTCACTTCTATCAGCAATTCCTGTTCCCGATCCCGATATTGAAAAGGCACGAATCATTTTGCAAGGGGATGTTCCAAGTCCAATTAACTTGCCGCCAGGATGCAGATTCCACCCGAGATGCTACAAGGCTCAGGAAATATGCTCTGAAGTAGAACCTGAATTGAGAGAGGTACGACCAGGAGTCTGGTCAGCATGTCACTTCCCAGAAGAAGGGTTTGAAGTTCTGAAATTCATCGGACTCGAGAAGGAGCAAGAGGCAAAAATCGGAAAAGACACATCAGCCGGAAAAGCCAATCCGAAGACAAGCACTACAGGGGGCAAAACAGCCACAAGTAATAAGGAGACCGAGGTGTGAAAAATGACAGCTGAAAAAGAAATCCAAAAAAAGGAAGTAACAGAAATAGAGGAAGGAACCCAGCCCAAGAACAAGGTTCTGGCCTTACTCAAGCGCTGGGTTACTAGTCCCGGTTTTGTCTGGTTTGGTACCTTGTACTTCTTTACCATGGTTGGATCAATGCTTATTGGAGTTGCAATAGATGGTCCAAAAGGCGTCTTCACCTATGGAAAACATATGATCGATTTCTATGTCTACTATGGCCTCAATAATGAAAGCACCGCCCATTTCTGGGTTCAAGACAATCCATGGGCGTTTTTCCTAGCACCCATATTTACCATGACCATCGGTCTCACCCTTTACATTCTCCCCTGGGGTGGATGGGCCATTAACGGACCGCGTGTAAATGATCCCTCTGGCGCTTTCTACGGGATGTTTTTCAAAGGGCCCGTACCCGGTGCTGAGATTTACTTCTTTGGCAATCCCAAGTTTAACATTTTCTTCCTTCTATCTGTGATCCTTCCCCTTGCCTTTACGATCGGGATCTCTGTAATTTACTCCCTTCGATCCATTCGAAAACCAAGTGTTATTTGGAGGGCCCTAATATATCTCATTATGTCCTGGTTCTCTGCAATCTATGTAGCTAAAGCTGGTGGCCCCCTTGTTTTTGATTGGGGGGGATTCTGGAATTCCATCCTCTTTCATCGATCATTCCGATTCCAAGGCCGTGTTGTTAATGAATTCATTATCTACAACGGTACCTATCATCCTGGTGCTGTGGCAGTGACTGCATGGCTCCTCACATGGATACCAACAATGATCGCTGCGTTGATTTACTACGTTTACAACCGCGAATACAGTGTTTATCCCCTCATCGACGCCTATAACGCTATACGCTCCCGATTCATTGAAGTCCCCGAAGAATTGCCTTGGGATGAAGAACCAGAAGAAGTAGCCGTTTCAAGCACAAGTTCTCGCTAAGGAACATCCCCCCTCCCTCCCTTTTCCTTTTCTTATGTTATGGTCCCATAGGCATTTTGTGATTAGAGCAGTGAAAAGCCCATAAGGTGTTTGCAATTCTAGTAGATGTCTTGTTTAACTAGATGAATTGACTCACAAAAAGTTATAGTTTAGCTCGTTGTTGTATTGTTAGGAAAAGGACAATCTCTGTCTTGATTGGGTGCTCATGGCATGTCGGGTAAGGCCAGAACAAAAACTCAAAGTAACTTCGTCATTGATTATGTCTTCATCTTATCTGATACCGGACTAAGTATCTTTTCAACAACTTTCAATTCTTCCAAGAAATATGCCATGATAGAAAAAACCCCAGAGTTATTCAGTGGGTTTCTGGGTGCTTTGTTTCTCTTTTCTAGTGAAATTGGAAGTCCTATTGAAGAGATTGTGTTAGAAAACATGAAAATTACCGCCAAGCGCATTGGAAACATGATTCTTGTCTTTGTAGTTGACAAGAATGCGAATATGCCTGATCTTCATCATCGAATCTTCGTTGCCGGAGAAATTTTTAGGGCAAAATATGAAGCGCCATTGATTTCAACATTTACCGGCAATATTGAACCGTTCAAACCGTTTAGAGAAGACCTAGTTACAGCTGGTATTGTCTTGGGTGGGGACCACTATGTTGGCCATTGTCCATACTGTGGAATGGGTCACCCCTGCCCTTATTCCATGTCGCACTCTGAAAAGGCTGTTGAGCAGGAAATTGAAACAAGAAAAGAAATAGCTGAGAGTGTCAAATTTGCTCGAGCTCCTTTTCATCGTTTACTCAAAGCCAGTGTTGAGCCGTTGCGCGTTAGAAAAGCTAGTGTGGATTCTTTAATTGACTTTGTTCTAGAATATTCTGAAGAAGTGATTTGTCCTCGCTTGAGACACTTGGCCTTAGAAAAAAATCGGGGTAAGGATCGCGTGCTTCCCAGACATATTTCTACCATTGCAGAGCATATGAACATAGAGATCCCCAAGAACCATCAACAAATTTTTCCAATTACCGCAGTCAAGCGTCTACTCGACTATGGACGCGTACTCTATGCTAGACAAACTCCCCGGGAGTTTGAAAAGCTCTTAACCTCTCTAGTTACAAAGATCGGAAAAGAAGCAAAGTACTTCGCTTTGGCTGATAATCGAAAAACCGTTCTTCCCATAGATATTGAGCGTGTTAGAGACCGACTCTTCATCGATCACAGATCTCCCGATCCAAATGCTGACGGGCTGTGATTCATTCTTTTCCGTTTTTCTCAAAGAATAGCGTAGATTGAGGTCCTCAATAGAGGTATATGCTAAAAGGAAATTAATAAATAGCCTATAATAAGGGTAACCTATGGTTAGTAACGTGCTCAGCCATGGCTATCTTGTCTTGTTGGAAAATTCTCCCCCCTCCAAAATTAAAGATGCGCGAGAGTGAAAAATTACATGTCTCAATTGCCAAAACGAATTGGATCTATCAGATTTGGCTTATTATCACCAGAAACCATACGCCGAATGAGCGTAGTTCAAATTGTTATTCCCGATACTCTTTCCGAAGACGGAACCCCTGTTCCAAATGGTCTTATGGATCCTGCTTTAGGTACCATTGACCCGGGACAGAGATGTCGAACATGCGGGAATCGACTGGGCGAGTGTCCTGGACATTTCGGTCATATTGAACTCGCTCGTCCCGTGGTTCATGTTGGATTTAACAAAGTCATTTACAAAATTCTACAAGCGACTTGTCATGAATGTGGAAGTCTCTTGCTAGAACCTCATGAAATTGAAACTTATCGTTCCAAACAATTGGAACATATCCGCAAATGGGAAGATATCGATGAAGCTCTTGTTGATGATGCCCTAAAACGAGCTGCAAAAAATAAAGATAAGCTTTGCCCACATTGTGGTGCTCAACAACACAAAGTGAAGCTTGACAAGCCTACGACCTATTTTGAAGAGATTCTCACTGATGAAGGACAAAAATACCAGAACAAAATCACCCCTCTTGATATACAAAACCGTTTCAAAGCTATCAAGGATGAAGACTTACCCATTCTAGGTTTGAACCCTGACACGGCAAGGCCCGAATGGATGATCCTCACTGTTCTACCCGTTCCTCCCGTTGCTGTACGACCCAGCATTACCCTTGATTCTGGAATTCGGTCTGAAGACGATCTTACTCACAAACTTGTCGATATCATTCGTATCAATCAACGTCTTTACGAAAATCGAGAAGCAGGTGCTCCTCAACTGATCGTTGAAGATCTCTGGGAGCTACTTCAATATCATGTTACTACCTACTTTGACAATGAGGTCTCAGGCATTCCTCCTGCTCGACATCGAAGTGGGAGAGCCCTTCGAACCCTCACACAGCGATTGAAAGGAAAAGAAGGACGCTTTAGATCGAATCTAAGTGGAAAAAGAGTAGACTTTTCTGCACGAACCGTGATTAGTCCCGATCCCTTGCTAAGCATTAATGAAGTGGGAGTACCACAAGCGATTGCTGAAATCCTAACTGTTCCCGAAAGGGTTACAGAATTTAACATAGAAGAAATGAAGGAGCTAGTGATTAAGGGTCCTGACGGAAGTCCTGGGGCAAACTATATTATCCGAGATGATGGTCGAAGAGTGGATCTGCGCTACTCAAGAGATAGAGCTGCATTAGCTGATACAATAAAGCCCGGATTCATCATTGAACGTCATCTTCGCGACGGAGATATCGTTCTATTCAACAGGCAGCCCTCTCTACACCGGATGAGCATTATGGCTCATAGGGTACGAATCATGCCCGGAAAAACCTTCCGCCTCAATCTAAGTGTTTGCCGCCCGTACAATGCAGATTTTGATGGAGACGAAATGAACCTCCATGTTCCACAAACCGAAGAAGCAAGAGCTGAAGCTCATATTTTAATGTCTGTTCAGGAGCAGATTAGCACTCCCCGCTATGGTGGGCCAATAATTGGGGCAATTCAAGACTTCATTACCTCTGCATACTTCCTTACCCGAGACGGCTCATACTATACTAAGGAACAAGCAAGTCAGCTTCTGATCGCAGCTGGAATTCATGAATTACCCGAACCAGACAGTGTAGATGAAGAAGGCAATCCCCTATGGTCTGGAAAACTACTTTTCAGCCAAGTACTTCCTAGAACCATGAACTTTTCTATGAAAAATAAGTTGGGCGAGAAACTTGTCATTCGTAATGGGAGGCTCTTAAGCGGTTCTATCGACAAACAAGCATTTGGAGCTGAAGTTCCCGAAAGTGTGCTTCACCACATTCTGAAAGAATATGGTTCTAGTAAGACAAGAGAATTCCTCGATAGCGTGACTCGAATGCTCATTGAAAATATCACCCGTCGGGGTTTCTCCATAGGGCTTGACGGCGTTGACCTTCCGCATGAGGCCCGTGAAAGAATAAGAGAAACCATCCGTAAGCATAAGGAGCAAGTTGACCGCTACATTGAAGCCTACAAGAACGGCGAACTTGAACGGTTGCCAGGGAGAACGCTTGAAGAAACATTAGAGTCTCACATCATGAAAGAACTTGCAGAAGCCCGTAACGAGAGTGGTGAAATCGCCTCTAAATACTTAGGAATGAAGAATGAGATCGTCATTATGGCAAAAACTGGTGCAAGAGGCAACATGCTAAATGTCGGGCAGATGGCTGCATGTGTAGGGCAACAGTCTGTGCGAGGAAAAAGAATTCAAAGAGGATACAAGAATCGTACTTTGCCTCACTTTAAACCCGGGGATCTTAGCGCGGAGAGCAGAGGGTTTGTTGATGCTTCCTTTAGAACTGGACTTTCTCCCGTTGAATATTTCTTCCACGCTGCTGGTGGAAGGGAAGGTCTCGTAGATACTGCTGTGCGAACAAGCACATCGGGGTATATGCAACGCCGTCTTATTAACGCGCTACAAGACTTGTCTTCAAGCTACGACGGGACCGTGAGAAACTCAGATGGTCATATCATTCAGTTCAAGTTCGGAGGCGACAACGTCGATCCTGCGAAGAGTGATCACGGAAAAGCAGTAAATATTGACACAATCATTGACAGAATACTCTCCGTCGAGGAAGAGGAGGCCAAAACCTAAAAGTATTAGTCCCAAGGAGGAAAAAAAATGGCACAAAAAGCAGTAACAGAGAAGAACATAAAAAAATACATCGAAAACGCAAGAGAAAAACAACTACTGCCAAACAAAATTCTAGATGAGCTAGAAGAGAAGCTAATCGCCACTATTAACCAAAGAAAGGAAGAAGGGAGGCCTCCTTTAACTAAAGAACATGTCGAAAAGATCTTCATTGAAGTCTTACGGGCTTATCACTTCTCGCAAGTAGATCCCGGATCCGCGGTTGGAACTGTTGCGGCTCAAAGCATCGGTGAACCAGGAACACAAATGAGTCTTCCGGGAACAGAACTAGTTATTGTGAAACAAGGAAATGAGTCGTCAGTTATTCCAATTGGAGATTTTATTGAATCTATATTCGAGAAATTTGGAGCAACCTATCAAAAGCCCGACGGTACAGCATTGCTTGATCTTCCTAAAGACTCCGGTTTTTACGTTTTAAGCCTTGGAAATGATGAAAAAATACATTGGCAACCACTGACACAGGTTAGTAGACATCCCCCCAATGGTGATTTGCTAAAAATTACAACACGTAGTGGGCGAGAAATTATCGCCACGTTTTCTCACTCTTTTGTCGTGCGTCATAACAATAAGATCATCCCTATCAAGGGTGAGGATCTTTCTTTAGGGGATCGAATCCCGTTAGTTACTTCCATCCCTGTGGTTTCCCCTCTTACTCATCTGTCAACTGTAGGATCTCTCCACAAAAATGAGATACGCCTTAGCTCACAAATACCTCTTACTCAATCCGTTGGCATTGAAGGGGAAAACAAATCTAACCGTTCATATTTTGATTCTGGTTCGGACCCAGAACTTACTCCTTCCGGTCTCTCTCAAGCCACTCATTTTCAAGGTGCTGAATATATTGAATTGACACCATCCTTTGCTTGGTTTATCGGTGCATTTTTGGCGAATGGTTCTGTTACAAGTCATTTTATCACACTAACCAGTAATGATGAAACATATTTGAGAAGAGCCACTGAATTTGCAGAATCATTTGGAGTCCCTTACCACATTCGAGAAGAACAAGCTAATCATTACTCGTTGATTTCCATAAATCTTCGATCGGAAACTCTTGCAAACCTAATCATGAATATGTGCGGTGGCAACGTCGCAGAAAGAAAAATACCTGGTTGGGTGCTCAACACCTCTGATGAATTCGTGATCAATTTACTCCGTGCCTATTTCGATGGTAACGGAAACATAGATGTCTCAAAAGGGCTCATTTATACGTCTACTACTTCTAAAACTCTTAGGGATTCAATTGCTTTATTGCTTGCGCGGATTGGAATTCTTGCTGTAAAATCAGATGGTGAATATTACGAGCTATCAATCCCTGCGCAATACTCCCATAAATTTTTCTCACTTGTTGGTTCTGACATTCCTCCCAAACACAAGATTCTGCAAGCCCTTATTCAAAAGCAAAAGGAAAAAGAGCAAACAGAAGAATATACATATGATCCTCTAGATGTTATTCCCGGTTTAGGAAACATCGTTGAAGAACTAGAGCAACTTCTAGGTATTCCTGCTCACCTGCTGCCCAGTGAAAACAAGCAACAGCTTCACAGAAAAGCCCTAGGGCAATTCATAGAAGTGATT
>JALTMP010000260.1 GCA_027001645.1 Candidatus Heimdallarchaeota archaeon
AAAATGACTTCTGGCATTTCTCCATTCTGTCGGTTAAATATTCTCCACTCGTAGAACTCTAGCAAGACGGCGTCCATTGTTTTGTTGAGAGTGCGTTCCAACGCTTCTTGAGCGGAGACGGTCTTTGATGCGTTAGAGAAGTTTCGTTGTGCTCGTTTATGGATTTTTTTGACAATATCAAGGCCGTATTTTTCCATGAGGAATTTGATGAGTTGAAATCCCAGTTCATAATCAGCCCATGTTCCCCCCCATTCCCAAAAGGTAGACATATTTGTATCTCGATAGTCATACCAATTAGGACTTCCAACCTTATGCGTGTTGTTTTTTACTTCTCCCATAGAAATGTTGAAATTTCTCATTGCACTTCGAACGCCCCAGTATTCTGCCATACCGTCAAGCCACCATTGATTTCTGCTGTAAGGCATCGGCGCATTGGAAATAGTTTCGTTATCGGAATTTCGAGTCTTGTTGAATTGAACAAGATGCATGATTTCATGTTCAATGGCTACCTTAGCATCCACACGGTTGAAGTATTTTGGAATGTAAAGAACGATCGTACCTCGGGGATTGCCGCTTCCTGTTGTAGCATTAGTAAATGGATCGATTGCAGTACGGTTCACCAAGGTAATGATGATGGTGTTATTTGAGCTCGTAACTGGATTTGGAAAGCCTAATTCGTGATAAAAATTAAGGGTGAAGTTCACCATTTCTCGAACCAAAGACGTAACCGTTGCATTAACTGGAGAATGAGTGTTGTTGCGCAATTCGAAGGAAACATTGCTTCTTAAACCAGGGAACGCATCCTGTGAATAGAAAGGATAGATACTGGCTCCATTTTCAAGGAGTACTTTGATTCCAAGATTTGTTGAGAATCTCAATGCAGATCTCGCTCCAGGGGTAGGTTCTGCGCTTAACCAGTTCGCAGAAGAATCAGTGTCAGGGCCAAACAATTGCAAAGATTCAGTGCCATTAGCAGTGGCTCCCGTGTCACCAGCATCCCAGTATTCGGATACTAGGGAAGTTGAAAAACCCCCCCAGCGGACATAATCGATGACTTTGCCTTGCGGGCCTTTGATCATGGCTTCTCCTTTGTCGTCTAGCACTTTTGATGTAGAAATCCCCAGAAAGAGTTTGATCGTTCCGTCGCTTCCATCTAAGTCGCTGGATCCTGAAGCAAAGTAAATGGGGATGTAAGTATAACCGGGAACATCTGTTGCGTTTGGTAGCAATACTTCATAGTTGCCAATGATCAATGTGATTTCCCCAAGAAACACGGTCTTGTTCTTGTTAACCCTAATTTCAACAAATTCTTCACCAACTTGTCCTTTATAATGAATTTCTGAAAACTCAAACAACCCGTTGTAGTCAAAACTAGGGGTGCCGGGTAGTTGCGATTCGTCGTCAGATTCGAGATTGTTGCCATTATCAAGGGTGCCTTTATCTTGGATGAACAGAATCCAATAACTTAGAATTCCACCTATTGTCAAAACAAGAATAAGTCCTAAAGCAATCGCGGATTTGCCGGAGGACATACCCTATATTCGTCTCTTCAAATAATTAAATCATAAGTACGCAATACCAAGTAAGTAATGAGATCCTTGGTACCGAAACAATATTTTGTTGAGCGCGGTAAACATGTTCTCTCTTGTCCTCTAATCAAACATCGGTGAACAAATCACATCTCTTTCAACCTGAGTTTTGCGCATTTTCCAGCGCTAATTCCCAGCGGACAAAGTGTGGTTATGGCATTGCTACGATCCTAAAAAAGATCCCATGCATTAATGGTGCATAGTTTTTATGGGTAAACGAATAAGGTATTACCATGTCTTCGAATAACGATGTTTTTTCAGATATTATTTCGAAAATGACCGAAATTGCTCTGGCGGATGGCAAAATAACTGAAGAGGAGCAAGAACTCCTTGCAAGTGCTCAAGTTAACTTGTTAATGTATGATGAAGCATTAGCCAAGGCTCTTGAAGATGGAATCATCGATCAAGACGAATTAGAACTACTCGAAGGATTCAAAGAACAAATCATTCAGGACGCAATCTTGGTCAGCGAGATCTCTCAAGGGATTAGCGAAGATGAGCTGAGAATACTTGATGCCTTGATTCACCTCGTAAGAGGCTCGAGCCCGGACATGGAATGAGAGTTCTGAAGTGATTCATGCAATTCTCTTGATCACTTTTCCCACAACAAGGTGCTTTTCTACCCAGCCAAAATGCCGACTATCTGTGCTGTGTTCAGGATTATCTCCAATGACAAAGTACGCATGGGGCCTTATGGATAGAACCCTTTTAACGACAGCATGTCCGTTCCGCGGATCTCTCAGCAAGATAATGTCGTTTTGCTTGATTTTGGTCGTCTTGAAGACTAGAATGTAATCTCCTTCTTTTAGGGTGGGAAGCATGCTTTCTCCCTTGATCTTGAAGATAAGGAAGGGAAAGAATCTCATCATTCTCAGTCAGAAATTATTCGCTTTGCGTGTTAAAACCTTACCCTCAATCAGATCAGACAAAAATGAGGAGAAATATTAAGAAACCGCATTAGCTCAACTGTTATGCGGGAATTACTAATTCACCGCCTGTTGGATATGGGGCAGTAATTCTCTTAGTAGATACGCCCTTGGTCGCCCAGAAGATTTCGGCAATTCTTAGAACGGTTTCTACTAGTTCGTTTGCGGCCTTTTCGTCAATGTGTTGGCGAGCTTGAGATGCAAGTTTCATGGCTTTCCAGACAAGTTTAGTGATTTCGGGATAATCTTTTTCGTGTTCCTCTTTGAAGTAATCTCCCCAAAGAATACGAATTTCGTGCTTTGTTTTTTCGGCAAATTCGTCTTTTGTTGCAGTATAGCGAGATAACTTGTGGTCGTATTCGGGGTCGTTTTTCTCTAGCCCGGTGATCAAGTTTGTCATACGAAGAACGGTGTATGCAGCGTATTGCGCAATATAGGGGTCATATATGCCACAAGGGATATCGCAGTGCGCTTTAGCAACTGGGAATCCAACAATTTTGTCAAAAACAGAAATGATTCTTTTACTGATGTTCATTTTTCTTCCTCCATTATAGCTTCACAATAGGAAGAGCCCAAGGCTCTTAGAAACGAAGCTACACTTTTTGAGGAGAGTTCGTATCTCCTAAGTTTCTAGACTGGTTTTGAACTTAAATACGTTACTATCTAAGGAAACCATAACGTAGTGAGAAACAAGAAGAAATGACTCCTGAAACCCGAGGTTGAGTTTCAAGATAGGCTCTTATGAGTTCGGAGAAGAATGAGTCCATCCTAATGCGTCATGCGCGCTTTTCATTGGGAATGGATTTCTCTGTGTCGTAACACTAATGTTCAACTGTGCTTACTTGGCTATGATTATGATGCATAGAGTTATTGTTTTGGGAGCAGGATTAGTGGGTAGTGTTATTGCGAGAGATCTCCACAAGGATGACTCAATAGCAGTAGTCGCTGCAGATGTGAATAGAAAAAGACTTGATTACCTTCATGAGACTTACGGGCTCAGTGTTATCGAGCTCAATTTAGAAGAGGAAGGAGAGTTAGAGGAATTAATCAAAGACTTCGACCTAGTCATTGGAGCGGTCCCTGGGTTCTTGGGCTTCGAAACATTGAGAAGAGTGATTGAGAGTGGGAAAAACATAGTTGACATCTCATTTTTTGAGGAAGACCCATTTCAACTGAACGATAT
>JALTMP010000261.1 GCA_027001645.1 Candidatus Heimdallarchaeota archaeon
GAAGGTTTTCAAGGAAGGAACCCCTGATTTAGATGTAAGTAGGAGAACCTCTCTTAAAATCCGGATCATGCTAGGGGATAGGTCATTTCCAGAATCTCTCAAAACTTCTTGAAATATTGCGATAATGGTCTCATAGTCATCAAACAGGACATTATCAAACAGATTAATTCGCAGACCATCTTCGCTCCCTAGCTCCATAACTATAGGATTGAAGCCAGATAATAGCTCAGTATATTCTCCTTTTGGATCAAAAACGATCACTGAAATATTAGCTTCTGAAATTTGAGGGATTAGAAATGATAACAACGTAGATTTTCCCTTGCCAACAGACCCTATGATTTGAGCGTTATAATTAAGAAAGGAAGCGGGGAGGCTAATAATCTCTTTGGTTAGCATATCATGGCCAAGATGAAGCATAGGCTCGCTGGAATTATGACTAGTGGGTTGAGAACCATTATGAATCACCAGAGCCAAAGAGCTGGGAGAGGGTGTGTCGTCATCTAAGGCTGAAACTTCATTTCCCAATAGTAGTTGATGAAGAGTTCGCTTTGAAAGGATTACCTTTGAAAGGAGGCCAAGAAAAGAGAAACGACTTCGTTCAGCAAAAATCAGCTTGGAGTTATTCTTACTTCGAGCCAAGAACACAACATAGGGATTCCCTCTCGCTTGAATGATTTCTAAGGGATTCAAAAGAGGATCATTTGTAGATAATTCAACCAATCTCAGTGATGAGTTGAAGATGTCCTGAAATTCAGAGAGTAGTTCATGTGGCACAGCTCGCAATAGGAAAATCTGATACTTGCTCATATGAGTTAAAGAGGCAACGATATGCTGTCTTGTATAGAGTTTCGTATTCTTGTTGGATTTTGGCAGAACAGCAAGAAGATAGTGAGAGGGATACTGCTCTGGTAGGCCGACATGAAGCAAGTTTCCCCCAATCTCTTGTAGGAATGAAAAAAGTTGTAGCGACAGAGTTAGATCAGATGTTCGTGCGCCCCAATTGGATTTCGGACGGACACCAAAAATGATTATCTCGCGAGTAGTGCGACCTATTTGAAGCCAACCGGTCTTATCCAAAAGAACCCCACGTGAAAACAGATTTGACGAGAGTATGAGAAAGAAGACGCCCGCAAAGAGCCCAAGAATGATGAGGAACCGATTCTTGGGTTGAATATTCGAGAAAACGAGGAAAGGATCGCTAGTCAATAAGCGTACAAATCCTGAATACAAATTGTAAGCGAGTGGATAGAGAAAAATCCAAAGCAATAGAACCAGCATTGCAAGAAATGTTGAGTTTGCATATAGCAAACGGTTGTTTCGGTAAGAACGCGGCATTCAAAGAAATTGTAATTGAATTTGTTGAAAAAGAACTGAATCCTAAGAGGGAGAATGTTTCTTATAATAATCAGTTGTAATGAAACATGGAGAGATATTTCAGGAACAATCTTGCAGCTAGATCCTTTTGTCGCAACATGACTTTGAAATCAACAATACACGAAGTATTCGGGGTTAATTTGTCCAGAAAGATATTATGCAAATATTACATTAATTAAGAATGATATTCAATGGATAATTATCAATGTATATCCGAAGATTAGTAAAAAAATACAAGAATAAGGATGGAGAGATTGTAGAAAAGGTCTATTACTACAAATATAAGAGCATTAGGCGTGGAAAGAAGGTTGTAAGTGTCTATTTGGGAAAGGCCAATGAAGAGGAGTTCTGGCATTATCAACAAGAAGAAGGGAAAAGGAGGAACAGACCGTTACAAACAATGAAAATGTAAAAGACACTAAATAGGAGGAGAAAAAACAAGAGCCTTCTTTTCAGCATCATATTCGGGGCAAAGTTGGAATTCTTTTTGTATTCGGCATTCAAACCTTATTCGAAACTCTAGAAATGGGGGATCTCATTTAGAATCAGCGTTTTTTATACTAAGGAAGGAAATGCATGTCGGTTTCCGAAGGGAGATAGACATGTCCATACTTATTTCAGATAAAAAAGGAGAAAACAAGAGTCATAATCTAAGCAAGGCTCAAGCAATGATTCTACCCATATTGAGAAATGAACTTCCATTTGCAGATCAGATTTGGAACGAGATCACAAAACTAGCAATAAACGCCCTAAAAGAAGTAGGGCTAGGTATTATTCCAAGAAAGTTTGTTTGGTGGTACTATTCTAGAATCATGATCAAGAAAGCAAAGGAAGGGTATTCACTGCTGGAAATAGAAACAAGTCTTAGAGAAATAACAAGGAAACGGTTTAAAAAAGAGCGAGACAAGCGACCAAATTTGGAGGTGCGAGCATCTCGTTGCTTTCACACCATCAAGGATTACATCAAAGGAGAAGACATACTTGATTTGGGGGCAGGAGACGGGCTGTTAGGGGAGAACATAGTAAATCGGTTGAATAAAAGAGTCATGCTTTTTGACATCATAGATTACAATTATTCAACACTTCCAATGAATGTCTTTAGTGAAGGGGATCCAATTCCACTTCCTTCAAATTCAGTAGACACCACAATATTATATACGGTTCTTCATCATGCAATGGCTCCACGTTTTCTACTAGAGGAAGCTGTCCGGGTTACCAAAAAAAGACTCATCATTGTGGAAGGATATATTGACACGACATTCCATTATCGCATTAATTCGTTCTTTGATTGGTTCCTAAATCGAGTCATTAAAGATGAAGATGTTCCGATACCGCTTAATTATAATACTACTGCAAAATGGGATCACATCTTTCGATCGGAGCACTTGCAGATTACAAAGAAAGTATATTTGGGGGTTGACGAGCCTCTAGCACCAGAATTCCATGTGCTTTATGTCTTAGATAAGCAAGGAAGAGAATGAAGTCAGGTTTCCCCCATTATGCGTTTGGTCAGAAACCTAATGGAAGGAATAGAAAGTGGAACAGCCCTTGTTCTTAGAAGCCATATTTCGTCGCCATGCTCCGATTTTCGATAGAATCGTTCGGAGTTTTCAGATTTGAGAGAGGGCAAGGCATGGTGTTGAGATAAGAGGGCATCCAGATTTTCTTGAAGAGCGGGTCTTTTCTCGCTTGTAGAGATTACAAGCCGATCAAGTCTAAGGGTAAATTCACTGGATTGTAAGAGAGCAGAAAGAGTGTGCATTATCTGACGGGGGTTCGCAGTTTCTGATCTCAATATTTCAAATGAGGGCGTTTTTCTATCTGAAACTCTAAAACGAATGAGCAAGAGAGGAGATGATAGTTCAATGACACGAGTATTTCCCTTAGTGGAATATCCAAGGCGTTTTGCCCTTTCCATTAAGGTTTTTGAGGGAATAAGAGCACCTATTTTGCCAGACCACCACGTATTCCGAATTCCCCGAAGAGGAGGTTTAGCATAACAATTAGATGGCATTCTCTTTCCTCGAATATTTTGAAATATATCGATAAGAGAAACATTATTTGCAATGTTCTTAAGGTCCTGCAAGAATTTAGTAACTTTCGAAGAGCGATGTGGATCTCTTGGATCTGTCCAAACTCGAATTAGCCACAAATCGTTAGTTTTTGAAATGTCAACTATGGGGAAGCGTTGCAATAGAGATTCAAATTTCTGGATCTGAGAGAAGGGAATTGGATCTGTTCTGATGAGAATTGGGCGATTGTAAGAACCAATTATTGTTGGTGGAGAGATCCAGGGATACTCGCAGATTATTTCTTTTTCAATCATCGCAGTTAGTTTCTCAGTCTCTTTAATCGTTCGTTTTCGTATTGCCCCCCGGACAGTTTCTACTCGTCCCCCATGCATTATAACGTGATTATCTTCCAAGAAACGCTCTAGAGGGGGCTCTAGCTGATTCATTCCTGAGCGAAAGTAATAATGTCGAGAAACCATTTCAGATGGTATTTTGAGTAATAGGGTTGGATTAAGATAATAAGAATAGGATTCATACTCTGAGAAGTCAGCATCTAATTCTAAAGCCTCAAGGGGATGGGACAAAAGAGTTTCAATATAGATCTGGTCGGAGAAGGGGTCATGAAAAGCAACACCAAGAAATGTCATTGAAGGAATGCACGCATTAATCATTTCCATTTCAAGAGCAACTTCAAGAGAGGTTTTACGCAATTGAAGTAAGCCATGAAACAGACCTAAGGCTCGGTAATGGGGAACAATATAAACCCGTGGAACAAAATATGCATCAAATCGGCGAATGATGTGGAGGGTTTGTTTAGAAGAGGTAAATTCTAAATTAATCGCTGTAAGAGGGTCCAAAATATAGGTGCGCAAGAGTTCGACTAGTCTTTCTTTGGATCGGCTCACTTGTTGTCCTAGAGAGAAAAAGAAGGTATCTAATAGAATATCAAGTAATTCTGAAGGATTATGAGCGTTCTTAATGCGGACAACTGTTTCTTTAGAAAAATCAGCAGGTAATACAATGAATCTTAAGAGCGTATTAAAAAGAAGAAGTTCTTCATCAGAGAGGGGAGCTCTTGTCTTACTAGTAATTGCCTTAGAGTGGGCCTGCCTAATAACACGAAGAAGACCTGCGAAATAGGGGTTAAATCCGGGAGTAATGGAAGGATTTGTGAGAACCTCGAGAAGAACTTGTTTTAGAACACCAAACCAACTATCCGAGACATCAAATTGGTTTAAGAAATCCAAAATGTTTCCAAAAAGTTGTTCTCTTCTCTCAAGAGGGATTCTTGCCTGAGAAAAGAGTTCATACAACCATTCACGTACTTGATCCAAGGTTAGGAGTCCGTCCCAATAAGAGGAGAGGCGGTTTGAATCCATTACTATGCACCGATAGATCACAAAAGAAGGAGTTCATTTTCCTTCGTGAAAAGGAAATAAAAAAGATTCTCTCAAGCAAGAACTATTTATTCATCTGAGGAGAGAGTTAATGTTTTATCTTACGCTTAAGAAAAGAACCAATCATGCGAATGGTTTTAACGTAATGACGCATATCGGGATAGTCTCCCCTAAGAGTAAACAGTAGTTGGTTGAGCAAATCGTCTAGATGTCTTACTTGTTGGTCTGTAAGCTTTTTTTCTGAGGCTAACTGATAGATCATCAAGTCTAATTTTTCCATGGTTTCCCTAAGCAGAGACGCATCAGCGTCAGAAGGCAAACTAAAGTTTACGCAATAATCAATGAGAGCCTCGATTTCTCGCGATTGCATCATGTCACTTTTCATTAGTTTTGCGGAATTTAAATAGTTACGGAAACACCCAGTCTTTAGTTTCCAAATTATGGGAAAACTATCAGACAAATTTCTTTAGAGACGCTATGCGAAATATATTCTTGGGCATCATAAATTACCCCAGATATCAGCATAGAGAGCGAGTAAGCGAAATATTACTTCTTTGTTCGAAGGTACTTCATTTTAATTTGATGCAATAGGAGCGTCATTCTGCCCTCTTGAATACAGCTTAGTCGAGAACAGATTCTACTGTGGGAATTAAGCAAAGCTTACGCTGTTTAAGTATTGAGACAAGTATGGTCTAACATGAAGGAGTCTGGCAGCTCACGTGAAGGACATACACGTCAATTTATCAATTTAAAATATCTGAAATGGAAGTTCGCCATTCACTTCCTACTAAGCAAATCCCACATCATAGCCGGGATTTGGATCATATTCATGTTAGCTAAAGGCTTTTCTCTTCTTCAGATCGCAGTTCTTGATGTTGCATTATTTGTTGCAATTCTTCTGTTTGAAGTTCCAACGGGATACATTGCGGATTGGTTTGGAAGAAAAACCTCTGTTATCATGTGCTATGTTGTTCAAGCAGGAGTCATTCTCGCTTTTCTCTTTGCAAATAACTTCTGGCAATTTTCGGTCATCTTTTTCATTTGGGGAATAGGGATTACCATGAGATCAGGAGCGGAAGAAGCGTGGATTTATGATGAACTTAGCTACTTGGGACAGTTGTCCGAAATACCTCCTGATCAAATTCGATATAGATTTCAACAATTTGCAGGTTTCTTAGGAACCATTGGCCTTTTCTCCATAGCATTTGGTCAGGTCATAGGGGGATATATTGCAGAAACATTTTCGTTTCACATTGCCTTCTATGTCGCTTTTGCGATCTACGCAATTGCGGTGATATGGCTAACTACAATTCCGGAACATCCTTTGAATTCCCCCCTTGAAAAGGGAAAAACAAACCCTCAGTTGCGTAATGCGATTTACACCCTTCGGACTCCATCCGTTTTACTGCTAGGTAGCATTATTATCATTGTCTCGATGATTGCTGGGAGCATGCTATTGTTTATGCAGGCATACTTAAGTTTTGTAGGAATCGGAATTGGAATAATTGGACTGATCTATGGTTTAAAATCAGGAATGACAGCAATTGGAAATTCCTTCTCGGCAAGAATCATTTCTCCTAACCGAAAGCATATGGTTTTTCCACTCATCAGCATTTTAGGCATAAGTTATTTTCTGATGACTAGTAAAATAAGAGAGATCGTCATACTATCATATTTTATTGTTTCATTCCTTTATGGCCTCTTACTTCCCTACTTCTTTTCTCATCTTAATCAACACATAGAATCAAAGGTAAGGGCAACAACAATTTCTCTCATTAGCCTTGTTGGATCTATTTTTGTTTTCCTCTATGAGCTCAGTTTTGCAAGAGTTATAGAACATTTAGGATATAAGTGGTATTTCTACTCTAATGCATTGTTGGTGTTAGGGTTCATGTTACCTCTTTCTTTCACGTGGTGGCTTCTAGATTTAAGGAAAAGCAAACAAAGCGCACAGCATAAAACAACAACTTCAGAGATTACTAGCGCAGCCCTCATCGCTACATAGAGTAGCCGTGTATGTGAATCTTGCTAGACAAAATCTAACCCTATATCATAAAAAGAATAAGGAAACCTTGGTTAGATCAGATAATGCCGGTTATTTCTGCAGCTTCTCTAGCAGCTTGTTCCGTTAGGCCAGTAGAACCAAGGATAGTATACCTTTCGGGTCGAATCGTATGGGCAATAAGGAGCGCTTCGATGATTTTTTCTTCTGGAATACCGGCTGCTTTAGCTGTAGTGGGGGCACCAATTGTTTCGAGCGCACCTCGAATGCGTTGCCAATCACCCCCATGAAGATACATCATGAGTATTGAGCCCAAAGCGGTCTGCTCGCCATGAAGTGCTGGTTTCTTCAGAATACGATCGAGGGCATGAGAAAACAAATGTTCTGCTCCGCTTGCAGGTCGACTAGAGCCGGCCAGACACATGGCAATAGAACTAGTGATCAATGCTTTTGTCACAATCTTTGCCGCAATCAAATCTCCCCTTGAAACAAGCTTAGAATCACGGATAACATGCTCAGCAGCCATGTCTGCTAATACCCGAGGATACTCACCCATCCGTTCTCCCTTAAGGCGATGAGCAAGTTCCCAGTCTAATACAGCCGTTTTGTTTGCAATTGCATCCCCACTACCAGCAGCGAGAAATCTAAATGGAGCTTGTGAAATGATCTCCAAATCAGCAATTACCGCAATTGGAGGATTCGCTTCAAATGACTTCTTCTTGCCTTCATCCAATAGTGACGCACGCATGCTAGCAATTCCGTCGTGAGAAGCATTTGTGGGAATTGATATGAAGGGAAGATTTGCTATTTTTGAGCCCAGTTTTGCTACATCAATTACGCTACCTCCACCAACCCCTAATATGTGTGTAGCTTTAATTTCATTAGCTAGAGATGATACATTCTTAGCTTCATCAATTGTGGGTTGCTTGATGCAATAGTGTTGGGAGGATATGCCAACATCTTGAAGTAAGGCCGTTATCTCTCTTCCAGCAATATCCCAGGTAATATCGTCATGAACAAGTATAACAGGCAAATTAGATTCATGCCCACCTAACTCAATCAAAGTTTCTGGAACATGCTCAATTAGATTAGGACCTACAGAAATAATACGGGGAAGTCGTGTTTTTAAGATATCAATACCCACATTCTTGCATCTAACTGGTGATATAAGAGTGATTCTACGCCTTTAGCGATCACCGTCTTGGTCTTATAAGAAAGTTGCACTTTGAAAGTCCTACTTTAAACACAAATCGTGAGGTGAAATTTACATAATGGGTTTATCAATGAAAGATTGAATTTTTGAGTGATACTTAATGTCATTCATCCACAAGTATGCTGTAGACTATACGAAGATACCGAAAGAGAGGTTATCTCTTGCAATCTTGTTAATCCTAATGCTAATGCATCAGAAAATGACATTAGAAGAACTGATTCTTGCATCTGGACTTCCTCCAGAGGATGTGATTCAAGGGCTAAATAACTTACAAAGATTAAGACTCATAGACATTGAGAGGTTTAAGAAAACAATATATTACAAATTGGTCAACAGTGATGAAGCCCTAAAATACCTTCAAGAAGCCCAAATTATTCAAGCGACAAAAAAATAAGCAAAGTTTAGGCGTTTTTATAGGGTAAGAAAGACAAGCTATTGTGGAAATCCTGTCAAGAATCTTTGAAAGCACGGAGAAGACGTTCTTCATTAAGAAATCGAGAAGAGAGGTAATCTCCATCCGAGAGTATGTTTTGGACCCTTTCACAGTTAGCGCTGAAGTGATTCAAGCTGTTTTAAACGAGGGAACAAGTGTTTCCCTTCAACTCACAAATGAAGATTTGCGCATAAGACTAATTTTGACAGCAAGAAATGCCCCTGAAGCCTCAGTCCTTCTTGATGCGAATGAGTTTCTGCTAAAAAAGTCAATCAAGAAAAAGGTAACAGGTTATGAGTTGGAGGCCAGAGTTCGAGAGATTATTCCCTTGCATTTGATCGAAGAATTCCAGGGTTGTGGGGCATATATAAACGGAAATGAGAAGAAAATGCATCTGAAGGTATTTGTACTAAGCCTAGAGAAGGAGGAAAGTTGGGACCAGCTACGAATCTCTGAATGCATCTCATTCTTCAATAATGCAACTCTCACGCTTAGTATTCAAAAGAGAAAAGAGGTAATTCAGTTGTCAGCATATGTTTATGCCGATGGAGAGGCGAGAGAAGACTGTAGATCAAAAAGGGCAAACAATGAATTCAGAGAAAAAACAACCAAAGATTCCCTTCCAATATCTGTACTTCCACCATCAGATTATAAAAAGTGGAGAGGCAATTTTTCAATAGGGGCACCTTTGAGTCCAATCTTAGAAACAAAAACCCTGCGTTTAAAGAAAATAATATCTCGTTTTATTGCATCCTTAGAAAAAACCAGTAAAAATCCTCACCATGATCTCTTGAACCCAGAATTTTTCTACTTACCAGCGCAAGACACAGATCTGTCACTAGAAATAGAGAGTGAAACACAAATACCTTCTCACACTGAACGTTCCTTAGGTAAAGTCCCAATTCCGGCAAAGGGGAATAGAGAAGGAGAAGGACTCATTCTTGCAAAGGTTAGCTCTGCAAAAATTAGCATGAGCGAAAAGGAACTCACAGCGAGGGTCATAAGACATTTGAGAGAAAGACAATTCAAGATAATCGATCACCTTCCATCACCGATTCCAATTGTTGGTGCCCACAAGGACGATCTCTGGATTGCTTTTTACTACATAAGTGCAGTAACCCCTGAAAGCATGCAGGGGATAATTAAAGATATGAGGGCTTTAAGAAAACTTTACCCGAACATGCAAGGAGTAATCATTGTAAGAGAAAGCAGTTATGGCAACCAGTTTCCACGTCCGTTACCATCATTTTTGGAAATGATAAATGAAAAGGAGATTTTCGCAAAATAAGTAAAAATCTTGTCCTTATTTTGAAGATAGCAAGAATTGAGCGACTTCAAGAGCCCATATTCCAACCAATTTTTCGTCTTTTTCCCTTAGATCCACAACTTTTGAAAGAAATGCTTCCCAAGGGATTTCCTCCTCTAGAGCATTTTTCCAAGACATCCAAGCGTCCTGGAGTTGATTTAGAGCCAAGGAATGGTACGTACAGAAACGAGAGTCATTATCAGATGCTAACGGTCGTTCATCAATAGGACAAGTATTCATGCCATTTCACCACTCACAGAACGACTACGCTTACTACTTGGGGACCACCCTTTCCTTTCTGGACATTCAGGATTCACGCACCAGTAATATGTTCTTCTTCCTCTTCTTACCCGAATTAACGGATATTCATCCTGATCACATTGTTTCTTGGAAGGGTGTAAGACGCCCTTCTGAGGGAGGGGAAAAGAAGCAGTGCACGGATTTTCGGAATTAAAGTAATTGGAACAACCAAGAAAGCGTTTTCGACTTACTTTTGCTAGGCGAACAACTAAATCTCCTTGTTTGCATACGGGGCATTTGCCGTATTTCTGCAATTCTTTTGGCTTCGACAGTACTTGTGATAGCTGTTCTCCTATGCTTTCTCGACCGCCGTGTAGCTTTTTCAAAACATGATGCAGATAAATGATACCTTGTAAGACCACTTTCTCATACGAAAGGTTTGTTTGAATGATATTTTCCATTGCGTTTTCAAAAGTTCTAGTCAGAGATGGCAATGTGACAACGGGAACCGACGTTTTTAGAACTTCAATGACTGTAAAGCCAAGGTCGGAAAGAGTATACTCTTCCTTTCCCAGAAGATATCCTCTCTGTTCAAGGGTTTTGATTATTTGCGCCCTTGTAGCCTTTGTGCCCAATCCCATCTGTTCCATTTTCTTGAGGAGCGATCCCGGATTATATCGGGGTGGAATCTTTGTCATTTTTTCTTGGATATTACTAGAGATGATGCCTATTTCATCCCCCTCTTCCAAATCAACAATTTGATTGTGTTGGTCGGACCGAGACACTGAGATTATCGCCTTCCAGCCAAGATCAACTGTTTTATTATGAGAAAGCCTAACCTTCTCACTTGCAATATTTAGAACAACCTGTGTTTGTTCTTCCAAGGCATCAGGAGCGAGTGTCGAAAGATATCGACGTATGACTAAATCTAGGATCTTGTTTTCTTGCGGGGAAAGTTTTCTGCTAGCTTTTTCTCCGGTGGGGAAAATCGCGGGATGGGCAGGATCGCGTTTGTTGCCCATTACGGGGCGTCCCTTTCTAATTGGTAACACTAGAGGGGTGTATTTTTTGTAGGACGTCTTACCAACTAGTTTGGAAACAATAGCATTATGATCAAGATCTTTAGGATATTGTTGACTATCAGTACGGGGGTATGAAATCAAGGCATCAAGGTATAGACGTTCAGCGATAGCTAAGGTTCTATCAGGAGGAAGGCGAAAACGACGGTAAGCCTCTGCTTGAAGAGTACTCAGATTGAATGGGGGGGGAGGAGGAATGTGCTTAATTCCAGTGGTTTTCTTGACAACTCGTGCATACTCGTGCTTGAGGTTTTCGTGTAGTTGCTTTGCCTCACTCATTTTATCGATGGCTTTCTTTACTGTAACAGTAATCGGTACTGGTTTTGTGTCAAGCGTTGCCTCAACCTGCCAGCTAAGGAGGGGGACATGAGTTCTGATACGTATTTCGCGTTCATAAACGAATCTTAGCGTCGGCCCCTGCACTCGGCCTGTTGAAAGAATCTGATACTTCCCTGATGATCGTTTGTAGGCAAGCATCAATGCCCGAGAAAGATTCACGCCAAAAAGCCAGTCCAAATAGTGGCGAGCGAGGCCGCTTTCAAACAAGGAAAAATCGATGTGGGGGAGCATCGAGGAATAGGCTCTTTGGATTTCATTTTTTGTAAGCGTTGAGAACTTCATTCTTTTTGCTTTCTTGATTGCATATTTCCCCCCCAGTTCTTGAAGAATGATTGCTCCAATAACTTCGCCTTCTTGGTCATAGTCAGTCATAATCACAAGTGAAGTGGCATTTTGTATCAGCTCTTCTAGAAGACTAAGGATAACTTTTGTCTTAGCATTGGGTCTTGAAGGCCGTTTACCTTTATTTCTTGATTTTTGATACAGGGGAACCCAGATGAAATCGTAAGAAGGATACTCAGATCCATAGCCATCTTGGATTAAAGTAAAAACATGACCGGTAGCCGAGGCAATGACAAGGTCCTCCTGGTCACCTTTAATGATATGGAGAGGAACGTTGTTAATCATTACTTTTCTTGCTTTTTTTCCACCAAGAGCTTGGGCGATTCTATTGGCAGCAGAGGGCTTTTCTGCGATGCCAAGTACAAAAGGCTTGTACAATTCGGCTTGTTCAATGATACCCATATTGTTCCCCTATATTAGTAACTAGTAATCTCTGCCTCATCCTTGCTTTCTTTGCCTCGAGAAAATCGTTTCAATTCTTGAATAAGACTACGATGTTGGGCGTCAACATAGACACGGACGAGCAAGAAGCGATCGCTAAGATTTACTCCTCCTTGAATACCAACGTACCGGGTTTGTTGTAGGGCATCTTCAATTGGGATGCTTAGTCGGTCACGATCAATTTTATGATTAGGGTCCCAAATAAAGGTCTTATTTACAGAAAACTCTCGGGGGTTAATTGTGCTCATTGGGTAAGTAAAATCCGTATAATAGGGGGGCAATTCTTTTCCTTTCTGTTTGGCAACTTCCTTTAAGGGCTCAATGAACTGGTTTTCAGCAATTTGCCTTGCTCCTTGCTCAAAATTCTGACTTATTAACTGAATTGTATCTTCTTCCAGAATTTGTTCCCAAACCAGTTTTGGCAAGTCTCTATGCATTAGTCGCTTGCAAATTGCCTTGGCGGCCTCAAGTTCAGGATTGTTAGAACTCATTATTTCCCCAATTAGTGAGTATTCATTAAGAAATGAAAAAGCTTCCCAGTCATTTACGCGTTCAGGAAGACCTAAGGGAAGAGTTGCGGCTTCTAGCATTTTTGTTATTAAGATATCTGCAGCTCGGCTTGCTTTATGGAAGTATAAACCCTTATATTGAAAGAATCTGCCAAGTAACGCTTGATAAATGTCGTCAAGGATCTTGGCATGGTAGTGTAATGATGGAAGACCATCATGATCCCTGATGGACGCATGATGAATAATGCGTTGGATTGGAAGCTGACCGAATTGAGAAGTTCCAGCAAAATATGAATCACGAACCAGAAAGTCCATTCGATCTGCTCCTAATGTTCCTTGAACAATTGCAAGCAACACATGATCTCTACCAGACCATACATCCATAAGCTCCTTAGGAGTAACACCAGCATTTTCTATTAGATCCTTGATCTCTGTTTCAGTAATGATTCGATTTCTATGCTTATCGTGCCCATGGAGAGTGTTGGGATAAACATGCCGATATACGCTATCATCAAATTGATGGCTAAATGGACCATGTCCAACATCGTGTAGCAGACCAGCCAAGCGGGCAACCGTTATTTTGTGACCTTTTTCTGGGTCTTCTTGAAATATTCGCTCAGCGTACATGCCGGCAAGATGCATGGTTCCAAGCACATGAGCAAGCCTTGTATGAACAGCTGATGGAAATACAAACTGTGCACCACTAAGCTGGGAGATCCATCTTAGTCTCTGTAGGAGGGGATGGTCAATAATTCTAAGTTCTTCAGAAGATAATCGAATGTATTCATGGACGGGATCACGAATAATGACTGTTTTTTGCATTTTTTTCACACTCTAACACCATTATTATAAATTC
>JALTMP010000262.1 GCA_027001645.1 Candidatus Heimdallarchaeota archaeon
CAAATATGTTTGTCCACTTGAACAGGGTTATAGTACTCAAGGTTTGCCAGATTCACTTGCTGCCATTGATTTTTATATCGGTAAAGAAGGATATCTTGGAAAAGGCATTGCTACTCAAGTGCTTACATATTTTCTTGAAACCCATGTTTTAAATGAGTTTACTGCCTGTTTTGTTGATCCTGATACTGAGAATAAGGTTGCGATTCGTACTTATGAAAAAGTTGGGTTTAAAGTGGAATATTTACATCTCAAAAAACTCAATCCGGAAATTCTGGAAAGTGCGCATTTACTAATGCTTCCCGGAGGGTTTTCCGCAGGAGATTACGTAAGAGCAGGCGCCATATTTGCTGCAAGGTTAAAGAAGCATATAGCCCATCTGAAAAAATTCGTTGAAGAGGGAAAGGTTGTTTTTGGTGTGTGCAACGGTTTTCAGATTCTTGTTGAGTTGGGATTACTTCCCGGGTTTGATGTTGTGGATGATCGCCCTTTAGCATGCCTCGCAGGAAATGAATCCAACCGCTTTGAGTGCAGGTGGATATATGTCAAGAAAGAAAAGAGCGTATGTAGTTTCAGTGATAAAATGAGAAATATTGTAGCGTTGCCAGTGGCTCATGCGGAGGGAAGGTTCCTCTGTGATGAAGATATTTTGGCGGAGATCATTGAAAAAGAACTCGTGGTTTTCAGGTATGTGAGTCCGGAGGGGAAGTACGCATCCTACCCGTGGAATCCCAATGGCTCTATATACAATATCGCAGGATTAACAAATCCCATGGGAAACGTGCTGGGAATGATGCCTCACCCGGAAAGGGCAATTTATCCAAATCACCGCCCGGATTACTATATGAGCAGTGAGGGAACGGAAGGTCTCAAGCTTTTTGAGGGAATTTATGATTATGTGAGAAGGAAGTTCTGAGATGCTCTACATAATTTTTATTACAGGCAAGTGTAATCTGAAGTGTGACTACTGCGGCGGAGATGTATCCACGAATGTTATGCCTCTTTACATAAATTATCCTATTGAGAAGGTTGTGGAGTTCATAAAAAAAGATGAGGATAGGGTAGTTGCATTCTACGGCGGAGAGCCAACTCTATTCCCGAATCTAATTGAAAAATATATGAATTTGATTGGTAAAGCAAGATATGTTATGCAAACAAACGGGTTGCTTCTGACAAAAATGCCCAAAAGAATTCTGAAAAATCTGGATGCTATTCTCGTATCTTTGGACGGCAGGAGGGAAATAACAGATATGTATAGAGGAGAGGGTGTTTACGAGAAGGTTATTGAAAATGTCAGAAAGATAAGAAATTTTTATTCTGGAGATCTTATAGCGAGGATGGTTGTGACAGAGCACTCGGATATATACCAAGAGGTTTCACATCTACTTAAACTAAATCTTTTTGACCACATTCACTGGCAGTTGGATGTGGTTTGGAGTGATCGCTGGAATGACTTTACCTCTTGGCTCAACAATTCTTACCTGCCGGGCTTGGATAAACTCGCATCTCTCTGGATAAAAAATCTCCGAAAAGGAAATATTTTTGGAATTGTACCCTTCCTCGGAATTCTGAAAAGGATTTTGTTTGGTGGAAGAGGGTTGCACTGTGGAGCAGGGAAAGCGCGATAACTATAAGCACAGACGGAAAAATTTATGCCTGCCCGGTGTGCGGAGAGTTCCAGTGGAATGTTATAGGCGATATTTTTACCTCGCATCCAGCAGAGGTATTCCACAGAAATCTTATGCCCGAAGATTGCAAAGAATGTGATTACTACAAACTATGTGGGGGGCGATGTTTATTTGCAGCACGGGAACGCCTCTGGGGCGAAGAGGGACATAAAAAAATCTGCAGGGCAACGAAGTATCTGATAGATATTGTGCGGGAGAAACTTCTTCCGGAAGTTGGGTGTGCAATTGAAAGAAAAATTTTCAGAAAGGAAGATTTTTATTACCCGCCGTTTAACAACACAACGGAGGTTATTCCTTAGATTTAGTTATTTGTATATTCCAGAGAGGTAAGAATTCAAATTTTGTGGTTATCTACAATCTTGCTATTTTCGTAGTCCCAAGTTACTATTTTCAGATTTCTAACTCTGAAAAGTTCCGCACCTTTTATGAGGGATCTTATCTCTCTTCTGCTGAACATATCCTCCCCTGAATAAGCTTTTCCATACTATTCTCTGTTGCCCATACTTCCGGTAATAGATTTATGCCGCAGGATATATTCTCATAAGTTCAATAAACACAACATTTTCCGTCCGTAAACCAATATTCTTGGATATTCCATTAAAAATGCTGTTTATCATTCCTGTATCAATCAAATAAACTTTCTTCGGAGATTTCTGCATATCTTTAACTTTCCCAGCAAATTTATCCACTAGGGAAATTGAGTATACTTCCCAGAAATAATCAAAGTAGTTTTTATCGTATGCACACTGCCCACATGGTAAAGATTCTTTATTTTACTGTAAGTTATTAAGCGAGAGAAATTTGAAAGTATTATGTCTTACACACCTAAACTTTAAGTATGCTTGGGTGTGGAAGACATTTATTATTTTTCAACCCACATATTAAGCGCTCTTTCGGAGATGTCAGCGGAGTACTCTCCAATTCTCCTTATGCTTTCTGCTATGTAGCCTATGGATATTGCAACCTTACCTGTGTACTTCAAGGCAGTTTTGTGTATATCCTCGCACATTGTGGTTAGGGAGGAGATTCCATTTATAGTTTGGTTAGCAAGTTTTATATCACCGTTGAGGAAAGAAGATACCGAAGAGAAAAGCATCTGAAGAGAAATTTCCGTCCCACTTTCTATCTTATTCAAAATTTTTCCGTCCACGCCAATAATCTCCAAGCCATACTGGGCAATTCTTGCCGCGTGATCTCCAATTCTCTCAAGGTATTTGGATACAAGGAAGTAATTGACTCCCTCCCAAAGGGTTACACCGAGAATTTTTGCGGTGCTAAAATTCCTGATCATCATGCTGTACTGCCTTCCTATGAGCCAGTGGAGGCGGTCAATCTCATCATCCCTCGCAATCACATCCCTCGCCAGTTCCTCATTTTTCAACTCAATGGATCTCACTGAATCCTTTATCATATTTTGAAGGATAACAAACATTCTCTTTATGCTCTTGTTGAAGGGCATTTCGTGGGGGTCAAGCAAATCCTTAATAACCACATAATTCTCCCCCTCCTCAATTATTTCCTCGCCGATTGCCATCTTCACAAATTTCCTCACAAACTTTTTGTGCTCAGTCGTTAGCGAACCCTCCACCTTTATTTCCGAATGTCCCATTATGTATGCACTCACGAGCAATCTGAACAGGAGTGTTGGATTCGTGGTCTCCACGACTCTTATTACCTTGCTCCTTTTTACCTTTCTTTTCTCAATTTTAGGAATTATCAGAAGATTCCCGTCTGGCGTTATTTCCAAGCCCACAGAATCGTTCTTTTTTATGCCGTGCGAAAGAACCCATTCCTTGGGGAGAGTGACTATGTACGATGATTTTCCCGTCTGTTGAACTTTTCTGACCTCCATACATGGAAAAAGGATTTAAAGAATTAAATGTTTATGTTTCCCGAAGAAATATGGAGAAAAAGGTTTCCTCTGTAAGGGAGTTGAAAAAAGGTGCGGTGGAATTGAGCATTTTGGCAATCCTATCCAGAGGGAGGAAGTATGGGCTGGAGATTAT
>JALTMP010000263.1 GCA_027001645.1 Candidatus Heimdallarchaeota archaeon
ATTCTATCACTTAAAGGCTCAACTTCAACGACTGCAATAATTAAAGGGAAAAAGTATCAAGGAGCCATTGTCATCACACCTAAAGCAGGGATTTGGTGGAATGTCCATGTTATGGATTTTGCGTCCTTGTACCCCTCTCTCATCAAAGTTAGAAACTTGTCTTACGAAACAATCAATTGCCCTCATCAGGATTGCCAAGACAACATCGTTCCGGGAACCACTCATTGGGTCTGTAGCAAAAAGCAAGGCTTCATGTCTGCATTAGTCGGGTTCATTAGGGACGTTAGAGTGAACTGGTTCAAACCAAAAACGAAGGACGATAGTCTCCCAATGCGAGTTCGGAGTCAATACAATGTTATTCAGGCTTCATTGAAGGTTCTAATAAACGCCGCATACGGTGTTTTTGGAGCAGAATATTTCTCTTTTTACTGCCCCCCGGTAGCAGAATCAACAGCAGCACTTGCAAGATTCGCAATCTCAAAAACCAAGGAGTATTGCGAGACGGTTTTGGGACTTCAAGTTATTTATGGCGATACAGACTCGGTTTTCTTACTCAACCCAAGCGATGAAGCGGTCAAGAGATTGAAAGAATGGAGTAGAGAAGAACTTCAAGTTGATTTGGGAACAGACTATGTTTTTCGATATGTTGTTCTTTCCGAGAGAAAGAAGAACTATTTTGGCGTAACAAACGACGGAAAGATCATCGTCAAAGGGTTGTTGGGAAAAAAGAGAAATACTCCACCGATGGTTAGAAAAGCGTTTCAAAAAGTATTGGATATCTTAAGAAATATTCATAGCGAAAAAGACTTTGAAACCGCTCGAGAAAAAATCATTTCAGAGATCAGAGTTTTAATAAAGAGAATAAAAGCACTTAACTTTGATATCAAAGAAATTGCGATAAGCCAAACAGTATCACAATCACTGAAAAATTACAAGGCATGGACTCCCGTTTTGCAAGCAATTGCCCAGCTGTTGAGCGACAAAGACACAACCCGACAGTTAGGGGAAGGATCGGCAATTTTCTTTGTCCCAGTCCGACCTTTTCGGATTAATGTCACTGCAGATACTATTCCTGAGCGATTCCATGGCACGCAGACCTGCAGTGTAAAGCCAATTGAACACGTGAAGAAATTAGATGAAATTGATACTGAAAAAATCATCGAGCATGTTAAAAGTACTTTTTCGCAAATTTTGGAGACACTCGAAATTTCTTGGGATGAAATTCAAGGAGTGCAATCCATTGATCAGTTCTTTGACTGAAACATGGAGCAGAGGAAGAGGTATCAAAAGTCTCTACACCAACATATGGAATTACGCGTCATAAAATCAAAAATATTTTTCACATGTAAGTAAGGGTTATCTTAGCATTTTCTCCGGGTTTATAACCGCAATTCTCTTATTTGGGACCCATAAGCCAATATCAGAGCGGCTTAGGGATTATCATGACGAAGGATTTACTTTTAGAAGTCAAACAATTAGAACAGACAATTGAACAAAAGATTCAAGAAAAAAAGAAGTGGGCGGAAAAAGAGATTGAAGATGCGAGAAAAACAGCCCAAGAGATAATAGAAAAAGCAAAGAAAGAAGGGCGAAAGGAAGCGGATTCAATCCTCAAGAAGATGGAAGAGGAGACAGAACAAGAGATTAGTGGAATCCAGAAGAAAACCCAGACAAGAAAAGAACAACTAAGAAAAAGATATGCTGAGAATAAGAAAGAGATCATTGACTCAATCGTCAAAATGATTGCTTCTTGAGGGATAAACATGTCTACATTTCCTGTTGCTATTGCCTGTGTGGCAGATGAAGATACTGTACTCGGATTGAAATTGGCAGGAATTCAAAAGGCTACAATTGTAAACGATCCCTCTCAAGCCCGTCAGGAAATAATTAAGTTTGCAGAAGACGAAGAAATTGCAGTTCTAATCATTAGTGAAGAGATTGCAGCAAAAAACGAAGAATTAATCAATTCCTTATTGGAAAAGCCCTTTCCGATCATTATAGAAATTCCAGGGTCAAAGGGAAGAGTTGAAAAAGAGCATGATACTTTGAAGGAGCTAGTCAAGAGGGCTGTTGGTATTGAGCTCAATATTTGAAGTGTGAGCAGAACCAATCATCCGAAAAGCTAGAGATGATCCATTTGGTAAAACCTATAAACCCAGAGAAACACTGGTAGACTTGAAAATGGGCTGGTGGCGAAGCTTGGTATCGTCCCTGGTTTGGGAATACACTCGTGTCGGAGTGTGTCAAGCATCCAGGAGATCCTCGGTTCAAATCCGAGCCAGCCCACCAAAATATCTTCTTATAATTTTTTGAGCACAGACTTTAGATGATCGGCAAGATTTCTTTCTTCAATATTCTTCCCGTAACCGACGTATGCAATGCCCTCTAGTAGGCTGACTTCCAATACAGGAAAGTGAAGACCAAATTGTTGGGCAATGCTTTCAATATCTTGTCTTCGCAGAAACTCAGAACATTCTTTTGTAAGATACAAATCGAGTTTGTTGACTAATATGATCCCATTAAGATTGCTTGACTTAGTTAAAGCTGCGATGTGTCTTAATGCTTCTATTTGTTCTTCGTCCTTGGTTCTCGATCCGTCAACCAAATGAATGAAAAAAGAAGAGCTTGAGACAGCCTCTTGCCAGAGATTCCAGAAATCTTGTTGCCCACCCAAATCTAACAATGTAACGGTCGAACGGCCGATTCTAATTTCTCTCATGCTTTTTCCAAGTGTGGGAAGAGAAGTTCCATCTTGCAACCTCAATGGCTTTCCAGTAGCAAGATATCGGGCTAGAGTTGTCTTACCTGCTTGTGAGGAACCAGTAATTGAAATAATCAGTTGTTTCCCAAACAATATACTAAACAGAGATTTTCGAATACGGGAGAAAAAGGACCCTCGGGAAGGCTTAGAATCAGGGCGAAATTCGTTTTCCGTTTCCTCAAACTCAACAATTGAGTCTCCCAAATAGCTCCCATCAACAAGAAAGTACACAATTCGATCATGATCCTCATGATTGATAATCACACTGCCGATTTCAAGGTCCTTATCTTCGAGAAGTGCAGCGAGGTCTTTTTGACTAATAAAGGCACTATCAAACATTCTGCACTTGGAGCACTCAAGAGTGCGTATTAAGAGGCCATCAGATTTAGAGGAGGTCGGAGAACCTAGAGAATTACTTCGCTGTTGCATCAGCAGTTAATAGTGATTACAACATATAAAAAACGGAAACAGAAAGGGTTAACGGCTTGATTCTAATCAAGAGAAACGTATCACCCCTAGCTAAAGCCAAGGGACTTGAGATCTTATATCAGTGAGCCTAGAAAGCGATACCGTCACTTTCATGTTTTCTTTAGCGGACTTTTGGATAATCTTAATTCCTTCAATATGATAACAGTAGGGTTTTTCAGATCTTAAAAGAGATCGAGTGATGAAATCAGGACAACTACAGAATACGTTATCCAAAACTAGATATGTTTTAGAACGATCTTGACTCTGCACAAGAAACGCAGGGAGACCATTAAAAAGTGAGGGAGGGACTAGAGCGACTCTAGAGGGATCCAGAAATTTACCGCGTGGTTCCAGATCATCCGAAAGGGGCGAGGGGGCCAAGTCTTTGTGTGAATTTGATTTTTTCTGTAAATCCTTCTTTGGCATTATTCCATGTCCAAGTGCTACAAGTAAGTATCTAT
>JALTMP010000264.1 GCA_027001645.1 Candidatus Heimdallarchaeota archaeon
GGGAGATGGGGGTGCTGCTGGAGACCCCCAAGGCAATGGTCAAAATCGGAAAACGCTACTTGGATCTATATTACGGATAGATGTTAACAAAAAGGAAGGAGAAAGAGAATACTCAATCCCAGCAGATAACCCATTTGTAGGAAACGGACAAGGGTATCGCGAGGAAATATTTGCTTATGGTCTGCGGAATCCTTGGAGATTCTCTTTTGATCGACAAACAGGAATGATGTGGGCAGGAGATGTCGGCCAAAACAAATGGGAAGAAATTGACATCATTGAGAAAGGAAAAAATTATGGCTGGAATATCATGGAGGGCAACCATTGTTACAATCCTTCCGTGAATTGTGACAAGAGAGGTCTTGAACCACCAATTTGGGAATATGGAAGAGATGAAGGAAAATCAGTAACGGGTGGCTTCGTTTACCGTGGCCTAGCTTTTCCAGAGCTTGTTGGCAATTATATTTTTGGAGATTTCATATCGGGAAAGATCTGGGCGCTCCAGAAATCGGGCAATGAATATGAAGCCGTTTTATTAGCATCAACAGATCTGAACATTGCTACCTTTGGTATTGATGATAATAATGAGATTTATCTTGCGGCGTTTGATGGTAAGATATACCAATTGGCGAGATCATAGAAGGTACAAAATTGAGAGAGACAAAAAGAAGAGATGAGGAGGGCGGATCCACGTCAGGAAAGCTTTTTCCACATCGTTTTGTTGTTTTGCGTGAATCGTTCTAAGACTCCTTTTGCTTGTAAAGATTCTAGAAGCTCAATAAATTGCTCTTTTGGCATTGGCTTTTGCCCTGTTCTCAGAGCGTCCATTTGATATTGCATGAATAGGGTGTTTTCGAATTCGTATTTTGCACTCCCGAAAGCATCTAGAACAACTTGCTCTTCATCCGAAATCATTGATGACGAGGATGCACGAGCACCGCCAGCGCTAGTTCCCCCTAGACCCGTGTTAGCCCCTGCAAAAGAAGTCACTACTTGTGCAGGTTTCAGTTTGTCAAAGAGCTTGACTCCCCCTTCATCGGCAGCGATCCCATAAATTTCTGCTAGGAGGCGGGTAGCGTGTAAAGCAAAGTCTTCCAATGATGAAAAATACCCTTTTTCCACCAGTTGTTCGATGGCCCCGTGCAATTTCGGGGGCAAATCGATGGTTATGCTTGTCATTCAGTTCAAGTAAGATTTTATCCTTTAGAGTTTTTTCGTTTGAAGCGGAAGAAAAGAAAGCAAAACGAGCAAAGGCAACATGAATTATTGAGAAGTATCTAGAATGATCGCCAGATCTTTTATGATAATGATAGCAACGGAAGGATCGGGATAACAGTTCAAAAGACAAGACAGGAGAATAATTCGAAAGAAAGTCGATCTTAAGCAATTAGACAGAAAATGTAGAATATTCGATTATGAGGGAGCAAAACCGCAAAGAAAAGAGCAAGTCATTGGAAGGGGGTTACCTCGGAATTTCATCCAAGGACATATTGATTCTTGGATATCGTCTAGGAATGACGTGCCTCGTGGTTTTAGGGGTAAAAACAATCCCTTTCCTTGCAGCATCAATGATTTCGGCTTTTGAATAAGAATGGGTCAAGACAGCAACGTGCTTGTTAATTTTTGCTTCTTCTGTTGCTAACTCCCAAGAATCGTAGTATACCATTTCCTTCAGAAAATGAGAGCGTAGTAATTTCATGATATGTTCTCGATCGTCCTCTACACCAATATAGTCGGTGCCGTTAGTGAGTATTACCCCGTATTTTCTCCCGTCAACGGTGGCTTTTGCTTCCAACGGATCAGCTAGCTGAAGGGGAACGAAATTTGCTTCAGGAGTGAGAGATTTCAACTGCTCGATAAAAATTTCAAAATCAATTTGTACGCGTGGGTACCAGGTGTCAACCATTATCGCTTTATCGTTAAAGTAGTCAAAAAGAATACAAGGTGCTTTTGAGTAGCCCATATCTAGCAGAGCACTCCATCGATGATGACCGTCGAGTAATACATAATAGCCTCTGGCTACAACAATGGGATATCTTAACTCCCCGTCGTTTCTCAAGCTGTTTTTAACGCGTTCTAATTCTCGCGGGATAATTTCTTCGTGAGGAAGGATTTTGTCTAATGAAACAAAATCAATTTCGAACTCTGAGGAAACCTCTTTATGAGAGCGGACTTCTACCACAATACACACCTTTCCCGTCTTTCTCGTTCCGTATAATGACAATACCAAGAATTACCAAAGTGCTTTGGGTAGGGTGATTTTTAAGGATATATTTGTTTTCGAAGAGTTGAGCAATAAAAAGTCCAAAATTCTAGCGATCAAATGTTACTAGGGGTCTACCTAGTGTCTCCTCAACAAAGCGAATGAGCTCCCCAGACTCTACAACTCGAACGATTTGAGTGATGTCATTATGTAGAATCCTATCCTCTTCAAGAGCGGGAACGTATGTCCGAATAAGGTCAACGACCTTACGCAAAATTGGTGAACCTTTCTTTTGTGAAATTTGTTCTCGTAACTCAAAGGCCTGAACAGCTACTAACAATTCAATAGAGATGATTTCTTGGGAGAGTTTTGCAATTTCATAGCACTTTGATGCAGAAGTCATGCTGTTAGAAATTTGGTCTTCTTGTTGGGCACTTACAGGAATATTATCTATCGCTGCCGGTGAAGACAAAACTCGGATTCGATTAAGCATGCTTGCTTGGGTATAATGAGCGATCATGAATCCACTATTCAAACCCGGAGACTGAACGAGAAAAGCTGGCAAATTAAAATTATAATTTGGATTTAGGAGCTTTTCAGTTCGAACTTGACTCAAAGAAGATAGTTTAGCAAGACCCAGAGACAAGTATTCAGAGGAAAGACCAAGAGGTTCTCCATGAAAGTTCCCCCCAGAAATGACCTTTCCTTCGTCAGCAAAGATTAATGGATTGTCTGTAACACTGTTAAGTTCGATCTCTGCTACTTGGATCGCGTTAGTTATTGTATAATAAATGCCGCCCATTATTTGCGGTGTACATCTAATTGAGTATGGATCCTGAACCTTTGAGTATTCGTTTTCACGAGGCTTTTGGTAGGTTAATTCACTATCCTTGACGAGAAGCTGTATTGCTTGAGCAACTTGAACTTGGCCGCGATGAGGTCTAGCAAAGTGAACCAAGGGGTCAAGAGCGGGAAGGAGACCATGCAACGCCTCAAACGATAATGCTGAAACAATAATCGCGGTTTTGAACAATAGTTTTGCTAAACGAATAGAGGATATGAGATAAGAAAGAGAAAAGTGTGTCCCATTAATAAGAGCCAATCCTTCCTTTGCAGTGAGAACTATCGGCTTATAATTTGGAATAGCATCAGTCATTTTTTCGAATACTTTTCCTTCTCTATCCATTACAGCGCCTTCATTAATCATTCCTAACACGAGATGTGCCAAAGGAGCGAGATCCCCCGAAGCTCCAAGCGAGCCATACAGATAGGCTACAGGCACGATTCCAGAATTGATTATCTCTTCAAGCCTCTTAACGAGCGATGGCCGGACACCGGAAAAACCCTTACTTAGTGAGTTGGCAAGTAATATAAGAGCCAACTGAGTGATCTTGAAAGGAATGATAGGCCCCCTTCCAGCAGCATGAGAACGGATCAGATTCAATTGCAATTGCTCTATTTCTTCATGGGGAATGGATGTATTTGCTAA
>JALTMP010000265.1 GCA_027001645.1 Candidatus Heimdallarchaeota archaeon
TTGCTTGTTGTTCCTGGTAAGAGAGACATGATGAGTTTGGGTTGGGAAATTTTCCCTGAATACATTGGAGACCTTGATCCCGTTTTTGAGAATCACAAAATGAAAGTAATTGGGATTAACTCGTGTGTTGTTGAGGACGAATCTGGCACTATTGGGAGACGAACTATGAGACGAGTTATTCGAGAGTTTGCAACAGAAAAGAATCGACTAACGATCACTGCTTTTCATCATCAAATCATCCCCACTCCCCGAACAAAACATGATACCGTTCTCAACGACTCTGGCGACGTGCTAGCAGCATTCTCAACAGGTAATGTGGATATTATTCTCCATGGGTACAAACATATTGGCTATGCCGTTCAAGTTGGGAAATCAGTGATCTCCAATTCTGGGACCTTATCTTCACATAGATACTTGACAAAAGAAAGAAACACCTATAACCAACTGAATATTTTCAAGCACGAAAAGGGGTTTTATGTTGTCGTGAAAGAAGTAGACGTTCTTGCAAATCGTGAAAAAGTCTTGGGGGACTTTATGATAGATGTCAATAGGTTACCGCCAGAACAAGCAAGTAGCGCATTGCCGTTTCACACTCTAAGAAATAATAAGAAATCCCTTCCAAACATCATGAATCGCTCTTAGTTCGGCGAAAATTGAATACCTTCTCTTCCCCTATGGCCACAATGATTCCAAAGAACACTGCTGCTACCGTCAATCCTACATAAAACCAAGTCAGGAGTATGGTGTCCCCGCCTTGGTATTTTCCCGTGTTCTCAAAATTGGGGCTTAATCCTAGTGCTATTTCCCAATATGATGAAAGACCATCTCCATCTGGATCTCGAAATCCGTCGGGCGCTAAGGGATTAGTTCCCATGAAGTATTCTTCCCCGTCCAAGAGACCATCTCCATCCGAATCTGGAAGAGAAAAGTTTGTTCCAATACCAAATTCAAGGTAGGTTGCTAATCCATCATTATCAAAGTCTAAGAATCCGTCTGAGTGATTGACTGGCGATAGTGGTGGGTTTCTAACTTCCAATGAATCAGATAAGAAATCTAAATCAGTATCGGCCATATAAGGATCTGTCCCAATCGCGATTTCCTCAGAATTAGTTAGGTCGTCTGCATCCAGATCTTTAAGAGCATCTTTCACACTCACTTCTAACGTATATTTCGCTTCCAATGGGTCTGGGATTAAGTCCTCATCTGTGTCGCCTTTTGATGGGTCTGTTCCAATCCATAGTTCATACCAATCAGGCAAAGAATCTGAGTCAGTATCGTTGATTCCCCAAGCTCTTGCGTAAACCGCATTATCGGGGTAGACAATAATGGGATATGATTTTCTTATGATCACAAGCGATTCGGGGAGAGGATCGATCTCAACGGTTACATTCTGAAAAGCAACTACGTTCTTATCCTTCAATCCAATTTCAAACCCCCATGTTGACGCAGAAGGATCAGTGGCATTATATTCCAAATATGCACTGATTTCGCGGGGGATCTCCTCACTCGTTATGGCTGCGATTTGAACAAGATCGGGAGACTGAAGATCGATGGTCCAAGAGTTTTGATTCCTATAAACGAGAACAAATCCCTCTTGAGAGCTGGTTTGGAATAGTGCAGCATTGGATCGTGTTCCCAATTCTAGTTCTTCACTGAAATTCTCAATGTTTCTGACAAACAGTTCTTCGTTTTGATTAATATAAGCAATAAGAACAGTACTTCCATTAGCAAAGAGAGCGAAACTATCGGCTTGAAAGAGACGCTTTATAGAAGAATCAACTAGCTCAGGACTGAAGGATGCTACAAAGAGTTGCGTGTCGTTTTGAACTACGACCGTTGCTTTATTCGGAGTCGAAATCATTTGTATGCTAGACAGTTTTCCTCCGAATTCGACAGTTGTTTGATCTGTTATCGTATTTCCAGATAGATTCCATACCCTATATAACAATGTGCTGGCATTGGTTTCTGAAATCCATGCAAACCATAGATATTCTTCGTTACCAGTAATGGCAAAATGAGGAGACGCGTCATTTCCGACTTTGTATGATTGAATATCCCATTGTCCTGTGGCAAGATTTAGGCGAGAATAATACAAGCTAGAAGAATTCAGTGGGGTGTCAACTACTCTCCATGCTATGTGAAAGTATCTTGAGTCTAGAAAGCTTCGTAGCTCAATGGATTGTCTCCAGGACCAAGGCGTTATTATCCTCCCCGCAATGATTTCAATTGACCAGTTAGTCGACCATTGGTTCTCTTGATACAGTTTGCTAGTGCCCGCCTCCCCGTCAGTTAAGACAGCGGAATTCGTGGCAATCAGTAGCGAAATGAGTAGTACTGTTATTGTAGAGGTGCCAATGGATTTCATAATTGTTCAATTGCATGAATCATTAGATGGATTTGAACCTTTACTAAACCAGCAATTGTTCCGTAAACGCCCTATCTTTTTGAACGACCAAATGAAGCCGTTTCTCATGTCATGAACACTTCTCTTTCTATTTTTGCTGCAAGAATGAAATCGTTTATCGAAATCCCCCCCACTGAGTGAGTCCATATTTCAACTCGGACCTCCCCCCACTTTAGCAAAATGTCAGGGTGGTGATTTTCTTTTTCTGCAATTCTCCCAACCTCATTAACGAAAGTTAACGCTTGTTTGAAATCTCGAAACAAGAACGTTTTTCGTAAATGCCCTGTCTCAGTGATGGACCAGTCATTGTTGAGCACCATTAGTCGTTCCTTTACTTCGTTTTCATGGAGGGGTCCTTGTTCTGGAGGGATATCTCGACAATGCATGCTTGCTAATTCTTCAAGTGAAGACATGGAACAAATTCCATTCCTCTTTCATAAAAATGTTCGTTCTCTGGAAGCGTGGTGGGCTGGGGCGGACTTGAACCGCCGATCACCACCAAATTGGTCTTTCCTAAGAAATGATCCCCAAGGTGGTATCCTACCAAGCTAGACTACCAGCCCTTTTACTTGCATTTTCCAACCCTTCATCTATCAATATATCTTTTTCCGTGATTCACATGTCGATGTGATCGCTCGCTGAAGGACGAATGCTTATCTCACATTCGTAACGTGGGTTTCTTGCTAGTTGCTCCGATTTGTTTTTGTGAAGATTTGTTAAATCTCCCAATACCTTCTCATAATTGCTTTTGCTTTTGAAAAGTATCGTTCAGCAAGGCGAGAAACTGGGAGTGATGAAGGAACTGGTCGTCCCCGATCTGTTAATCCCCTTAGTAAAGAAATTAGTCCATTCCCTATGTCTGGCAACTTGTATCCTCCTTCGAGAAGAACTACTATTCTGCTTCTGGCTTTTCTTGAGAGAACATCTCGCAACGCTTGTCCCGCCATTTCAAATGCGTCTCTCGATAATGCAAGTCTGCCATACGGGTCGCCCTTCAATCCGTCAAAACCCGCGCTAATGATCACCATTTGAGGATCATACTGTTCGGCAATAGGGAGAATTATGCTCGTTATCCCTGCGATCCAGTCGATGTCATCACTTTCAACCGGAACTGGAACATTGACTGTGTGTCCAACCCCCGCTCCAGTCCCCACTTCTTCAGGGTAGCCGATTCCCGGATAGCATTCATTTGGATCGCAATGAATTGAAGAATACAAGACTTTAGGGCTCCTTTCAAAAATACTCGCTGTTCCGTTACCATAATGGTTATCGATGTCATAA
>JALTMP010000266.1 GCA_027001645.1 Candidatus Heimdallarchaeota archaeon
CTGAGAAGAGAGTACGATTGCATTGCTGATCATGGCAAGCTCAATGGCAGAGGATATTGCCGAAGTTGAGGGATAAGGAGTGCCCCCCTTATTTTTTGCTCCTCCTTTTAGCAATACTATGTGGCTAAGCGTATCTGGATTCACTGAAATAATCTGTTCTTGATGCGAAGTAGGGAGTGTAGCCTTGTGAAAAGGTTCGGGATTTACCAGAACGTGAAGACGCGATTCATTTTCAACTCTCAATAGTTCTAGGGAGTGAAGCCCACTAGCCCGGGCGTAGTATTTGACGCTTGCCATTATGTTAAAGTGTTAATTAAATCTTCAAAGGGTTTTCTTTATCCCGTTGCCGAGGTCTCTTGCTCGCCGTCTGCAACTTGGTTGCGAGGTGAATTTAGAGAAAGAGATACTTCTTGGGGGTCTCTAAGATCAAAAAACGGACCAAAAACGGTTCTTGCAATAACTAATTTATGGTCTTTCCAGAATTGCTCTATGGGCGTGAGCGGAGGTGCGTCCTCATGTCTGGATGTAAATAGAGCAGTGAGTGACGAATTATGTCGAGGTTTTATGAATAACTTGAACACAAGATCTTCGTCAATGTCATTGATCACTTTGGCACAATACTCCTTAACAGCATCTCGGCTTAGAATTACGGATTTGATCTTGTGCAGAACTCCGCCCTTGCTTCCGGGACAAAGATTTTCGGAGAACCGGATTCTGTCTGCAAGACAGGCAGGACAGAGAATGGAACCACAGTGGTCGCACATCTTCCACTTGTCAACATTAGGATTGTCAATATGGATACTTTGTGCACATGACATACAGCGCAGAACAACTTGTTGTGGAGGAGAATCATCTAGAGAGTCCATCTATTCTGTGCCTCCTATTATTTCATTTACTTCTTTTTGTATTTCTTGAAGATCATTTTCTGTGAATTCTAGGAAGCACCGAACATCGAGCCTTAACTTTCCTCGTTTTCGCGAAATAAAACGGTTCGTCACGAGCTCTTGGAGCCCGTTTGTAAATTCGGCATTTGTGACAAAGCCTCTCGTAACAAGATCTTGGCGTAAGTCTTCGGCGTTTACAGGATTCTTTTGCTTATACAATTTACTGATAAGAATTCCAAGTAGAGATTGACTATAATGAGAGAGTTGCATGGGGGCGATCCTCGCATGTCTCAGCGCAAGCCATACCGAAGAGCCATCCTTGAACTCTATGATTTCAAGACCGAGAGGCGCTATGAGCTCGGAATATTTTTCTAACAATGACACGAGTTGGTAGTCAGTGATCCCAATAACTGAAAGAAGTTGTTTTTTCTGAATTCCGAATCGAAGTACACCTTCGGAATCATGGGTTCTTGCAGAGAAGATTGCAGTCAGAGTGGGAATGTCGACAAATTCGAATGGCACTTCGTCGTTTCGCTGTTCTTTTGGATCGGGTCTATGTTGGTTGGTGTCTTCTTCTATCATTGTGCCTTCACCATGATTGATTCATATCGGTATTGGCCAAGGTTTTCCAGCTCTGATGATGGAACTACAAGAATTTCGTTATCATTGGATTGGAGAAATAAGAGATCTAATTGAGAGAAGACAAGGGGTAAAGCCATGAATTCGTTTTTAGTGAGCTGAGTAGATAAATCAGTTAATTTGATCTTCTTCCCGAGCCGCTTTTGGAAGAATTCCTTAATCCGGGTAGTATCGAGGGGTTCAACATCTCCCATTTCCCCATCAGTTATGGTATGGAATAAGGACTGGGGGGCGGGTTTCGAAGTGAGATCAATCGGTTCGGGTTCAATTCCTTGAACGAGCTGTATGATCGAAGAGGAAGGAGCAGGATTTAGCGTTATAAACAAAGGCTGGCATCGTTGCATAAGTATGGCGGATATCAGAGCAGCTCTTTGTCTTGGCGACACGCTATCACTGATTTTCTGTTGGTCTCTAAGCTTTTGAGTGTCAATGAAGCCGCTGTAGGTTTCTTTGTCTAATTCAAGAACCACGAAGTTGTTGGATCCCAAGGCAACTCCGCTGATGGTTTGACGATCCCTCTCAGCGTCTTGAATACTTGCGGGTTCCTTGGTGATCAATTGCCGCCTAACCTTTGAATAAATGGTACGGAGGATTTTTTCAGGGCTTTGTTTCTTGGGCGATGGGTCGAGCGATTCTCCCAATGAAAAACACCTCCGTTAATTCTTCATCTAGGTTTATATTTGCATGAATTCCGGGCATGAAAATAAGATATTGAGGGATAAAACCTGACGCGTGTGTTGTTGCAAGACGAGCTGATTGATGTAGGATCTCAAATGCTAAGGCAGTGTTCCGGGGGTCAAGGCGTTGTGAGAACTCATCAAGACCATGGATGGCGGATTCAGAGCGTAAGTGTAACGCCATTACTAGTGCCGTGGTAATCATGACTTTTTCTCCGCCGCTCAGAGAAGAGAATTTTCTTTCAACTCTGCCGGCACCGCGAATCATGATGGAAAGCTCAGCAATGCTTGGGTCATGAGCCTTTCGAACACGAATGATTACTTCTCCCACCCCGGTTGGTTCAAGGAGCTTGGTGATTGTTTCAGATAGGTACTCTGTTAATTCGGTAACATCGTGTTTCCATTGCTCTAGTCTTGCCTCAATGTCGTTTTTCAAGCCCTCCATGTGTTTATGGCGATGTTCCAAGTATTCTTCCAGTTCATTAATTTCCTTCCTTGCTCGTTCAACATCTTCTTCCTTTATGTGACCCCCAACGATTGACTCAAGATGACCTTTGACCTTTGCTAGCTCTTCTTCAACTACTGTTGGCAGCCTTAGCTGTTCTGGGCGTTCGCCAACAGCCAGAGCCTCTTGGAGCAGAGAATCGTATTCTTTTTGCAAAATATCTTGGGATTGACTTATCCTTTGTAGTTCTTTTCGTAGCTGCTCTAGTTGTCCATGAATGTTTGCAATGCGAAGATTTGACTCGTAAATCCCAGAGTCAATGTCTTTTAGAAGAGCTTCCTTTTCAAGAATTTCATGACTTATTTTTTCGATTTGTTCAGAGACCTCTGAAAGGGATTGCTTTGTTTCTTCTAGTTTTTGCTGGGCTTCTTTCTGTTTTTCGAGAAGCTCTTGAATTTCTTTGTTATAGTCTTTTCCAGCATATTGTTCCCGGAGAATGCTTTCAAGGGCTCTGACTTCGTCTTGAATCTCAGATCTTGTTTTAGTGATGGAAATTAGGGATTGCATGGTCATGGTTAGTTGTTCTTGTGCTTCCTGAAGTGCATCCTTTTCAGGATATGAGGGAACAGGGGTTTTGGATTCGGGGATTGGGTGTCCTAGTCTTGAATGCACGGGGGGAGGGGGCCTAGTGAAGCCACCAATGCGCTCAAAATAGTCGTATCCAGACTTCGTGAGAATCGCTACTTGGTGTTTTCTGGCCAGATCGGCAAGAAAGTTGGGGTTTTCATGGTCGATGATTAGAACAGTGTTCACTACTTCTTTGAGAAACGCTTTTACTTCCCAGGGACCTACGACAAGATCGTCGGCGAAGCCCATTGATTCTTTGGGAAATGATTTTTTCTCTCGTTTCTTGCCCATTGAGGAATCAAACCGTACAACGAGTATGGGTGATCTCGCCTTTCCAAATTCTTTGTCATAGATTTTTTTGGCCATATAGAATGCGTCTCTGGAAATAGCGAGGAATGAAAATAGATATCTGCCGATTGCTCTCTTCACAGATGGTTCCCAAGAAAGGTCGGCAGCTAACTCAATTTCCTCGATAATGGGACCAAGGATACCACTAACGCGAGCTTCACTAAGAGCATATTTGAAGCGCCCCGCATCTCTTAGTAGTGTTTTTTCCCAATTCGTCATTTCACGGGAAGGATTCTTGCTTGTAGCCTCAGCATATTTTTCCTGCTTTAGCTTCTGTATTTTTGCTTCTAATGCTTTTTTCTGAGAAGAGAGCAAGTCGTATTCCTTGGTAATTTGTCGCAAGCGGCTTTGTAATTGTTTGATTTTTGCATCAATCATGTTTCTTGGCGAGTCGCCAATTTGCTTGACCTTTTCGCGTAACATGGCGAGATTTTTGTCCAAAGATATGAGCTCTTGTTGTAGCATGGTTTTTCGATGCTGGAGTTCAGCCTTTTTGCCAATGAGTACGCTTTGAATGTCTTTTTGTTCAGCGAGTTCTTCGGTGAGGGACTCCTTAGAAGCTTTTAGTGTTCGGATTTTTTCTTGTAGTTCTTCTAATTCGTTTTGAAAAACTTGGACTATTGATTTTCTCTGTTCAATAGAAGTTTCAAGTTCCTTTTTGGTACCCTCAACTTGTCCGACTCTTGCCCATGCCAATTCTCTTTTGAGATATTCAAGCCGTTCTAGAAGTCGGCTTCGTTCTTTCAAAGCCGCAAGTGATCGTTCCATGGCCTCAAGGTTTGCCTTTTTCAAGATGAGTGTCTTTTCAAGAGGATCAATTTCTTTTTCTATGGAATGAAGTTCGATTTTGAGCTCTTCTAAGCGAGAATAGTAGTCTTGTTTTCCAACAGCTTCGAGAAGTGTCTCGAGCTTTTTGCGGTCACTTTCTCTTGCAAAATTAGTAACCGTATCTTCTGCGGTAAATGCAAGCTTACTGGTGGGGTTGATACCAGCAAGGTGTGCGATTTCCCGAATTGTGGATTGAGTGAGTTTTTTGCCTTTGAACGTTTTTTTCCCATTTATTGCATAGATGATGCCTTGAGCAGACAATTCACAACTTAGCACAAAAGAGTCGGAATTGAGGATTTGATTGATTTCATTTGAGGGATGAATTATTTTTCGTTCTCCATTTTCATTGATGGGATTAGAAACAACGATTTCGATGAGGGCTTTTTCGCCCCATGGTCCGATGAATTTTCGGAATCCAGCCCCCCTTATTCTTGCTGATTGGTAGCCGAAGGCTAAGAGTATCGCTTCGAGGATTTGCGTTTTTCCAGATCCGTTCGCTCCGACAAAGATAAGAACAGGTTTTGCTGGGAAGTCCAGAATAGTCTCACGATGCAGGCCAAAATTTTTAATCGTGAGTTTTTGAATCAGGACTTCCACTAGAATATGCCCCCTAAGACATTTGCTTTTCTGTTGTCATGTTCAAAATCAATACATGATATGAGCGAGAGATCTGAGTATTACGTCGTGATTGATTTTGAACTAAATTTAAATCATTTTGTTCCTCTGATTCTAAATTCATGCTCTAAAAAAGAAGTGTTTTAATCAGTTATAAGTTTGGAGAAAAGAGGAGGGGAGCGTGGTAAAGCGTTTCTTGGCTTACGCAGAGCGTTTTCTTCGATATACAACAGCCAAGCTCAGTGTTAGTGTTCCAGCAACGGCCATTGTTGCACTGGGTCCAGGCAAGGAGAGGGGTCCTCCGCCAGTGGTGGTGTTGTTTCCAGGAGCGGTCGTGTTTGTGGGAGCGGTGGGTTGTGGGAATTCATAACTCGCACCAAATCGCCACTGGAAGCTAGAAACTTCAAGCCGCCCGGTTGACCAGACTACTCCATCTTCAATTTCAGTGAAGTTAAACATCAAGTTGCTTCCAGTGATGTCGAAGTACTGGAAGCGCATTGGAGCGTCCAATGCATAAACGATTGAGAATGAAACATCTCCTTTCCAAGTATTCAAATGACTGTGGGTTACGTTTTCATAGCCAGTGCCATTCCAATCTTGCCAGATGAAAGTGTCATTCACATAGAGATCAAAGCTGATGTCGAGTTGCATGACCATATGAGTTGCGTTAACATTGTATGCTGGTGTCAATGTGAGTAGCATTTGATCGCCACCTTGGGAATTCCCGATATCGGTAGTCCCCCAAGGATCGTCTGCTTCTTGATCGATGATTTCAAAGAAGTCAATGATGTCTTGTGCGTCAAGATTGGAAAAGGCGGTCATCCATGCCTCGTAGATTTCCATATCAGGAGATGAGAATGGACCGAGGAATGTACTTTCTCTGGGAACCATTCCATTCATGCTGAAAGGCATTGCTTCGGCCCCTGTGAGTGGTCCAAAGGGATAAACGCCGAAGGAATGATACCAGTAGTCCCCCTCGAGGACAAGCGCGTCAGTTGGTTCATCGTATACCCAAGTTCTTGCTTTGTAGTACATTCCTTGAGTTTCTAGGATTTGAAGCTTGAGAATGTCTTTCCCTTGTGTTGCGGTGAAGTTTGCAAAAGCTTCGTCAGTTTCTGGTCCTGCGGCGTCACCATATGCCGCGTATTGGGCAGATGCAACATCAACAGATAATGTGGCATTGGTGTCGACTTCAAGATCAACTGTGACTACTTGAGTGTTGAGCAACGAGACTTTGAAATCAAGATAAGTCGTGGAGCTGGTTGTATTAGAAATTGTGAGCGCTGCTTGTGTGAATAAACCGTCGGAGAGCCTCCATGTCAAGTCTCCATCGAATAAGATGTCTCCGCCTTGAAAGTTAACACTTACAATAAACTCACTGGTTGTTCTTACAGCGGAAACACCGTCGGCGAGGTCAACGGTTGCTTCGTGAGTGTCCCATTCTGAGTTCAAGAATAATGGGATCGGAATAATGCCCATTCCGCTCCAGCTGGAAACGTTGAATCTTGTAACACTACCAAAAATGAATGGGACAGGATAGCCAGCTCCGGCGGGGAGTGCCACTGTACTTCCATTAACGTTGAACGTCATGGCGTTCTTGAGAATTAGTCCTACTGCCAAGTCCACAATGGGGTCTGAAGTGGTTACATAGCTGTTTGTGGAGGGATCCCAGAAAGTGACCTCTTCGTTGCCAACGTTGATTACTTTGGCATAGAGGGTTGAACCGGCAAAATCACCGGTGTATGATATAAGCCCAGGTTCGCCCGTCAACGCGTCAAAGTCGACATAGAACGAGTCTACCTGGTACTTCACCAGCGTGCCTGGGGTTGCTCCAACTGTTGCTTGGGCAACTGCAGGACGCGGTGCATTGCTCATTCCTAACATTAGGATTGTTACTAGGGCAATGCTTGCGAGTAAGAGATGCATGTTCTTTTTCATAATTAGCGCCTCCTTCTATTGTTAGAAAGGGTTCCATAGTTATCTAGCTCTTTTTCCTATATAAACAAAGTCTTACTCTAGTGTAGCCTTTTCTACAGAATGTTTCATCTCCAAGGCTCCAACAATAATTGGGCTTAGGAAGAACCGCATCACAAAAATGTCTATCATGATCGCCCCCACGAGGGTAATACCGAGCTGTGAAATGAAAGGAATTGGAGAAAAAATCAGCTGGGCAAAGCTTAGTGCCATAACAAGCCCAGCGATAAAGATGAAGATAAATGACTTGTCAAGAGCACTGACCATTCTCTCCACAACAGTTCCTTTACTTCTCATAAAGTGAAAGTAGAAGTAGATATCGAAATCAAGGCCAAATGCGTTCAACAAACCAAGGGAAACGACCATTACTAGAGTATTGAGTGATTGTTCGTAAAGGTAGAGGAGTGTTTGAATGAGGAATATTGAAAGAAGGAGTCCCGTGAAGACCGTGTATTGGAACCGAAGGGGGAGTAAAAGCGACTTCGTCCAGATTAGGAGTACAACAAACGCAAGGAAAACCGATAGCGGAACTAGCAGTCTAAGATCGCGTTCGATTGCAACATACTGCTCGTGAGCAAGAATGGGAAGGCCCTGCAGTTCAGTGTTTTGAACCAATGATCTTCCCTCAATTCTTTCAGAAACAATCTTGATGAGAGGCTCAATCTCTTCTCTGATTTTGTTTTTGAATATGCTTTCAAACATTGACACTAAGAATAGCGCGGTGGTTCGATTTCTTAGAACAAAATTATCCCCGATTTCCTTTGCGGCAAGCTGGGGGAGATACCCTTTGGGTATGCTTGGATGTAGCTCTCCGTAGGGACTTATTGGACTAAAGATTGAATGCACCGGCAATTGTGCGAGAATATTTTGGATTGCATGAAGTTCTTGGATGATTTGGTTGCTCGTATCTGAAAGATTGTCGGGTATGGGTTGAACAAAGCTGATTTGTACAAAAACCTTAGAGAGATATTGAGGAGGAAAATTGTCTCCAATTAGGAGAAGAGCTTCAGAGGAAGAGTTCTGCTCTTTCGCAAAAAGATCCAGAGGGTTATCTGTTGTTCCTTGAGCCCAGATCAATCCGGCTAGAATTATTGAGAGCAGAATTGAGGTCAGCAGAATTTTTCTTGCATGTTTTATTGCTTTGAGCGTGAAGTCGGTAAGATCAGGCAAGTGAGGCAAGTGGTAGACCTTCGGTCGTTTGGTTTTCTTGTTCTCTTCGTGTTGAGTTCCCAGATAGTACACCAACGGAAAAATTCCAAGCAGTTGAAAGACAAGGATAGGGAGCTGTAGAATAATAACTCTGCTAATTGTTGATAAGAGATCTACCGAGCTAGCAAAATTGAGGGGAATTGCAGCCGCAAAAACCACGGAGCTAGTTACGAATATGTTCTTGCTCCCCCGTTTCCATGTTTCCATGAGGGATTCCTTTTTCTGTGAGTTCAGAACAAATGCTCCAATCATGAACATGGTATAATTAATTGCGGCGCCCATGAGTAGGCTGTTTCCAATGACATATCCTTCTCTTGCTATGGAAAGACCAAACGTATTGGCATAAATAATAACCCCTCTCGACGTGAGAATTGCTCCAATCAGAGTCAGCTCACTCATGATAGCGAATAATAGTCGCCTCGACACGGCTAATATAGCAATAAATGCGAGAACGATCGCCCATTGATCGATTCTTGCAAATTCGTGCTCATATTGAGTTTTTGTCTCAGTCTGTAGCCCAATGTCCGAGAACACATATAGGGAGTAATCAGTATTTTCAGCTATTGGTGTGAGAAGGTCACGAATGTAGGAATATAATTCAAGAATCTCCCGATCAGTTAGATTATTTCGGAATGAGACAACAAACAACGAAATTGTTGGCGTGTTGCTAATCCGAGAATCATAATTGGTGAATAATTCGAGAATCCGATCAATGGTTTCGTTAGGGAATCCAGGAAGTTGAAATCTTCGATTAAGAAAATCAATGAACTCCTTATCTGCCAATTTGATAGGGATTGTGAAATCGCCACCACCAAATGCTTTTCTGACTATGTCAACTTTGGGAGGAGAAGAGTCTCCCAGCAACCACAAAGCTAGCAGGTTTATGAGAGAATCCTCGTCCCAATAATTTTCTTGAGCAAGATTGAATTCCTGAAAGATTAGCTCGAACAAGGTTTCAAAGTCAGTTGCAGTTTCGTTTACAATCCAGGCCGGTGCGTGGGTTTCAAGAATTCGATCCATCTCGTTTAGGCCAGTGGTTTGATTCTGCAAGAGAGCGGGTTGATTAGTGATTGCTTCTTCCCACCAGAGGGAGAGATTGTTTAGGAAAGACTTCGCTAGTCCTTCAGCAAACAAACCGCCGGCTAGGTACTGGAGCTTGTCGGTAGTATTAGCAACAGCAGATTCAAGTCCTTCATTGAGCGCTTGAGTGGCGTTTCCATGTTGTGTGTAAACGTCGTAAAAATCTGTGATAAATTTGGCCGTCCCGTTGAAAGCGATGAATGTTGTGAGATTTGCGAGTATTGTGATTTTTTGTAGGCCCGAGTAGTATGATTTTAGGGTTTGTCGGGCGGCAGAGAAGACGTTATCGATGGGGCGTGTTGTTACTAGGTTTGGGTGTATCCGTGGATCATTTCTAACAAGATATAGCATCTGACTTGTTAGGTTAAATCCTTCCCAGGTTAAGACATTGTGGTCGTTCTTAAGAAGGATGAGGAGATCACGCGAGGTAACTTGGACTTCGGGCAGTGCATCCTCGTCTGCTTTGGGTAAGAGTGACGATGGTGCTTCAGATTCGGTTTGCAGGATCTGGAGGTCATTTGCGCCTATTGGAGCGAAAAGGACGAGGAAGATAAAATTCAAGACTAATATGGCGATATAGGGCCGGGGAAGACGCATCACAATTTTCTCAAGGCTTTCAAACTACATTTTCTTTTCCTTTTGGATCTCTTCCTTCCCATATCCCCCTCCTCCGGGTGTTTCGACCCGAAGGCGATCTCCAGCTTCTGCTGTGATCGTTATTCGACCGGGTAGTTCCTCAATTTCCCCGTTTTTCCGAATCAGAAGGTTTCGACCGACTTTTCCTTTTTTTCCACCATACAATCCCCAGGGGGAAAAGATGCGTCTTTCAGTTTGAAGAGAGATGGTGACGGGGGTTAGAAACTCGTATTCTCGGACAATCCCATCTCCTCCTCGATGAAGGCCCCGTCCCCCTGAATCCTTACGAACATAGTATGCGGTTACTCTGATTGGATAGGCCGTTTCTAGGGCCTCGATTGGAGTGTTCCAGGTGTTAGTCATGTGTGAATGAATTGCATCTTCCCCGTTCTTGTTTTTCGTCGCTCCAGTACCACCGCCAATGGTCTCATAGTACGAGAATAATCTTTGAGTTTGAGGGTCTCTACCACCGACGAGTACATTATTCATGGTTCCTTGTGAAGCGGCAGGGACGATGTCCGTGGCTTGAGCAAGTGCTCCAAAGACTACATCTACAATGCGTTGGCTGGTTTCTGTGTTTCCAGAGCTTACAGCTGCTGGCCAGACGGGATTTACGACACAACCCTTAGGTGCCCGTATTTCTATGGGTCTAAACCCTCCGGAGTTTGCAGGGACGTGTTCTCCGGTCAAGCATCGAAAGACGTAGTAGACTGCACTCTTGGTAACAGCTAGTGGGGCATTGGCATTGCCCTTTACTTGGGGAGCCGTTCCTTCAAAATCAACTATTGCGGATTCGCCTCGTATGTGTACACTAACCTTAATTGGTATTGGTTCTGGGGAAATCCCATCTGAATCCAAATAATCTGTGAATTCATAGCTTCCTTCCTCCAGAGATTTTATGAATGAACGCGTCGCATTCTCGGTCATTTCTAGAAGCACTTTTTGAGCCGTTAGAATGGTGTTTGTTCCGTATTCTTTGGCTAACTCTTGCATGCGCTCCACCCCCTTCCGATTCGCTCCCACTTGGGCCATGAAATCACCCCTCCTTTCTTGAGGAGTGCGGTAATTTTCTAACAACAAGGAGAGTAAGTCTTCAGAAAGTTCCCCTCCAGAGAACAACTTTACGGGAGGGATAATCATTCCTTCTTGAAATACCTCAGTACTAGTTCCCGGAAGCGACCCCGGAACCATTCCTCCTACATCTGCATGATGAGCGCGATTAGCTACAAAGAATCTGGGGCGATCTGATTCTTCAATGAACACGGGCATAATTGCGGTGATATCTGGTAGATGCGTTCCTCCCCGAAAGGGAGAGTTATGAATAATTACATCTCCAGGTTCGAATGTTCCCTTAAATGCCTTTAGCCCTTCAACGACAGAAGCACTCATTGAGCCCAAGTGAACTGGAATCGCATCAGCTTGGGCAATCAATTCTCCTGTTGCTGAAAATATAGCGGTAGAAAAATCAGCGCGTTCTTTAATATTTGGACTTAATGCGGTAAGTCGAAGTGACGTAGCCATTTCCTCAGCAATGCTTTCGAGCTTTTTTTGTAATATGGCGAGAAGAATTCTATCCATCAGTTCTTCCTCCTCAGAAATAAGTGTCCAGTAGAGTCTAGTTTCGCATTCCATTTCGGAGGGATGAAAATGGTGGTGTCTTCTTGGAGTACAATCAGTGGACCGTGAATCTCTTCTTCAGGTCTCAGCGATTGTTTGACAGTCATTTCTGTTGAGATCCACTTTCCTTGATAGAAGACTTCCGTATGAGATATTGGAGAGTCTTTCATCTCAGAGATTGTTGTATCGGTTCTGAGCTTAGGATTGAGGCCAGGTTGCACGGCGACTACTACAATATTCACGATTTCAATGGATATATCCAAAACATAGCCATATTTCCTTTTATGAGATTCTCTAAAGCGAGACTCGATGATTTTATGATTTTCCGTTCTATGCCATGGTATTCGTAATTCATAGCCTTGTCCCAAATATCTTAGCTCAAGGTACCATTCAAATTGAAGTGCATTGCTTATATGCTCGTCCTTTAGAGAAAGAGAAAGAGTTTCTTGCAATTGCATTGCCTTCTCGAGGAGTTGATTAAAGGAAAGCGCGTCCAAAGAGGTGAGAAGAGAAAGAGAGTGCTCATACCGGTAATCTGACGCGATTAACCCCATTGCAGACCATGCTCCTGGAAAAGGAGGAATGATGATTTCCTTGACGCCAAGACTCTCGCCAAGCTCTGCAGCATGAATTGGTCCTTGACCACCAAAAGCCAGCAAGGAAAAATTGCGTGGATCGTAGCCTCGTTCAATGGATGCTCGTTTCATTGCTGCAACTATATTGTTTCGATATACCCTTTGTATTCCTTCGGCGGTTTCTTCTAGTGAAAGTTCAAGTGTTTCAGCGAGTGGTTGGATAGCTTTTTCGGCGAGATCAGGGTAGATTTGAACTTTGCCACCCGCGAAGTTGAGGGGATGAAGTCGCCCAGTAACAACATCAGCATCAGTTACGGTTGGGACATGGTTTCCCTTTCCATAACACGCGGGTCCCGGGTCGCTACCGGCACTTTCTGGTCCGACTTTGAAAAAACCGTCTTTAAGAAAAGCAAGACTGCCCCCTCCTGCTCCAATTGTTTCAACATCAACCACGGGGATGCTTATGACGATCCCCGAGATTTCTGAACGTTTCCGGATAGATTCGCGTCCATCATGCAATACCCCCACGTCAGTACTTGTTCCTCCGATATCTAAAGAGATGAGATTCTTGCGGCCCGTTAATTTGGAGCTGAAGCTTGCCCCTTTTAGACCGCCAGCAAGGCCAGAAAGAAGAAGCTCTACTGGTCGTAGGGTACCAATTCTGGGACTACTGATCCCAGCGTCAGACTTGAAGATAGAAAGTGTTCCACGAAACCCATGTTCAGCGAGATTGCGCTCTAAATCTGCCAAGTACCTGCCCATGATTGGCTTTAGGAATGCATCAGTAACCGTTGTGCTTGTTCTTTCGAATTCCCGGAATTCTGGAAGAACCTCGCAAGACATGCTAATGGGAGTATCAAACACCTTCCTAAGGTGGGAGGCAAGAATTTCTTCATGAGTTCGGTTCTTAAATGAGAAGAGTAAACTTATTGCAATGGCTTCAGGACCATGATTTGAAAGAACCTTTTCTATTCGCTGAATTTCTTCGTTACTCAATCTAATGATTTGAGTTCCTCTCGAATCGATTCGTTCGTTTACACCTATCCGGTTCTCTCTTGCTACGAGAGGTTTTGGTCGGCTTACTTCAAGAGCATAGAGTTTAGGACGATTTTGGCGACCAATTTCTATAATGTCTTCGAACCCCTTGGTTGTGAGCAAAACTATCTTGGGTCCTTTTCTTTGAAGCACTGCATTTGTTCCGACCGTTGTCCCATGTATGAGAAGTTGTGAAGACGTTTTTTCAGCAATTGTGTTGAAGCCCTCCACTACTGCGTTTACAGGATTTTCAGGAGTGCTAGGA
>JALTMP010000267.1 GCA_027001645.1 Candidatus Heimdallarchaeota archaeon
TCTTAGAGGTGTTATGTTGCAAATGCCGAAAACTCCGTTAGTAGATTGAAATTGAGTAGGGTTAGTAGCTACCCATGAGTGATTTTTTTTTCTCGTTGCAAATGCCGAAAACTCCGTTAGGAGATTGAAATTTTTCTTCCAACTTCTGGATCATGTGCTTCGAGGTGTTATGTTGCAAATGCCGAAAACTCCGTTAGGAGATTGAAATTCCAGCCCGTTACGTTTCGGCGGGGAGAACAAGTTTCAAGGGTTGCAAATGCCGAAAACTCCGTTAGGAGATTGAAATCCACGTTTTCAACGAGTAAGAGAGCTGTTGATCCCATATCGGAGAAGGTGCAAGAGCCATAAACTCTGCAAGGAAATTGAAATTTCAGTTCTTTGAGCACGATTCTTAGGCTTTCGTAGATTTATTTAGTTTAAAAGGCTAAAATTCTACACGGAAACTAAAGTATCTAAGTATCCGGGTTTTTAGTGTTGAAGCGATCAATGCATTCTGAGTTTATAGCAAGCAGTAGAATGGACTGAATTGCCATAAGAGAAGCAAGAGGGAACATTAAGAGGTGGGGAAGGAAGTGTTCTGTTTAGGATATATTGCTTAAGAGTTAGTAGAGAAGTAATCTCGCGCCGCCGGAACCCCCGCCGGAGCCGCCACCAGAACCACCACTAGAACCACCGCCGGCTGGCACGGCTTCATAAACCCAGTCAGTAGCAACAGCGGTATTCACCACAGTGATGCTACCGCGGGTCAGATGTCCAACGGGAATGGTGAAGTACTTGATGTGGATTGAGGAATACAACACTATGCGCAGTCCTGCGATAGTGGCGTATCCTGGTATAAGTTTCCTAAAGAGACCGTCGAGCGCGTTGATAAATGTTGTTGCCGTCATTGCAGCAACGCTTGACTTGACCACTCCTAGAATTGTGTTTGCGCCAGGAGTCGATCCCAAAGAGTCAGAAAGTGATTTTAGAGACGAGGCAAAAGTATTCCACGTCGCTAGGTCGCCAAGAAGGGTAAGGAAATCCGAGGCCGCTCTAACTGAACCACTTGTCAGTATCCATTTGAAGAATGAAAGCCATTGAAAGTCTCCAAAATCCTCGTTATAGATGGTGGTGTCGGGAGCAAATTGTGGGAAAAAGAATGTTAGAAGATCAAGAGCATAAGCGAGTATATTCATGATTAACCCTTGAAGAGCACCGTTTTTGCTTGTTAATGATCCGGTGAGGAAAATACTGAACGCATTTGCAAAAATAGTGACCGCTTTGGAGGTCATGGTATTGAACGCTTCAGACATTCCTCCAGAAATGCCCGTAACAATTCCTCGAACGATGCCGGAAATAACAATTATGACAACAGAGTTTACGAAATCCCGGACAAGTCCGGGGATATCTGCTTTTGACCAGAACATGTCGTCCAAGAAACGGGCGAGCAAGTAGCTCGAAACTGCAGAGGCTACATCGACAAGTCCCCCGCCAGCAATAAAGATGGTTACTCCGGCGGTGAGAATAGCTCCCAAGATGTACTTGAACAAGACGTTCCAGGGAATTAGGAAGTTCAAATTGAGCCAATTAATCCAGTACTCTCCCACGCCAAGAGTTTTTTCTGGTTGAATGATTCGGTCATAATACTTTGTGAACAATAGATCCGTTATTTCCCTGTTCTGAGAGAAGAGATTTAGAAAATTGGTGAAAAACATGATTGCTGTCAGTGAAGCGACAATGGGGTCGACCAGACCAGGAAAACCAAAGTCATAAAGGTCAATAATCCCGTTCGCGGAATAGCAGCTGGCAAAAAACCGAATACTGCCGACCAGAGCTTCTCTAATTTGTTCCCAAGGGATGATCTGATCTTTGAAAACCATGCCTTCGGGAGTACCATGTCCAATTATCAAGATGATACCAACATTCAGTTTCAAGCCTTCGTAGTAGTTAATAGCGTCGTACTCATGACCCCAGTACTTGTAAAAGGTAAGTTCAGCTTCTTGAATGACTTCGTCTCCGCCAACCAAAACAATGGTAACTTTCGGTTTTTCAGCGGTCGTAAAGTTGCCGACATTGCCAAAAACAACGATAGTTACTAGTAGAAAAATCGTCAAATTTGTTACTAGTTTGCTAGACATTAAAACACCTTTAGTAATCGTTAGGCGATCTTTCAATTCATTTGCCAATTTTTTCGAGGGATAAAACCCTCTCTGAGAGGAAATGGCGACGTATTTAAGGATTTTTAATCGAAGCGAAATAATAATGAGAATTATTTCTCTAAGGATAAGTAAAATAATTTTCACGCATTGATTGAAAAACCCCAAATACTTGCCGTAGCAGAAAAGTGTGAAAATGAAAGATAAAATGGAATTCAGATTTGAAAAGCAATTGCCATTGAAGTACCTCCCAATTGCGGAAAGAGAGGGATTCTTGCTGGCCTACGCTTCTGGCTTTGCTTCATTAAAAGAGCAATCCACAGTGTATCATATCAGGCACGAAGAGGCCCGAGGAATTTTAAAGCTGAATTATTTAGTTAATATGGCATTGTTTCAGAAGGAAGGGTTGATCTTTTGGAATCAGTCATTGATTCCTAGGGTTCCAGGTCGTACAACTGACACTTGCTGGCTGAAACCGTTTAATCAAGAAGAAATGATTGCTATCAAACCCCCTGAGGAATTGAGTCGAAAAGGAGTTAATCAGTTGAATATTGTTCCAAGTAAACGAGGAATACTCTTGCTTACGAATCGTCTGTACTTGCTACGAAAGGAAGGAAATGAGCTTGTGTGGACAGAGCTAGATGTTGAAGGAAAGGATAGAGTCCAGTTCTTTCTTACGAATAGCACATGTCCAGACATTATACTTGCCGCGGAGAAAAAGAAAAAGCACTATCTGCTTTATCGTGTTACCGAAGATGGGGCCGAAATAATAGCAAGGCTTCCCCACGTTCTTGCAAATATTGGCAAACACCTTTGGATCATAGTCCCCCGAGAGGTCTTTGTTTATCCAGACGATACAATAGAAAATGCTGAAAAACTAATCGTTTCCTTCGATTCTGCAAAGACATGGTCCCGAATAGGGATTATTAACCTTAAGGATTCGAATCCTACGTGGAGGGTTTTGCCCAAGCCATTTTACACTCCAATGACTAGGCTGAACGTGGGGGGTGAAGAAGGAATCGTTTACGTAAGTGGTGAGAAGAGGAGGCTATTTGGTCGAATTTCTAAGCTTTCATGGTTTAATGCTGGCGAAGAAACAACAATAGAAGGAAAGACCATAAATGGCAGAGTTTCGTTATTAAGAGGTACAGCATCAGGAGAATTAGTAATAGGAACAGACAAGGGAGTGTTATCGTTTATGCAGCCAGAAGCGTTCAATATGTAATGGCGAAATGGGCTAGACCAACAATTCAAAATCATTCTGAAGTTTCTCCTGCCTCGCAATGACAAATAACTCATAAAGCATCCAGACGAGGAATAAAGGAAGAAAAAGATATAGCAGACCAATGACTTGTCTAATTCTTTCATCAGAGGGAGAAACGATAATTTTAGCCCATAGGAATATGTGTAGTCCGCCAAGTAGCAATACAGTTATTGTCAGTCTTAGGAAAAGCATTGAAGTTCCTTCTTTCTGCCACATTTCGAAAAGGCGCATGTTTAGTCTTGAGGAGGCGAAGAACGCAACAATGCTCAGT
>JALTMP010000268.1 GCA_027001645.1 Candidatus Heimdallarchaeota archaeon
CTAATAGCCGAATCACAATAATGCCCAATCTCGTCCCAATTCGTAGAGCAACTATCAATAAAACTAATAGAAACAAAGGATAAATGGCAATCATTATTACTGCAATCATCCGAGCAATGTTTGATTGGACGCCATAGCGTATTTTCCAAACAAAAATATTAATCTGTAATGTTATAAGGAGAGATAAAACATACAGAACAAGAATTGGCCCCTTACTATCTGGAAGAAGAATGATTTCGCGAAGGGATGAAAAAGGCTGATAAACAACTCGAGACATCCTGCGAAGGGAATCAAGCCAAGAAATCTTAATTCCACTCCGTTTTATGATTTCAGAGGTAAGATCAAATCCACACCAAACGCAGACAACATATTCAGCGGGAACATATTCCTTGCAGTTTGGACATTGTTGCATTGGCTGCTCTAACATTCTAGATATATCTCTGCACGTCTTTCTTTTCAATGTTTTTAGTCGGTTCTTTGGTACCCGATTGTTGTGCAGTAGGGGGTGAGTGCGCCTCGCTCGCACCACGAGGTCATGTTGGCTTTCACCTTCACGTTGAGGCTGGTCTTCGGGAGCTTAAACACTCAACCCGGCAAAGCACCGGAAGAAGAAAGGAAAAATGAGGTGCAAAGCACGATCTCAATGTTGCGTACTAGAGCATTTGGCTGAAGCCCGCGGTCAATCGAATGCAGAACACCGCTAGGCAAAGCACCTCTATTCTATAATCAAGCGAATCACGTGATGAAAAAACAACAACTGTATAGTTTGCCCCAGAACGCGAGTGAAGGAGGAATAAACAGAGAAAATACTCTCCAAAGGAGCTAGGGGAAGCGAAGGAGAGACACCAGTGTTTATGGTGTTTACTTTTTTCACTTTCAACAAACCCCGTCCGAGCTTATTAGGAAGGAAAAAAAGAATATACATGCCCATGACAGAGTATAATGTCCTTGAAGAAGAACTCTCCCGACCATCTGTCTTTAAAGATGAAAGCAAGCTCTCAATTGATTTTTTACCGTCCAAGTTATTATACAGGGATTTGGAATTACGATTTCTTGCTAGGCATTTCTTAGGGCTATTAAACCTCGAAAATCCAAAATCTAGTAATTTGCTTGTCGTGGGCGGTGTTGGAATTGGAAAAACATCTCTAGCAAAAACTTTTGGGAAAATGCTAATGGAAAGCTCACGAAAACGAAACATCCCCGTAAAATATGTCCACATAAATTGCCGCACAAACAACACCCCATACTTAATTTTTCAAACGATAGCAAGAGAATTAAGTCAGCATGTGCCGGCTAGGGGATATTCAACAGAAGAAATCGTAGGCGTGATTGGAGATCTTTTACGCTTACAACAAATACGCCTATTTTTGGTTCTAGACGAATTCGACTTTGTGGCCTTACGGGGGGGAACGGAGATTATTTATCCATTAACAAGAATTCATGATACAAACCGAAACGAAAACATAAACACACCAGTCTCATTGCTACTTATAGCCAGAAGCCCTGCATTCCTAGAGAGAATGGATTTAAGCACTGCAAGCTCCTTGGGACATAGCGTTCTCCGAATGCGCAAATATTCACAAGCACAGCTTGTGGATATAATTCAACAACGAGTAGATCTAGCATTTAAAGAAGGAGTAGTTGATAAAGAAGCGATTAGACTCGCAGCAGATATCGCGTCTGAGCTAGGAGATGCAAGGCATGCCATAGAACTCATTTGGTATGCTGGAAAATATGCAGACGAAGAACAAAGCCCATATGTATTCCCAGATCACGTTAGACAAGCAAAATCATCCATCCATCCAGTAGTAAGGAGGGAAACAATCTATGGCTTGGGGTTACATAAGCTAGTTTTACTACTTGGGATCGTAAGACAGTTTAAACACAGCAAGCTAGCCTACATTAAAACTAGCGATGCAATTCAAGAGTATAAAATGACATGCGAAGAGTTCATGCTCACCCCAAGAAAGCACACCCAGTTGTGGCAGTATTTAAAGGAATTGGCAATTTTTGATCTTATTCAGGTAAAACCTTCTGGAAAAGGATACCGCGGGAAAACGACCTTTATTAGTCTTCCAGACGTTTCCACACGTCAATTAGAAAATGAGCTCCTCTCCCTAATACAAACAACGTTAAAATAAAACAGGTGAATAAAAAATGGCAGTTGAAAGTGAACAGATATTATCAATATCTCATCATCCGAAACAACAAAAGTCTCCACTTGTCCCCTTAGAAGAAGTTTTTTCATCAAAGGGGAGGATCAGAATCCTTCAATTATTGGTAGTTCATAATGAGTTAACGGTAACACAAATCGCCAATAAAACACGGCTTAACCATCATACAGCAATAACTCATCTGCAGAATTTAGTTTCTCACGGAATCATTGTTGAGAAAAGATACGGAAGAATACGAATCTTCGCTCTAAATTACCATTCAAAGCTGACTAGAATATTGATAAATTTCATTAGGAGCTGGAAAAACGAGAATTACTTTGTGCTACAACAAGGTCCAGCAATAACCACATCAGAGAAATTGCATTCTTCAACAGAAGCATAAAAACGAGTCACAACCAAATAGAAACGAGAGATCCATTAATGTATGGACAACTCTATGAAGAAGATCGTTCATTTCTGCTGATATCTGAGCGCGACACTTACAAGAGCTTAATTTTCAAGTCATATCTCTTATAGATGTGTAATAGAGGGTTCTCCTTATATTGAACTGCCGATTTGAAGTATTCACAACCTAGCCCTTGACAACATGGGTCATGCTTCTGTGAAAGCAGTAGCAATGAGATTGTTTATACCCAGAGTCATCATTGTTAGACAATCAACACATATGACGCATTACAACATTTAAGAGAGATTATCAAATTCAAGAGATGTTATCGGTGATTCCCGAATTAGCATTCCGTCTTCAACCCATAAAATTGGATTTTCTTCAGGGAAAAGGCTTCCATCAAATTTCTTGGGAACTGCTGAAAAATAATATTCTTCGCCTTGTTCTCCAATTATGGCGATTTTCAATTCTTCATTGCTAACAACAACATAATGCTCATCAACACGTCTTGGCTTGATGAAGCCTTTTCTTGTTGGAGCAGTAACAATTACAGGTCTCTTACTTACGATCATCAATGCCCATCACCAAGTGCACCACTATACTATGAAACGATTCACATAAAAATTTGGGGAAACATGTTAGAGGGGGGATATCAAAGTAAGATTGGCTTTAGGCATACCCTTACACAAAAAGAGGGGATTCCATAGAATACAAAAGGGAAGTAGGTGTGTCCTTAACTAATAATTTAAAGCTATGCTTCTAGAAGTTCAAACAGCGTGAGGAAAAATGAGTAGTTCCGAAAAAGTAGTTGTACAGTTACTAGTAGATGCAGGAAAAGCAACGCCCGCGGGTCCAATGGCTCAACAAATCGGGCCCACCGGGGCAAACCTCGGAAAGGTTGTAGCAGAGATTAATCAGCTAACATCGGAATTCAAGGGAATGAAGGTTCCTGTAAAAGTAACAGTTGACAAAAAGACGCGCGAGTTCGAAATAGAAGTGGGGCTTCCTCCTGCAAGTTCTCTTATTCTCAACGAAGCAGGATTAGAAAAGGGCAGTGGGGAAACAGGGCACAAGTTTGTAGGTGATCTAACGTTCAAACAAGTGCTAA
>JALTMP010000269.1 GCA_027001645.1 Candidatus Heimdallarchaeota archaeon
TTCCTCAACTTTGGCTATGTTGTGGCACACATCATAGACTAGCTCCATTCCCATGTCTTCAGCAGACATGCCCATGACCTTTTCAAAGGCCTTTCTAAGCTGGTAGGTGATGACTTGCCGATTTGCCCAGGCCATGTTTGCCCCTGCACTCATCGCTCGCCAATACCTTTGCCCCTCCTCAGACTGGAACGGAGCGCAAGCTAGTTCTCGATCAAAAATCTTAATTCCATATTTTGGCATTATGTCCAAAAATAGTTTCAAGTAGTCAGTGCCGATTTGATGTCCAAAACCACGAGAACCACAGTGTACCATAATGTTAATCTGGTTCTCCTGAGTAATGCCAAAAGCCTTTGCAATTTCCGGATCGTGGATCTCATCTGGTTGGACGTATTGGATCTCTAAATAATGGTTTCCGCTACCAAGTGTACCGAGCTGACCTTTTCCTCGCTTAAACGCTCGCTCACTAATTGCATCAACATCCGCGTCTTTTAGCCTTCCCTCATCTTCGGTGTGAATCTTATCAGATTCCCAAGCATATCCGTGCTCAACACACCAATCGACGCCCATGGTTACAACTTCTTCAAATTCTGCTCTATTTAGGGGGACAAATCCCTTTCTACCTGCCCCTACGGGGATCATTCCAAATAATGTATGCACTAGTTCCTTAATTTTAGGCTGGACATCATCGAGAGTCAGATTGGTTCGAATAAGCCTCATTCCGCAGTTTGAAACTACTATTCCGTTTGCAATGAAGTTATGGTCGTCATGTGCTACAGTAAAATCATAAACGAGGTCATCAAAGTCTTCGAGCTCTTCAATAGAGCGAATCTCGTCCCATGCCCAACCTAGGCTCCTTTCGTCATTTGTAGCGTTGCTTTTCATAAATTCCTCAAAAGTGAGAAAGTTATCATAACGTTGATCTTTATCACTCAACCCACTTTCCTTGTATGTGGACTTTTGAGCAATTTTTCTGCCATCGTGCTTACCAATACTTAGCACTTCGAGAGTACCTTGGATGTTCACTCCGTGTTCTTGAAGGGATTCTGCTTTTGCTCCTGACGCTTCTTGGAATCCAAATAATGCTTGTTTTACTCGGAGGTAATGTGTAGCCATGATTCCGAGGAACTGTTTTGTCTTATTGTATTCGAAGCCGATTCTGGAATAGAGTCTGATGAGGTTCTCGCTGTCTTGTCTTATCATTAGGCTGAGCCTAACATTTTCTAGTCCCGCCTGACCAACATGAGTCCCCTCTTCTTGAGAGATTTCTGCACACCGAATGTCAAACTCTTCAAGCATGTTCTTGATCTGCTCGAGGAATTTTAACCCGGAGGACACGAACTGAGAGTTTTTGCTTATCCTCACAGTGGGCATGCGAAAGTCATATCCATGGTCAGGGCTTGTCTGAGGAGCACTCATTTCCGCCCCGAAGAAAGTGGCTAAGAACAGCCTTTTCATCCACAAAGGAGACATGTTTATCCAATATGGAATTTCGAAGTCTTGTTCTGCTTTGTTTCCCAAGGGGAACCCTAATGCAGCCATAAGTGCAACAAAGCTTCTTGAAGTAATACGGACGTAATATTCTGTGCTTTGATTTGAGTCCTCCTCATATTTTGTGCTAACCGAAACTTTTCGTTTTCTAGCGTATATTTTTGACGGATTCCAGCCAAGTTTCTTAATATCCTCCCTTATTTGTTCAAGGTTTTCTGGTTCACCATAGAACCAAGCAATGCCATTTGATTCCGCAGATAAGCTGGAAACCATTCCTCTTCCAAGAAGATAACCAAAGAGCTTCATCAAATAAGGCAATTTAGGCGAATCAAATCTTAAGGGCAGTATCTCTTTCATTTTCAAGTCAGAGATAATAGCTTCTTGTTCGGGTTGCGGAAGATTTAGGAGATCAAAATCTTCTTCGTCAATAATGATGTCTTTTTGCGGAGCTTCGTAAGGGACTCCCATGAAGGGGTATACTGCTATCTGATCACCCACTCTCAATTCACTAGCATCAATCATCCCCAGAGGTGTCAAAATAGGGTGATCTGCTGTTGCAATAACTTGATGTCCTGTTAGTGTTTGTATTTTGAATACTGGGGCATCTGGCCTTTTCGCGAAGAAATAGATCATTTCCGACTCTATGACGTGTTTTCTGCTGAAATCCATGACCATGACTTTCCGTTTATTCCACTCATCTTCGAGTTGAGCAATTGTCTTTGTATAGCCATGTTCAAGCAAGATCTCTGTGTTCCCTGCTAAGCAATTAATGTCGAAGCCTATGCCTCCCGGTGAGATTACGCCCTCATCTACGTCGAATGCTGCAACGCCTCCGATGGGGAATCCGTATCCCATGTGTGCGTCTGGCATGGTAAGAGCATTTCCGACTATACCCGGTAGGCTGGCCACGTTCGTGATCTGATCGATTACTTGATCATCCATTTGCTCAATGATCAGGTCGGTTCCATAGATTATTGCATCTGTTCTCATTGTTTTTTTGAATGACTTGGGCAACTTCCAAGTAACTTCATCAATTCTTGTGAAAAGTGATTTTTGTACCATGTTCTTCCCTCTTTTGCACTATGTTTTTTTATGTTCTTCCAATTACTCATTTATGCGAGTTGGGATTTTTAGCCTTGCCTATAGAAAAATAAGTTTTAGGATACTATTCCTTAGAATTAATCCTCATCATGGATTTCTCGAAGTTTTCTTTCCCAAATCGCTTCTGTTATCAAGTGCATTGCTTTTTCCTCATTTGACAAGTCTATGACTGGAAATCCTAATTCTCTGCATCTCTCCGCAAGGTATTCTTGAATAGACCGAATTCTCTCAAAGAACTTCAAATGTCCTCGTGGTCTCTTAGGGTATGTTACCTCTCTTTTCGCCAATCTATTATAATGAAGTTCTTCGTCTTCAAGAGTTAAGAGAATTGGAACCACGTCACTGGAATTCTGATATTCTCCTTTCAGCAAATAAGGAATACCATGCACGCCTTCGATGAGAATGCTTTGCCGCTCACCCAAGACTTGAGCAATCATAGCTTCAATTCCCACCATTACTTTTCTCGCCTGTTCTTCAAACCCAATAATGTGTCTTTGTAGCCTCCGTGAAATTGAAAGCCCAAGGATCTCTCCTACTTGATAACTGCTACAATGAATGGTAGGCATAAGCTTGGGGTTGATTGCTGATCGAAAGACTTCCCTAACAAAATCTCCACCCATGATGCTATCCATGTGGAATCTTTTGCTAATGAGTAGTGATACTGTGCTTTTTCCAATTCCTGTAACTCCTCCAAGAATTACAACTAAAGGCTTGAGTGCTCTCAGATCATCGCGAAGAAATTGTGCTCTCAGCGCATAAGAATGATTAGACTGAGAAAATTCTTGAATCACCAAGTTGATTAGCTCATCAGTCGCTATTCTCTGAATCTTCTTCGCTAGAAGAAAGTCACTAATTCTATGAGCGTAATTATATGCTTCCTCCAATGAAAGGCCGAGTACCAGCAGAGATTCAGCTAAGTAACCCACAGAGTAGGGGATCTCCCCATGCCTCGTAACTATCATTGTCTGAGACGCTGTCGACTGGTCGGCTTCTTGTTCATTCGAAGGCATTTTCTAACCATATTCTAACATGACCCTATATAACTCCATTTCCACTCGTTTTAACAATTCACCAC
>JALTMP010000270.1 GCA_027001645.1 Candidatus Heimdallarchaeota archaeon
CAAGAGAAGCGATTGCAATTATGGCGGGGGATTTCAAGGATGCATCAGGCAGTCTTTCAACACCTTTGGGGATCTCTATTAAGCCATGGAAGTAAGCAGTTCCAGATTCATCAATGATAAACATCTCATATATGTTAAAGGGAAATGAATAGGCGTATGTCGGAAGCATAATATAAACCAACAAGAGCAACATGATACCAAAGGTAAACATCCAAGTATTATAGATTTGAAGCTCATAACCAAAGAATTTGAGGGAATTACCGAAGGGAGCCAAGAAGAATGAGATGAGAAGAACAGTTGCACCAACATAGTTTATAAATGAAGCAAATTCTGCAGTCAATGTATCAGATTCCCTGAAAATTTGGTAATAAACATACATGCCGAAGATAGCCATGAAAAACAAAGAAATGCTAAATGCAGCCGTATAACCAGTGATTAGATCGTTGAATTCAGTGATTCTCTCAATAGTGTTTTGGAAAGGCCTTAGTATAACCAATGCGGCCAAAGGGGCAGAAGTGCCAAGGATAAATATGGCTCTAATGAGATGCGGACGATCATTGGACGTCAGTTCTAAGTGCAAGTAAAACAAGATCACAGCGAGCGCAAGAAACGCATCAGCGATATTGGCGATAAAACCCTCAGGGGAGCGATGGAATGCCCCTTGTCCTTTATTTTCATAATCAATTAGGAGCAAAAAAAGCCACAATGCAACGGCTGACGCGAACGCAAGCATTAATTCAAGTCCTTGAACAGATTCTTGAATCGCGTGGCGATAAAGAATATAGAGCAAAATAAGTATCCCCGCGGTGGGTGGAAGCAAATACCAACGCGTATTGCTAATCGGTTCAACTAGCCAACTAAACATAACCCCAGTTAAGAACACAAAGCCAAATGCGACAGCAATCCCGATCAAGAAGGCAAATGTCCCCAGGGCCGGAGCCGGGACATAGTCTTTCAACATACGATTCGACTGATTGCTCATTGTAATCTTTCTTTTAATTCCAGTTAAAAACTTAGGCCAATTGGGCTAAAAGTCGTAATCGATAAGCAAGCAGATAGGGCGCGGGCGAAAAAAGGAAATTAAGAAAACGTTTTCTCCCATGGTTAATTCGGGATAATTAGCATTTGGCCCTTGTCTCCAGAAAAATCCGATTCTGTCTGAATCGTGACAAAGCCCAAGAGCTCGAGTTTTCTAATCGGTTCCCATAGTTGTTCAATACTTAATTCTAGTATTTCTGACAGCTTATTAAGGTAAACACCCTGTGGGAATTCTAGTAGCGCAATAGCTACCGTTTGAAGAGCATTGGGAAGTTGCTTAACGACACCCAAGTCATATAAGGACCCCCCCATTTCGTCTCCTTTAATCTTCCACGATAATCGCTTATCTAACTCGTCTCTAATCTGGCGAAGAATTGCTGCTGCTTCAGTTTGACAGATATCAACGCTGGAGAATAGGGGTTCAAACTCGATGTACTCCGTTATGTGCTCAAACGCCTTTTGAATGAATTCTTCATACGGGGAAAGAAGAGCGCGATATTCCTCTAGAAATTGTATGCAAAAAAGCAAAACTCTCGTTATTGCTCCTATCCCTTGCTGAGTAGCATTTAATTGAATGGGAACAGGATAAATATAGGTTTGAAGACGAACGGACTTTACTTCAATCGTATCCAAAGGTCCATGTAGTTTCTTAGAAGGGAGCAAATTCTCTCCAATACCCGCGGTCAATATAATTCTAGAAGCAAACATTTCCCGGGATACCATATCAAAGAGATCTTCTCGAGATGATGAGCAGTAAAAGGGACCCAAGTCGTGGTGAGAGAACACCAACGTGATATCATAGATGAGCGGGTTCGCTCTTGAAGGATTCACAATCCAAGATTTTTAAGAAAGCGATATAACTCTTCTGCAATCCGATTATTAGTCAAGGTCGGCCAGCTCATTCATAATAGCAAGTGTTTCAAGGAGTCTTCTTCCCTTTTCTGTGAGCAAGTAATTTCGATCCCTATCTTGAAAAATAAGACCATTATTAATTAGGGGTTTTAGATGATACAAGAGATGTCCCCCTTCCAACTTGATCAACTCCTCGTAATCACTAAACCTCTTTCTCCCCCGATATACTTCTAGAAGGATTTGTAGCCTTGTTGGATTGCTAATAGGTTTCAAAATGTTTTCATGAAGATGCTTTGGGTTAATTTTTGAAATATCGGAAGAGGAAAATTCTTTGTTTTTAGAAACAGCTGTTTCAGGTTCAAGGGAAGTGAGGGATTGTAGCGTTGTAAGCTGATTTTGAAGAACAGATAATAAGCCATCCCAGTGGGTCAGACAGTGGGTTCTTCTGGGATCTTCCCTCTTTTTTTCCTCATTACTCTTCTTTTGCATTTTTGCATAATCAATAGTTTTGCGCAACTCGTTGATTGCGCCTTCTATATCGCTTTTCTGAAGAAACTCAACGATTTTCTGAATTGGTTGATACATTTCAGTCTTGCAGTGTTGCTCAGAAGTAGAATCAAAAAGACAATCAATTGTCTCTATTTTTTGCTTTCCAAGAAGATCAATATTGGTTCCCATTAGCAATGAGGTGTTGAGTATGATTCCCCTTCTGATTTCTTCCCGTATCTGCTTGAGCTCTTGTTGTAGAGAGTAATTAACATGTTTTACTTCTAAGAGAGTCTCGTCGACGGTGTGGGAAGTTTTGGTTTTTACAGTCACAGTAATCACTTGGTTAAAGATTCTATTCGTACGTTCGCATCAGAGGTAAAAAGAATTACCTTTATGGGAAGTTGAAATAATTTGCACAACAAGCCGACAAAAATGATAATTGCACAAAAGTCGCACAAAGCAAATCAGTCCGACGACTTCTTGAAACAAAAACATGATCTAATGCCAAAAACACGATCCGTGCATGGAAGGAAATTTTCTAAGATAAGTTAGAACGCATTCAAGAGTTGTACCTTATATAATGGAATTGACAACCAACATCTCAATGAATAAGTCAGACTACGATGGCAAGAACAGTAAAAGTAGCCCAGAACGAAAGAGCTCAGCGAAAGATCAAAAATACGAATCTCTTCTCCATTCACTGCAAGTTTCCTTACCTGAATTCATCTTCGTAATTGGTTTGTTGATTTTTTTCCTGCTGTTTGGATTCGAAGGAAAATTCGTCTGGGGAGAAGTAGAACTGGGATCATGGGTTCTCGTAATCCCCCTAACTTTAGGTCTTTGGCTTACTTTTCGCCCTTCTGAATGGGCAGTTCACGGATTAGATGCAGGAACCAAGTACCTTAAGCAAACGGATTATGTTGCAGGGGTAGTTTCAAGTCTGGCGTCGAATCTGCCAGAGGCAGTATTGGCCTATCTGTTTATTACATCAGGAGCAGAAAACGGAGTGCTAATTGGTGTTGTATCCATACTAGCGGCTGCAGGTTTCAATACACTACTCTTTGCAATCGTGGTGATTACTGGGTCTTTGAATGAGGAAGGCGGGTTTGAAGTAAAGGAAGAAACTATTTTTCAAGAACTCGTGCTCATGCGCTGGGCGTTTGTAGCCATCTTTGTTGTGGTGATTGTTGGGATTATTGAACACATTCAGTTTCTAAGAGACAAGATCGCGACAGGAGAAGCAACTATTGAGCAGAATCCAAACCTCCCCCGAATTGCCGCACT
>JALTMP010000271.1 GCA_027001645.1 Candidatus Heimdallarchaeota archaeon
ACGTAGAGCAATATACAAGCCATATTCTGACGCACTACCAGATCTTCCTGCAATCGATTGGAAGAACTGCACGAAATGTGGCAACTGTGTTAGGGCAACCAATGGGAAAGGCATTAATTTGGACGCAAAACCAAGTGAAACCACACTTTATGGAGGAGCGATAATACTAGCAACTGGATTCAAGCCATATCTACCAGAAACTGGAGAATATGGCTTTGGAGAAACTCCTTTTGTTATTACACTCCCTCAACTTATTCGAGTGATGGAACATATCGATCCCGAAGATCACCGATTCATCTATAATGGTAAGCAAATCAAGTCTGTTGCCTTCATTCATTGCGTTGGAAGTCGACAAATTGAAGGGATTCACAAGCCGAAAAATGGTAAACTAAACACTTACTGCTCTCGAATTTGTTGCAGCACAGGAATATATGCCGCCACCCGTCTGAAAGAAAGATTTCCAAACCTTAAAATTGCAGATCTTTACAGAGATATTCGAACATACGGTTTCTACGAGGACATTTATGAAGTTGCATCTAGAAGTAATGTGATCTTCTTCAAATTTGATGACACTGAGATTCCAAAGGTTAACATAGAATCTTCATCCGGTGGGCTAGAAATCACTATGAAAGATGAGTTGCTGAGAGGTAGACAAGTCGCAATAGATGCGGATCTTGTTGTATTAAACGTGGGGATGGAACCCAGCAATATCAAAGATCTGATCAAAATATTATCTGTTCCAACGGGCAATGGTGGTTTTCTCCAGGAGGTTCATCCCAAGTTGAGACCGGTAGAAAGCCAGATGGAAGGAATCTTTATTGCTGGAACTGCTCAAGCACCGATGAACATTCAGGAAAGTATTCTGGCTGCAACCGCAGCTGCGGCGAAAGCTGCAAATATACTTGTTAACGAAGAGATAGAGCTTTCTCCATTTGTTGCAAAAGTCGATCCGCTCAAATGTTCAGGTACAGGGCAATGCATCAAAGAATGTGAGTACAATGCAATAACCTTGATCAATACCGATGATGGACAGCAACGGGCGGTTATTGATCCATCACTTTGTTCCGGCTGTGGAGCATGTGTTCCTGCTTGCCCGAACCGAGCAATTGAGCTACAAGGGTATGCTCTTGAACAAATTGAGGCACAAATCGAGGGCATGATTAAGGGGGTTCCGACTCAATGACAAGAAATTTTGATAAGCAAAAACTAAAGGAATTCAAAGAATTCAAAGGTGGGCCTAAGCCCGAATTAATGGAATACTACAAGGAAATGAATAAACTTCTCCGAGCCGTTAGAGAAGCAATTGCAAAAAGGCACAAACAAACAGTTCCTGAAATAGCTGAAGCAACAGGATACCCACCCCATAAGGTGTACTTCGCAATCAATGCTCTTAGAAAATACGAGCACTTGGAAATGATAGATAAATCGGGGGATTATCCAAAATTCGCATTTAAGGAGTGAGAAAGATGTCAGCAGTAAAAGTGGATTTGAATTTTATCGATAACCTTCAGAAATTTGGTGCTTTCGACATCAGTGCGTGCTTTAATTGTGGCAATTGCACAGCAATATGTCCGCTCAGCAACAATGTGTCTGCATTTCCAAGAACACTTATACGCCTTGCCCAGATCGGAGCGAAGGAAGAACTTATTTCATCCAAAGAACTATGGATGTGCTATTATTGCGGTGAATGTTCAGAAACTTGTCCTCGACAAGCAGAACCAGGAGAGTTCATGGCATCAGCAAGGCGGTACGCAATTTCGCAGTATGAGCCAATAAAGATTTCTCGAATCCTTTTCACTAAGCCTCGATTATCCCTCGTTTTGCTTGCATTCCTCTCTGTGATTCTTGGGTTTGTTGCAAACTGGGTGGCAAACAACTCTCCATTTGAAAATGATACTTTATTATTTGGTAAGCCCTATTATGAAACAATTCACTGGGGAGGGATTGTGCTCGGCAGCTTCATCATGCTGATCGTAGTCATAAGTCTATACAATATGTTACGACGAATTCTTTCATTTGATCCTTATTATGTTCCCGAAGACTATCGTATCTCTGAAGATCCTTTGCCGTTAGTTAGAAGAATAAGAATTGCTTGGAAGGCATTTCTTATGGTTATCTACAGTGAAGTAGCTTTGCAAAAAAGATTTGAGGATGATTCCCTCTCTCAACCATGGTTCAAAAACAGGAGAATATTACATCTAAGCATATTCTGGGGATTTTCAGGCTTATTTCTAGCAACAGCATTGGACTTTCTAGTCAAAGACACCCTTCTTGGAGAGAAAGGAAAAATCGTTCCGATTTACCATCCATTTAGACTCCTTGGAATCTTTAGCGGAGCATTATTGATTTTTGGAACCACGATGATACTATATTATCGCTTAAGAGCTAGGAAAACTATTGCTAATGACCGTTTGACCAAATATTATGGCCACAGTTCTTTCTCTGATTGGCTTTTCTTAGCGTATCTCTGGCTCACAGGTATTACCGGATTCATCGTAACATTGTTGCTCTACTTGCCCGAAAGTTTGACACCTAGTTGGAGTCATTGGGTTCTTGTAATTCATGTGATCATTGCTGCAGAGTTGCTATTAATAGCACCATTTACAAAATTTGCTCATGCCCTATATCGTCCCTTTGCCTTGTGGATTTACGAAATAAGAAAACTCATGCATGGCGAGCGCTTTCAAGAAAAAAGTGAAGACGCAAAACCGCTAGAGATTATCGCTTAACTCGTTCATCAAATCTGTGCGAGCGCTTCTTTCTTAGCTATCCTTTGAATATTTTCCCACAACTAGACAATAGTGTTTGACCAATGCGGAGTGGCTTATAGCAATTCTCGCGTTAGAATTATGAATTTCTCAGTTCAGAAATCATCGGGTAATTCTGAGGAGACAACGTCTTAACCTCAACTCTTGCGTTGAGAGGAATAAGCATTACGAGATCAGGATTAAGAGACCTCAGAACTACTTTTTGGTAGTCTGTTTCCTCCTTAAGATCCGCTAGAAATTTGTGCCTCTTGTATGGAGCCAAATTTAGTTTCTCGAGATTTATAAAAACAGATGCGCCTGTTGCCGCCTCTTCAACAAGGGGTTTGGCATCAACAAAGTCTGCTAAGGAATAGAATTTCAGATAGGGGGTAGCAGGCAATGGTTCACCTGGAACCTCTACTCGAACTTCTTTGATTGTTTCTTTTTTGAATCTTCTTCCAATAAACGCTCCAATAACCAGTGAGCTAAATCCTATCGCGATTTCCACTAGCATCTACTACTGATTTGAGTATACCGCTTAATGAGAATCGTATTCCGCTAATAACATACAAATAATACTAAGAAACGCAACTTAGCAGAAGGCTAGCACTTCCTCCATAAGGTCGAGAATGCTTTTCATTTTATGATAAAATCATCTCTCGTCGTCATTTTGGCTCCAAACCAGATCCCACCTGAGATAAAGATAACAATTAGAGCAACATACGAAAATGTATCATTTGAATATAGGTTTGGGTACAAATAGTTCATTAATATCCGGTAAGGCCAATACAGAGGATTCATAAGAAGAAAAAAGCTGGGTTCAAGAGGGTCTAGTAGTACGCCGATAAAGAAAAGAAAGGAAAGTCCTGCAAGAATTAATCCCTCAAACCTTTCACTCACTTCAGAGGAAATTGAAACTTGAACAATTAGTGAAATGAGCACAATCATCAAGCCAGCGACCATTAACGTAATTGAGATTAATAACAGGTTTATGGGCCTCAGGAGAATTGGAGATATTGAGAATAGATCCTCCGTTTCCATATCCAATTGTGTCTTATTTGATTGTCCGTGCAATTGATGAACTAATAATACAAGCAGTATTCCTATGCCGTAGCTAAACACCGAGATTGCAGAAAAAACAAAGGCAGTAAGTAGTTTAGAAATGATCAGTTCTTTTTTGTTAGAGGTTAAGGAATAAACGAGTTCCAACATGCCTTCATTCTTGTCTCTAGTGAAACCAGCTAGTCTGCCTATACTCCCCAACATGAGAGTTAGAAGGAAAATAGCATAGCTTATGATGAAACTTGTCTTTAGCGCTTCTTCTATTAGGACTTCTTGTTCTAGTTCTAGACTTGAGCCGGGGAGAAGTATGCCTTGAGCATTCGGAAACAAACTTTCGTTGAGACTTTTCTTTATTGCGTTATCAATTATGCGTGGAACGGTTTCAGTCATTATCTTGCATGAGCAGCTCCCAGCAGCTCCACATTTTATATAATAAATGGAATGGTGAGTCTCAATGAGCGATCGAGTGAAATTGCTCGGAATCCACAATAGATTCTCCTTTTGCAATGCTTGCTGTAGATTCGTCAATACGTAGAACCGAACATAGCTAAGATTTTCAAACTCGTCCTTCATTTCGTGCAAGATCTCTATCCCGAGATTTAGGAATTGATACGTTTCATCTTGAGAAATTGCAAAAACAACAGTCACAGAGGAATCTTGAAAAACAAAAGGCGTAAGTCCAAGAGCAATAATAAACAATCCTGGGCCAATTAACACAACCCAGGCCATTTTGTGGGTGAGAGTGATTACCAAATCCTTTCTCACGAGTGCTCTAATCTGCATGGCTGTTCCCCTCCTTTACAACACCAGTGGCTGTGGCAGATCTAGTTGTCTGCCAAATGCTTTGAGCAAAGCCTGCTCTAAGTTTTCGGAGGGGGCATACCTTTCAATGAGCCCCTCTTTTCTTCCGTCAAAAAGCAAGTTCCCTTCTTTAAGCACAGCGACTTTTTCCGCTAATTCTTCAATATCGGTTACAATATGAGAAGACAATAGGATAGTTTTTCCTTCTTCATGAAGATGAGAAATCAGATTTCTAACAATCTTCGCTCGTTCTAAATCGAGGCCGGTCGTGGGTTCATCAAGGAGCAGTATTTCGCTTCCAATTATTATTGCCCTAATCAAAGAAATAGCTCTTTGCTCTCCAGTTGACATTCGATGAAAATCCAAATGGGTCTTATCATCGAGTCTTAACATCTCAAGCAAGTAATCTGCCTTTTTTTGAAACACATCATTTTTGATGCCCGCTAGCTGAGCAAATATTTTGATATTTTCCCAAGCACTAAGATTATGATATCCTGATACGATTTGTGGCAAATAACCTATTTTTCCTATCACCGAAGGATCTTTTGGATCTTTTCCCAACACTAGAACTTTCCCTTCAGTCGGTTGGAGTATCCCACAGATAATTCGCAATAGAGTTGTTTTGCCCGCACCATTCGGTCCTAATAGCGCGTAAATACCCCCTCGTTCTATATTGAGACTTATCTTGTTTAAGGCGATAGTATGATTAAATCCCTTAACAACTTTTTCCAATTCTATCGCATTTTTCGAATTCATGTTATTCTTATATAACAATATATGGCAGAGTTAAGAAAGATTATTATAATTTTTCGTTTAATTGCATATTTTGCGTAGCTTTGGTCTTGCCATTGATTTCTTATTTCTAATGCTTAAGACAAAAATAATTTATTTTCGGGAGAACATCTACTTTTCATGACCTTTGGCTTCTCCCACTTAAAGAAAGATCCTCGTTTTCTGATCCCAGACTACTCAAACAGTACAATTGTCGGGTTAAAGGAAGCCGTCTCCCTGTTAGATTTTGACCAGCCTGTTTCCTTTGATAATCCAGTCTCAAACATGAGCATGAAACAAGTTAGAAATATGAAAAATCCAGGAATAAAATCCTTGGTTATCGTTCTTGTAGATTCCCTTGGTCTAGAAAATATTAGGGAAACCGGTTTCTTCTCTCGTTTTGAGGCCAATATGTTAGAACTAGATACGTGCTTTCCGACCGTAACATCAGCAGCCATGGCTTCACTGAGTCATGTTACGTTTCCTAGTCGGCACTCATTAGTAGGATACAATATTTGGCATGAAAAAGTTGACAATCTTGTTAACACGCTAAACATGCAAACCAGAGATCTTGAAAATGGAAAACCGATAGACATTGAACAACTAGGTCTTTCAAAGCAAGACATGATCACAACTCCATCTCTTGTCTCTATGCTGAGAGAAGCTGCAGCAAGAGGAGATCAGTCTATCACCATAGAAATCCTCCTTCCTGCATCCTTTAATCAACAAGGAATTGGAAAATACCTCTTTCCAACATTAGACCCTATTCCCTATTCGGATCATGACATCGTCTCAACAGCCAAAGCAGTCTCATCCCTCATACACAATCAAAAGGAGGATTTAGGAGTCTACACCATTTACATTCCTCATGCTGATCATGCTAGCCACGCTTTCGGAAGAACGTCCAAGCAATACTATGAATCGTTACAAATGGTTAGATTGCTGATAGAGCAATTAATTCAGATTGAACCGATAAAGCAGGATGAAGCGGCAATGGTTCTTACTAGTGATCACGGGCAACTAGACCTTCCAGAAAAGGGTTCGCCCAACCGTATCACGGTGAGTGAGGCAGAGGCTCGTGAGCATAGAAAGGAAGGTTTTGTGATTGGTACCTCTGGCAGATCTCTTCATGTGTACCATTCTGAGAATGCACAGGATCGTGTCAATCAATTTCTTGAACAATTGGGCTTGTTCGGCGATAACGGAATAACCTTGTCTTCCAAAGAGGCTCTTTCACTGCTTGGACCAGAGGTCAAGAAGAGCTCAATTACGAGGTTTGGGAATAAAATAGTACTCTTTTCAGATGACTTCTACCTAGATTATCCTACTATCGTCCCATTTGGTGACGATCATGATTTGAAAGCACAGCATGGCGGCCTTAGTCCTGCAGAAGTCAAAGTTCCATTCTTTATTTATTAACTTGATCTAACAGTTTTGGCGTCAGCAGCTTTTTCGAGCATGTTGAAGTAGTAAGAAACCACGAGATTTCCAACAACGGGGATCTTCAGGAACCACATGAAGAATTTCGTACTTAAATCCGGATAATAGATCCCCTGCTTTTTCTTAATAATCTTGCGCGCGAAAGATTTTCCAATCGCGTCCGGGGTGGCCATCATGCCTCTGGTTCGCCTTAAAAGGTCCTCAATACTTGCCGAATTTCCAGTCGATGCTGTGTCATAAAGGGGAGTTTTCACAGCGCTAGGCCTCATAATTAGAAGTTTCACATCTTTAGGGAATTCCCTTTTAATGCTAGTGAAGAATGTTTCTGCTGCTGCTTTAGAAGATGGATACGCACCAAAATAGGGAGGTGGAACCACCGTGGTTGTGCTTGAAACATGAGCCACGTAGAAAGGATATTCAGAGTTTCGTGTTTTGTAAGCGATAGGAAAAAGCTCTCGCGTTGTGAGTACAATTGCTTCATAATTTGTTCTCATTAGCTTTTCCAGACTTTCGGGTTCTAATTCGAAGAATCTTCCAAAATTCACTATCCCTATGCTAAAAATGATACCTTGAATTTGCTCTTGCTTTAGAATCTCGGAGATCTTTTCTCGTTCTTCCTGAAGAGTTAGGTCTGCTGAGTAATAGAGATACTGGTTGCTATTCTTAATATCTTCGGGAAGTCTTTCGTATTCTTCCGCTACTTTGCTCACTGCGATGATTCGAGCACCATGATTCATGAGTTCTTTAGCGATCTCAAGTCCGATCCCAGAACTTCCACCAAATACCAGGAACGTTTTTCCAGCTACCCATTTCTTGGCCATTGTCGTGGAAAAGAAAGTTATTATTTAATTCAATTTCTAGTAGGCTTCATCTTTTTTCAACCCACATTGATCAGGCGGAAAAATTAGTCAGAAAAGGCGTCAAACAAAGTAAAAGCCTACTATCAAAAAAACTAACGAAACAAGGATACCGATGATCTTAAAATTAAACACGTAGAGTTTTTTCTCCCCTTCTTTTTGCTCTAACTCCATTAGTCTTTGTATTGCTTTCTCCTGTTCGTGGAGAAAATGGAATATACTCGAATACCCCCATCGAGTGAAATAAAGCATTATCATAATTATTCCCGCGTAAGCAATTAGCAGAGAATACCCATAAGGGGGGATTCTAAGGATCGGAATAAAGATGATATACGTCAATACAATTGAAAAGACGAAGATCAAAATCTCGTATAAGTCAGGAACCAGCAGATGCTTGAGAATTTCAAGAGAAGAAGGCATATTACTCTTTTCCAATTGTTGTTGCTGAATCTCACCCGCGTATTCTGGTTTGGCGACTCCAAGAGTATGATGATACCCCCTTCCATAAATCCCTTCACCCATAATGTGTTCTCTTGGTGCATCGACATGAATACGTTGCATCGAAACAGTTTCGTCGCCAAAAATATTTTCCTTGGAAAAATTGGGAGGTTTCTCATCTTGTTCACGGAATATCTTAGAGAAGACAATAATAGATGCTCCAAGAATCAATATTAGTCTGAATCCGGGTCTCAGAAATGACATCGAAGAAATAATAAGGACAAAGAAAAACAAGATCCAGAGATAAGCCCAAGATTTCATGAAACAATCTCCTATCTTTCAAATATTTTCAAACATTGAAATTTCTTCCTATGGACACTGCAGACTGAACGCATTCCTTTTCTTCTCTTTGTACCAAAAAAATGGTGTTAGAACAACAAATCACGTTAGAGAAAAAACGCATTCAAAAAATGAGGGAGAAGAAAAGAAAGCATTTGATTCTAGAAGTGAAATTTGAATGCTAGAGCTTTGTTATCTCCGCATGCATCAATGCATGCCCCACACGAAATGCACATGCTATCCTGGATACGATCTGGCTCGTAGGATAGAATAGGTACACCCATTGGGCAAGCCTTTTCACACTTGTCACAACCAGAATCGCATTTGAGAGGATCACGTGAAATGCTCAGAATGCTGTACTTGGAGCAATAGCCGAGTAATGCTCCTGTGGGGCAGAACCATCGACAATACGAACGCGGATAATATACTCCCAAAAATGCGATCAATAAGAGGAATGAGAATCTAAACCAGAAGAAGAAACCGAACGATTTTATAATTTCAATGAAGTCGAATTTGTCAATCAAGCCCCACCTTAGGATTTCGTAGATTGACACAAAAAGTGTTCCGGCGGGATCCAAAGGAGCCCAAGGAATTACTGTAAAGGGTTGGTCCTCGATCGGTGCTCCATTAAAGATGTAGGTGTAGAATCCTACAAAGATTGCGGCAAGTGCAGAAACCCACAAAATTGTCCCGCCGATCTCGGCAAGGGCTTGGTTATCCTCTCTGGAGACTTGTTTCTTCTTGACTGGAACCCAAGACAAGACATCTTGCCAAAAGCCCACTGGACACATCCATCCACAAGCAGCTCGGCCAAACAAAACACCAGAAAGGAAAAACACTCCTAAAATCAGAAATGGAAAATGACCCCTTGTTAGGGTGTATAGAAGCATGTCAAAACCACCCCACACGGTGGCATATTCAGCGCCAGCAGGCACAACAACAGGGACTGGAACGCTTGTTCTAGAAATGCCGAATAATCCCCCAAAGAACAGTCCCGTGAAAAATATCTGGGACAAAAGACGAATGAAGCGAATCCTCTTGTAAGCTAGTGATTGTATCCATGAAGTAATCATGTCAAATGATGCGTTTTTAGTAGCCAATTCATCGACCTCCGATTTTTTTCACCTATTCAGAAACCTATTCCCATGGCTTCTTAATTCCGGTCAAGTAACCATCTAGGATCTTTTCCCAAGCGTCGAGGCCTCCTTTCAAGGGTTCCTGGAGAAGCTCATGTTGTTTCAATGCAATTCCTAATAGGAAGAACATAATGCCAAGGGTTACATAAATATATCTGATTATTCTGTCCTTGGGATCCATCTCGGTTCACTGTGTCCTTGATTTGCTCAATTTTTAAAAAGCTTTGGAAAGCATTCGCCTAGAAGTGTGCTCTATCCCACACAGTATTAGGTCTTCCAAAAATTTAGCAAGCAAGGCTTCAATCTATTCCATGTTTTCATGATATTCGCTAAGCCTCCTATAATGGAATCGCTGACAGAGAGTCTGAGCGATTATCAATATCACCAAGAAAGCTCTAAGCATCCCCCAAAAAAATAAAACGTTATACTGTTGTTGATTTAACTAAATGGTTCTTGAACACTTTTCAGAGAAAGCTTCTGCGCTCATAACCCCCGTAAACATAGGAATTGTAAGCATCTCTCGCGAAGAGTTTATTGCTATCGACACAGGAATTGACAATTCTGCCCTAAACAAGGTCATTAAACAAACTGGGAAAAAACCAAGAATAGTACTAATCACTCATCATCACTCAGACCACATGGGTGGTGCACGCAAATATTGCGGTAAACTTTCCGTATTTTGTCCTCAAGGGGAATTAGGCCTAATTCGAAACCCAATCATGGAGCCCAGTATGTTTTTTGGTGGTGTTCCTCCTAACGCGCTTAGGAACAAGTATTTGATGGCAAAGCCTTGCTCAGAAGCCATTCCATTCAATTCTCATTTGCTTAATGATTTTGGAATAACTCTTATTCCGACTCCTGGGCATTCTACTGACCTCCACTCAGTTATGGTAGAAGACGTGATCTTTGCAAGCGATAGTTTTTTACCCGCAGAAATTATCGAGCGCCACAGCCTCTTATTCCTGACAAACCCCAAGCAAGCCCTAGCAAGCATGGAGCGAATCCTCGGACACAATCCTTCAGTGATTATTCCTGGACATGGAACACCGATTGAAGACAAAAAAGTGATGAAAGAGACGATTGCAATAACAGAAGAACACATTCAGCATGTTAAAACAACACTCGTGGAAGTAATTGGGGAAAGGAATACCCTCGAAAGCACAGTGAAGGAAAGCCTGAAGAGAATCTTGGGAGAAACAACATTAGATGAGTTTCCATTATGGCGGTATTTCCTTAATCGGCACGTTATTTTCAACTACATTAGTGAATTAGAACGGGAAAAACTCATAACTTTAGAGTTAGATGATCAGATCATATGGCTTCGACTTGAGTAAACCTTCAAACATGACCTTCTACAATGTAGGAATGGCTTGTGAAAATCTCAGCTAGATTTTGATTACGAGTGTCTTCCTATGAGAATTTCTTCTCATTTTCTAAAGAACGCACCAAGTTGGCGTGAAAAACGAATAATGAATAGTGTATGCTACGCCAAGATTTAATTCCCTTACTTAGAATCTAACCACAAGCAACGCCAAGGGGTTATTATTTATGGTAAAATGTCCGGATTGTGGAAGTCCAATGAAAAAAGAAGCACCTTTTTATGTGTGCGAAGTTTGCGGCCTTAGTCTAAAGCCATGGGAAATACAACAAGCCCATGCTCGAGCTAGAAGAGAAACTGCGAAACTCAAAGAGAATCAAATGGCAAACAATGACGAGTTCAAGAGAGAAAAGAAGAATCAGAAAAGAAAGGAGTACCTTAACTGGTATCTCAAGAAAGGTCAATAGTATTTCTAAATAAGGCCTACAAAGCCTCTCCCAAGAATTTTTAGTTTTTCTGTTTTTTTGTTCTTGACAACAACCCCTTGGAATCGCGTCATTGAATGACACCAATATCTATCCCCGCTCTAAAAATGATAGTCGCTTATTTCTACGCCAGTATCCAGACGGGAACCTACATGACTTTTTAAACCACCACAAAACTCTCTATTATCCATTATACCGACAATAAAGGAATGAATAGTTCTTGGCTAGGTTGTAAAATGACCTTATCGAATATCCCATAAGATCCTTGCGAGCACCCCCAACCCAATTAAGGGGATTAAGAGAAAGCTTACAATTGCAATGACCCATCCAAGAGGTGGAATAAGCGAATAAAGTGCAGAGAATAGTATTATCCCTAAAAAGAATTGATTAATTCTTTTGGAGGAGAGAATTGAAGAAGCAGAAAGCTCTTGACCTTGACGGGAAGTAGATTCCTTTCTTCCTTTCTTCCAGATAACCAACGTAATGAGCGCAATCGCTAACACAATAATAAGGTAGGGCTGCCAGGTAATAGGCCATGCTTCTTTTCGGAGAAACGCTCCCAACACCGAATAAAGCAAGATGAGATACAAAACAAGCAGGCTAAATCCTTTTTTGCCCAAAAGAAGAGCGTCAGTAGAAATCGTTTTCCCTCCTCTAGTTGCCATTCGCTTGGATAGGTAAATCAATAGGACATTTCCTCCAAATGAGGCAACTACTAATACAACATTGAACTGCGAAACTAATGGAAGTAAGGATGTGAAGAACAACAGTTGAAAAAGAAGAAAGATTCTTGTCTTTCGAGTATTGAGAAGATATTTTCTATGACTTTCAGGTATTCGAAGCCATTCTTCTGAATTGCTTTGAACAGCAAACCACTCGAAAAAGAGCACAGGAATTATGAAAGATTGAATCGGGTGCCAATAAAACACTAGAGTTACAAATTCAAAAACAGCAATACCCGCAACGAGACCCAGTATCGGATCTTGATTGAAGTACCCCGCAAAGAGAACCTTTGTTATCGGTGCCTCGTACAAGGCATAATACATTCCCCAGAAATACAGCATTCTGATTTCAAACCTATGAGTTCTTTTAGCTAAGTTATAGTAAAACAAGCTATGACCTAAATACAGGGGAAATGTGATGATTAGTCTAAAGGGGTCCACAAACCAAATGCTGGATGCACTAGCCATGACTTCCGCAAACAGCATAATGAGAGATCCAAAGAGAAGTAGATTCCAGAACCGCGATGTCTCAGTCAAATTCTCATCTCCTAAAGTCATGTTATCACTTTTCTCCTTAGGCGCGACACGGTAGATTTTCAAGCACGTTCAAAACAGTGATTCAAAACTACTTTCTTAAGGTACTCTCTCAATGAGTTGTATAAGATTGCCTTCTAAATCATAAAACATGGAGAATTGAATGTTTTTCTGCTTGCTTCTCGATTTTTCCATTAGAAAATTAGTATTCCTTTCTTTCAATTTCTCAATGTAATCGTCTAGTCCAGTTACTTCAAATGCGATTTTTGAAAAACCAGGAATCTGAGATTTCCCAAATTTGCTGAGCTTTTTTTCCAAAGCTGGCGCGTCTTTTCTCTCAATTATCTCAAGTACAAAATCGTTTTGCCTAAGATAATAGATTTTCATGCTGTAATCGTCAAATTCTTCTTTGTCGAAAGTTTCAAAACCAAGGTTTTCGCAATACCACGCGCTTAAGGATGAAGCATTATTGGCTTGGATTGCAATTGAATATGGTTTCATCGCAACTGGAAATGGGATAATGATATTAAACAATTTCTCAATTTTGTTTCCGAAATCTCCTATTTCTTGGACAAACTTGATTCTTGTTTGAAGAAACTAATAGTTGAATAAATATCCTAACGATACAATTTAGCAACCATCACACCTGCAATCTATCTATTGGGGAAGGAAAAAGCTCAACTCTCATAACAAGAAGATTGAATGTCGTCGCCAAGAATCAAATTTAGTGATGACTTTAGTGATAACAAGGAAGT
>JALTMP010000272.1 GCA_027001645.1 Candidatus Heimdallarchaeota archaeon
TGTTTTCATTGTCTTTTTGAAGGATCGAGTGACGAAGGGGCCCCTACATGTGCCACAGCAGGAGTTTATCCTCCCATTTTAGGGTTGGTTGCAAATATTCAAGTTGAAGAAGCAATCCGTATTTTGAGGAGAAAAAAACCACTCCTAGAAAGTACACTAATGGTAATAAGCACAGCCGATCTTAGCTTTGAGAAGATCGCAGTCAAGAAACGAGAAGACTGCCCAGTTTGTGGGAAGAGACCAAGAATAGGGCGATCTCCCGGGGAATCAGTACGAGAGGAGATTCATCACCCAGTTCTTGGCACAGTTGTTATCACTGGAATTTGTGGTTCCGGAAACTTCATAGCGCATCCTCAGAAAGAACCTGACTGGAACTTTGAAAAAGTAGCTCAAAAACTTCTTAAGAGGTGGGAGGGCAAAAAAATAGGTAAATCAGTAGTCAGATTATTCCTCGGTGATGGAAGAAGGGTACAAGTCGCTAAAAGTGGAGTGATGACAATCGTTGCGAATGAGACCGTAGAAGAAGCTATTGAAATATGCAAAGAAGTACTCTCGGTAGCGGTTCAAAGCATCAAACAAGAACACGAAGCTTAATACTAAGAATGAAGCCAGTATCGATCCAGCAAGCTTTCAGTGAACTGTTCCAAGAAGTGGGTCAAAGCAATAATAAAATCGTATTTTTCTTGGACGTCGCGTTTTAGAATTTCAATCCCATATTCAAATTCCTCAATTTCTTGCTGAATCTTGTCTTCAGATACTTTACCGGGAGCATTAAGCAAGGCGAAAATGAGGTTTTTCGCTTCTTCTGCGGGATTAGGGGTATGCCGGATTTTCTCGATTCTCGTTTTCAAAGCGCTTTCAACTTCTTCTCTCCATTGTCTTGGCGGCATGTCTAATTCATACAACGCTTTTATCTCGAAGAGGAGAGAGGTATCAATATTTGCCTTTGCAGCAACGTTTCTGACTTCTTCGGCTTCTTTGCCTCCTTTTTGAAGAGCAAGCAAGAGATTCATTCCAGTCCTAGGAATCCCCGCGATAACGACTTGTGAAGTTATCTCAAGAGAGTTAGGACTCTCCTCAACGAGTTCTCTCCAATGTTGAATCTGTGCAATACTTCTTTCAACCCATGAGCTTTGTTGAGGGTGTTCGAATAAGTGTTCGAATTGGTCTAATATGTGGTAAAAGTACTGCCTTGCAGCTTCGAAAAGAGGACCGACTTCTTCAATTTTTTGCTTGTGAAGCGAAGCGAGAATGGCGAGAGCAGCGTCCTCATAGCTGGAGCTTGGATGGTTTTCCCGCCAATATTTTAGGAGAGGAGAAATATAGTTTTGCTCGAGAATCTTTTGCTCCACTACGTGAACTGCTCCAGCGTCAGAGGAGAGTTCCTTAGCGATGAAGAGATCTTTTTCCACTTTGTTAAGCTTGGTTCTTTTATCAATGAGAAATTCCCGCAACTCCCCGCGAAGTAGCTTTACCCAAGATCCTTCAGTAATCGCAAACTGAAGATGAAAGGTGGGAATATCGGGAATGGTTACTCCAGCAATCGTTCTTCGTTTCTGTTCGAATTCTAAGTCGCTCAGAGTTAACTCAATTGGCAGCCCATAATAAATCTGAAGAGCCAAACTTACTCTTATAATGGATTCGTTGCGGGTTTGACTTCCATCCATTAATCGTCGGACTTCTTCCTTATCGATTCTATCGAATAAGGGGGCCAAATCTTGAAATACTTTGTCCAGACGTTCTTTTAAGTTCTGGCTTGTAAATCGATCCTGAGCATAAGCAATCGCATCGTATGACAATTTATTCACCATTTTGGGTTATTCTGAAAAATTCATCGGCTCCCAACAGTTTCAAGATTGACATTGTGAAGATCCGTATAAGAGATTTACCCAAGATTAGTGAACTCCGTAATTAGGGAAACGTATTTTAACTGGCTTGCGGGTTTCGGATTGAAGATATATGGGTAGTTTTGAACCAGTACTGTCGGGATTCTGGCTAAACTTTCTTTTCTGGACGTTTTCAATCCTAGGAATTGCATCTGTCATTTGGTTTTTCTTGTACTATGAATCGTGGTACAGAGTTTACTCGCAGGATAACGTTACCTTGAGAGGAGTCTTTTCAAGTCTAAGAGACGGTGATTTTGTTGAAACAACACTGAGGTTTTTGCGGAAAATCTCAATGCTATTCATTTCGATGTTAGCAACAGCAGTCTTACTAGGAACAGCCATTCATTTATTCATGTTTAAGTTTGGACTATTCATTTAACCCGTGATCTTCCTTGCTGGATCAGTTGCAAGTTCGATTGAAAGCCATAATAAATGATCAAGAATTCAATTTTTTTGAATTCTTAACATTGCTATCAATTACAGCTTCACTTGCAGGGATTTTTTACTGGTACCAAACAACATACTTGACACATTGGGATTCGTGGGCTTACGCTGCTTTTAGAGCAACTCGAATGACTCTGATCTATGTGGTTTTACCCTTGCTCTATGCGAAGCACAGAAAGCTTGATCCAAAAAAATGGGGTATAACATTTCCAAAAAACATAACCTCCATACTTTTTGGAATGGGGGTTTATGGAATTGCGCTCGCTGTGTTTTGGCGCTACCAAATCTTCTTTGATTCCTGGGCCCGAGCGGATGTAACCGATTTACTAACAGTTATCCCGTTTGTCTGCATAATGGCAGCAATCACAGACTTTTGGACCAGAGGATTCGTTTTGCTTACACTGAGCGATAAATATGGGTGGATGGTAGGAATCATAACTCAAAACGCGTTTTGGTTTATTCTTCACTATTATGAAATACTTCTACTCGAACCATATATCTCTTTTTGGGGAGCTGTCGCCTTAACTTTGATTCTGGGACTACTTGGAGACATGGTGACTCTCCATTACCGCAACATTTGGGGATTGATGATCGGACACGCTCTGCTAAACGTCATGATCGCGGGCTTAGCTTCAAATTGGTATGGACTTGCAAATTGAGAAAGCAAAGAGAAGAGATGACCGCTATCGAGTCAGAAATTACAAAATAAGACATTGATTGGGGGCATTATTGTTATTGATTCAAGATCTGAAGTAATTCCTGAGCTCCTTTGGATGTCTTAATCCTCCCCCAATGCGGAATTTTCAAACCAAGATCTTCTGTTTCAACTTCAACTCTTGTTCCCACCTTATCGAGTTCATAGCGAACTTCTTGGCGAGATCGGATGCCAGCGAGACCTCTTCGGACATCCTCGCCTTCGAATGTTATTCTAGAGACTCCTGAAATCCCAGTAGTGTCTCTTCTAATAATGATAGACAGGAGATAGATGGGTTTTCTTTGCTCGTAGGACTCAGAAACGTACGTGCTTACGTGTTTTGCCCAAAAGCGAACCGGCTTTAGAACACCATCCGATGTGTTGTTTAGGTTGTCAACAAGCAACTGTTGGAGGTACTCGTTTTTGGATTCAACCCCTACCAGAATGTGATCTTTCAAATCCCAGATGCTAATAAATGATCGTTGAAGTGGATGAAGCAAAGCCCTCTCACTGAGCGCTTTGGCCCTCTTAGTACTGATCGTCATAAGAGTTAAGTCCTTTGCAATCTTGCGATTAATCATTTCATAGTCGTATAGCCCATGTTTTTCGCAGATGGTTC
>JALTMP010000273.1 GCA_027001645.1 Candidatus Heimdallarchaeota archaeon
CACCAACAAAGGCCCAATTACCCTTGCAGTGAATGAGTTAGAGCAACTAGCCAAAGAAAACTGCGTCGAGTTAAGGTACGAAGGAACTGTTCTTTCTGGGACGCCAGCAATCAATCTTGGTCGTTACAATTTGGCGGGAGCCAAAATTACCATGATACAAGGCATCGTGAATGGAACAACCAACTACATTCTCACGGAGATGGAAAAGGGACTAAGTTACGAAGATGCGTTAAAGCGAGCCCAAGAACTTGGCTATGCGGAAGCTGACCCTACGGGAGATGTTGAAGGATGGGATGCTGTGGGAAAAGTAGTAATTCTAACGAATGTCTTAATGGGTCAGAAAATCTCCAAAGATGATGTTTATCGAGAAGGCATTACCAAGATTACAGCGGATGACGTTAAATCCGCATTGGAACAAGGAAAAAGATGGAAGTTGATTGCTTCTGCGAAAGTGAATGCAGATGGAACTGTTACGGCGTCAGTGAAGCCAGAAATGATTCCCCTTGATCACCCCTTGGCAAGCGTTAGCGGACCAACCAATGCGTTAACATTTCACACAAAATATGTGGATCAAGTAACAATTGTTGGCCCTGGAGCTGGCAAGTTACCAACAGGGTTTGCCTTGCTAACAGACATCCTTGACATTCACCGCATCATTCAAGCTGGAGGAAAACATGCGTAAAGGAGGTACTTGAGATGAAGATGCTAATTAATGGAGAGTGGATAGACAAGAATGAAAAAATAGAAGTCATTGATCCGTATAATGGGGAGGTTATTGACACGGTTCCCAGAGGAACGGTTGAAGACGTGAACAGAGCAATTTCTGCAGCTGTTGAAGGATTTGAAATCAGCAAAAAGCTTCCCGTCCACAAGCGAGTTGCCATTTTGAGGAAAACAGCTCAAATTGTTGAGGAAAAAATGGAAGAATTTGCGCAAATCATTGCGCGGGAAGGAAGCAAGACAATTCGAGAGGCCAGAAAAGAGGCTTACCGATGCACTGTAACCCTCAATGTGGCAGCTGACGAGGCTAGCAGAATACTAGGCGAAACAATTGCCTTTGATCAGGCTGTCGGCTCTGAAAACAGGCGAGGTTACTACTACCGCATGCCTATTGGCGTGATAGCGGCGATTACTCCATTCAATGACCCTCTAAACCTTGTAGCCCACAAGCTAGGTCCAGCAATTGCCGGCGGGAACAGTGTGGTTCTCAAGCCAGCGACAGTAACACCGCTTTCTGCATTAAAACTTGGGGAAGCCTTTCTTGAGGCCGGCCTTCCTCCAAAGATCCTCAATATTGTTACAGGCTATGGATCAGAGATAGGAGATGCTTTAGTCAGTGACCCTCGAATTCGAATGGTTTCATTCACAGGAGGAGTCGAAGCTGGCAAACACATCACGAAACTCGCGGGATTGAAGAAAATCGGAATGGAATTAGGTTCCAACAGCCCCGTAATTGTTCTGGCCGACGCAGACCTCGATAAGGCCGTTGAGAGCTCTGTTTCGGGAGCGTTCTGGGCGGCTGGGCAGAACTGCCTAGGTGTTCAGAGAATCTACGTCGAAAAACCGATCTATGAAGATTTTGTCAAGAAATTTGTAGAAAGAACGAAGCAATATAAAGTAGGACCAAAACTAGACGAAGACTGTGATATGGGCCCCATGATTACTGAAAAAGAGGCAATAAGAATAGAGCAATGGGTAGAGGAAGCAATCAAAGCTGGTGCTAAGGTTGAATGTGGCCATAAGAGAGAAGGAGCAATCTACTGGCCAACAGTCCTAACAAATGTCCCAGAAGGCGTCAAAGTTGATTGCCAAGAAGTCTTTGCACCTGTAGTGAGCATTTACCCGATCGAAGACCTAGATGAGGGCATCAGAAAAAGCAACGCTGTAGACTACGGCCTCCACGCGGCGATCTTTACAAACGATATCAACAAAGCGTTCAAAGCCATTGAAGAATTAGAAGTGGGCGGAGTCATGGTAAATGATTCCACGGACTATCGAGTCGATGCCATGCCATTTGGCGGAGTCAAGAACTCTGGACTCGGAAGAGAAGGGATCAAGTTTGCTCTCTTGGAAATGACAGAACCCAAGGTCGTAATGTTTAATCTTGACATATAGATTCAAAACAATCAATTGAAAGGGGAAAGGGAGGGAACACACTATCTCTCGTAGATACTAGCCGGTTTTCCATCTGCCATTTTTCTTAGCCCTGATTGGTTACTCCGTACAGTTTGGAAACCAAACTGTCAATCCTATTCTTGCTCTCGGCAATGAGTTCAGAGGATGAGGAACCGAGAATCTTGTTCACGTGGTTCACGATTTCATCGTGGATTTCTTTTTCCTTTTCATCAGACCAGTCGATTAATCTGATGGGTATTTGAGAAAGAGGGCGTTCGGAGAATTCTAGAACACCACCTCGGATCAACCCCTTGCTCAAAAGCCATCGAAAAATTACTCTTGAATTTAATAAAGCGACCAAATATTTCAAGCTCTCTTGAACGAACGATTTTTTCACTATTACCGTAACATCCTGAGTTGCAAAAAAATTGCCGCGGACATATGCAAATCTTACGTATCCCTTCGAATTCACTCGCTCCTTGCAAGGAACGAATATTTTCTCTTGAGCAGAAGACATTAACTTGTAATTGCGTGGAAAAACGAAGTGCCACCACGGAATGCTTTTCCCGTAGTTATAACGTTTCAGAAGCTCATTCTTAAATCCGAAAAGCTGGGCATAGAACGAAGGAAACCTTTGTTTTACGAGACCTTCATCTCTGACATCATTCAGAAAAACATATCGCGTCGGTTGTCCATGTCTGTATTGCTCTAATTCTTTGGCTTTAATCACGTGCAAAACATGTTTCTGCTCCTCTCTTGATAGCTCGGCATCAGCTGGGATTCTGAATGCCTTGTCAAGACCACTAACCAATCCATTGCCTATGTGAGCAACATCCTCCAGACGAATATAGCGATAGTTTTCTTTAGTGCGTTTGATTGGAAGTGGTGATTCTAAGAAGCTATCACGTGAAAATGTTTCGGGCAGCACGTATCTAGTTCCTTCAATTTGCACCTCGTGCCTTTTCCCAGCATTACCAGAAAAGGAAGTGTTCTTGATTGAGCTGGTAGGTTCGAGCATTGATAGCGAGATGTCAATCCTTTGATCGTCCAGAGTAATGGATACGATGGGGAAAGGTGTCTTGCAAGCATGTTCGATCTGAGAAAGCCACTTGTATTCTGTTGGTGAAAGAAAATTCCATACGCGATTATCAGTTAAGGGAACTGCTTTGAATCCTTCAAAATCCTCATGAGAAACCCTAGCACGGTCATTCAGGACATCTAACGCTGCCAATGCTTGTTGTAGCAAGTCTTTCGTGATGATCGCTTTTTTCCGAAATCGAAGATATTTGACAAAATCTTGCGACACTGATCCTTTTACGAATTTGAAGATTAAGAAGTGAGTAGAAACATTGGGAATGATTCTTAGTTCTTCGAAGGAAACAACGAGGTTAAGAATTCCAGCCTTAAGCATATGGGTTCTTAGCCCCTCAGAATGCAAGGTCCTTGTCCAGAAAGAAGGTGTAATGAAAATGAGTTCTCCCCCATCATTAAGTAGATCTATGGATCGGTACACGAATGCAT
>JALTMP010000274.1 GCA_027001645.1 Candidatus Heimdallarchaeota archaeon
GAGGAACTAAATGAAAAACCCCATTAGAGACGGATTAGGGAAAGAGCTTCCAGAGGATGATTCTAAAGAGAGATACGTATCACAGAACGAGCAGCGCTTAGTTCACCATCTATCTCGTAGGGTGGAGCAGTTACCAGAATCGCTTTCCAAGCTCTATTTGGAGGAATTCCTTCAAATTATTCGCAAAAAGGGTTACCCGAAAGAGTTATCCCCCGAAGATGTAAGTAGTCTGGGCGAGGTAGAGATAGAAACAGTGGACGACACGTTTTCAGTTAGTGCACATGTTCTGGCCACAGCATATAACAATAACAGAAGACTGTTGTTGACCTCTCTCAGCCAAGTTATTGACTGGAACATGCGACTCGCGGGGTTTGTGAGTCTTGAACAAATCTTCAAGGTTATTTCCCGTTATCATATTCCGCGCGAGATATCAATTTCCCCCTTGCAACAACTTGTCTTGAAGATAATAGCCCTCCATCCGAATGAGAGGGAGAAGGAATGGTGGAAACGATTTCAGATTACCCGGCTTTCGAGAGGGGAGGAGAGTATTTCTTACCCAGCGTTCAGAAATGTTGTTTTTAAACTAAGACAAAAAGTGGGGTTAAATACGGGACCGATCGTTGATCACTATCGATTCAAACTGATTCCTGCGATCTTTGTTGCGTGGGTGAGAACCGATCGATTTGGGCAAGGAATCCTCCAACACCCTTATATTCGATTTTCCAATACGATCTATTCAGAATCCGAGAAAAAGCTGGTTGTTTTTGGAATTTTTGCTCCAAGAGACCAGATTAATACTGTTCTAAGCGACGTGAATTCTCACCCAAAACTTGAGAGTGTGTCTACTTTCTTTGTAGAAAAAACAGCATTTTCAGTTCAGCCACGGTCCTATACCATTAACAATTACTTCTGGGAAAGTCATGAAGAGACCATTCAGAACATTCTTGAAACAACTCCCTTCGAATATCTAGAGAATCTTTCATTCACACCGTTTTCTCCAAACACCATTAATTATTGGCATGAAGGAGCTTCTTTCGATGATCGAGGAGATCGCTTTATAGACTTCAACTTAATGGACTTAATGATTATAAGAGCCACGTGGATGAGTATTGCCTCCACAAATCGAATCGCGGTTTCCCCCAATGCAGTTTTGAAACATCTTAGGCGAAATAACGTAGACGTATCTTACAAGAGAGTCCAATGGTTGTTTAATTTCATGAATATCACCCAAGCATGGTTTTGGAGAGCAATTATCCGGAACATTTCACCCTACACCCTCTTGATCTACTTGGAGAGGCCAAAGCAAGAATTGTTAAACTTGTTTTTCTCGTCCGTAGACCTACTCCCCATGTATGCGTTCATTCAAGGCAGTAGTCCCAGAAATCCTAACGAAAAACATTACTTGTTCGAGATAAGTGTTCCCCGGTACAGCTCACTACCAAGGATTTACCATTCCTTTTTCTCAACATTCAATGACTACTTTGGAAGAGTTGCGATTGGAGAGCGATTAATTACTCTCGCAACGCCGTTAGAATATAGCAAGCTCTGGAATGATAAGGAAAAGAACTGGAAATGGAACAAGAGAACCCGCTTAGTCATTAAGTAAGATAGAGCTAGGACGTTAAGAGAGTAGCATTTTGAACAATAAGCACTATAGTGTTATCAAAGGTTCCAGCCAGTTTAGGAGAAATCATTTAATTGAAAACGAATTAAAGTTTCTTGAGATTTTTGGGTGATTGGAAAATGGGGATCTTAAGCGGAATCATAGGACATGCCAGCGAAACTAAGCTTGAGGACGCGCAGAAAGAGATCGGCGATCTCCTAGTTCCTGGCGAGGAAATAGACGCGGCTTTCAAACTAGTCAGAGACATGATAATATTTACGAACAGACGGCTAATATTTGTGGATAAGCAAGGAGTAACGGGTAAGAAGACAGAGTATCATTCAATACCTTATCGAGCAATTACTCACTTCCTAATAGAAACAGCTGGCACTTTTGACAGAGACTCAGAACTCAAAATCTGGGTTTCCAGCCAAAAAGATCCGATAGTTAAGGAATTTAAGAGAGGAAAAAACACCATACTTTTAGTACAAAAGGCTCTAGCGGCGTATGTGTGTAATAAATAATGAGCCAAGTGCGTGTTTCGTAAGGTAGATGATTTCAGGAGGGAGGCGGTTTCTTTGGGAAAGAGGGGGTCCTCTTTGGCCTTGGTGCATGAATCCTTGTCGTCATATCAAATAAGGACAGAAAGGCAGGCCCCTCTCCATGTAACACTTGAATCAGCGTTCTGCCATTGTCTTCTTGTAAATCTGTAAACAAAGAAGAAATCTGTTGTTGAAGAAAAGTGCAAAAAGAAAGCCGCATCATTTTCGCGAACTAAGATACAGTCCAACAAGATCGCTACAAATCTCTAAGAGAGGCCGTTTTTGATTAACGACAAACACAGGATTCTCTCCAAGAATAAACGTTGCGTTCCAATGGCGAACACCTACGGGCGGGGAGCGTATTTCTTTTATCTCTGCTTGTTGCATGGCGATAAGCATTCCCGGTTCAATTTTTTCAAAGAAGGGATTGCTAGATTCTTTTACAGGAATTCGGAGACAGATTGGCCCCGCAATGCTCGAACAGAAGAGCTCTACGTAGTTTTCTTTCGAACCCCTCTTTGACTGCACTTGCATTATGGCCATTATGTCATCAAAGGGAGTTTTTACCTCAAGAGGGGATTCATGATTGAAGGTATGTCCCTCAAGAGTTCGCTTTAACTTGTTAGTAATTGTGAGGCCGCTCTTTTCTGAGATTTTGTTAGATATTACTTTAGAAAGATCCAAGTTATTAGCAACCGTTGCAACAGCTTCGATTTCATGCAACAACCCTAAATCTGCCAGATCAAGTAAAGAGAGAAATTGCTCATAGGAGAGAATCGGTAAGTCCAGACCACTATATCCTCGAGCAATATAGTTTGCAAAGGTTAGAGCTAGTTGGATTTCACGTGATGGTTTCTGAGCTCTCACCACGTGCAAAGTTTGGTATGAATGCAATAGCCCCAGGGCTTCCCACCACTCGCCTTCTTTGTCAACTGCTACTGCTAGCTTATAGTAGCCATACTGTAGTATTGAATGAATGATTTCATCGAGTTCTGAGAATATTGTTGCATCATAGTTTTCCTTGCATCGACTGACGAGTTGGTCTAGAACCATTTTGGCTTGTCGAAGCTTCCCTATATCCAAATAAGTGCAGAAATCTTTTAGGGTGGTTCTGAACAGGGAAAAAGTCGTAGGAAACGCTATTTCTTCGACCGGGGTTTCGTTGAAAAAGGCTTGAATGCTTTCCTGTAACTGCTTTATTTCGGGATGATCTTTCACTCGGATAGATGCCAAGGAAAGAACAGTTTCGAGAACAGATCGCTTCACATCCCCCCTTCCGTGTCGCCGTCGGTACTGGGAGTAGTTTGCATCAACCTTTTTCGAAGCCGCTCGGAGTAGGGCCTTGTCTTGTTTTGATACTGAGAATCGTGAAAGAAAGTTGAGAAAGTCAGGAGTTAAGCTAATGCCGATGTCTACATCTTTTAGTCCATTTCGAACAAATATTCTAAATCCTTCGTCGTTTGTTACAATAATGGGGCTGTTCCCTTTGCGCGCTTCTTGAAGAGCGATGGCGATTATTTTGAAATCCCCAATTTCTGTTCGATCGAACGCTCTTCGAGGAAGTTGTTCATTGATTTTTTTCAGTCGAACAATATCGATATTCGCGTCATCGGTAATGTCCAACGATCCCTGGAGAAGGACCCTTGTTTTAGAATACTCTCTCAAAACAGTTTTCGGGACAACGTAGGAATACTGAGAGGGCAGGTTCTTCACTAGTTTTGCTACTAATTTTACTACGTTCCCCCCTTGCACGTCATAGATGCTTCTGAAAAAGGAGGTATCGAATACGAGAATGATCTGGGATGTAGCAGTCATAGAAGTGGCCCCTATTCAGAGATATTGATCACTTTTGGGTTGAAGTGCTGTAATAGCATTTCGAGTGAGGGATCGTAGGATGTAAGAATAAGCTGATAGTTTTCCTCGGATTCCAAGTGAAGTACCTCCGAGAGAATTGTAAAAAGAAGCTTCCGATTAGTTTCATCCAAGTGGTTGATTGCGTCATCCATAATGAGCAAGGGTTTTCCTGCGATTTGTTTTGAAAGGAGCCACCTGAAAAGCAAGAACACCAATGTCTTCTCGGCACCACTTAGATCATCAAGATAGAGATACGTTTCTCCTACACCGATTCGGCGGAAAACGGGTTCAATTGATTTCTTGAAGGATACGTCCCAGTTCTCATCCTTGATTCTTCGAATTAAGTCGCGAAGGTGATTCTCAATGGGTTCCAAGTGCTGTTTTAGCTTTTGCTCTTGGACTTTTCTTGTAGCATTCATGAGTTGATCGAAGAGAAGTACTCTAACATTATAGTAGTTGATTAGATCTGGCAATTCCTCCATTCTAGATTTTTGATTAGTAAGATGTTCAAGTTCTAGGGTAAGATTGTGTTTCCTAATCTCCAGATCTTTTCGAAGATCAATTTGGGATTGGATCGAAGCGATGTTGGAATCCGACAACATCGAGCGAAGTTTTTCTATTTCAGTTTGAAGCGATTGTAGTTGAGCCAGATAATTTTGAAGAGCGTCATAATCAGTGCGCATTTTTTCAAGAGAATTTCTTTTTTGGTTAAGGGATTGCTGGAGAGCATTAATTTTCTGGTTCAGCTCTTTGGTGCTTTGCTGGAATGCTTGCGCATCCCTTTTTGCTTGTTCAAGGCTCGCATTGGCTTGTTCAAGGCTCAAAGGTTGACGACAGGTCGGGCACGTTTCTTCATGTTCAGTCAGCACGTGCTCTAGAAGCTCGAGGATGCCTTCATAAAGATGCTGCATTTTTTGCTTAGAATGAAGCTCTCCTTCCAACTTGGAAAGTTCACGTTCTATCTCTTTGATTTCTTCCTCTTTTTTAGAGAAAACTTGAGGAATTCCCTGCGTTGATATGCCCGCAAATTGTTTTCTGAGCAGTTTTACTTTTTCTCCGACTTTTGTGCTTTCTTTTTCCAAGTTTTCTAATTGAGCCTTGAGTTTTGCCAACCGTTCAATATCAGCAAGATCGATTTCACCCAAATTCGAGAGGTCATGCTCTGTTTGCTCCAAATGTTCGGTGATAGCATCAATCTTAGCATCAATATCCTCTTTTTGCAAAGATTTCAACTCTTGTTTCAAGTGCTTGGTCCTATCAGCATAGTATTTCTTTGCGTTTTTTAAGCCCGAGTAGAGGGAATCTAGCCGATCAAGGTGGAGAAGGTGTGAAAGATGCTCGCTAAGTCGCGTCCATATATCTTTTTTCGCTGAGAGGAATTTGTACAAATCTCCTTCTTCAACAAAAAACACAGAATTAAACAAGGAGAGGTCATATGGAAAAACGCGTCTTAATTCCTCAGGGGAAACTTCGCCATACTGGTTTGTTGTGGGGTCCAATCTATAAAACTCTGAGCGATTACTCTTACCATAGGGTTTGTATGAATACGTGATTTGATACTGATTGCCATCTTTCCCTATAAAATCAAGTTCAGCAATGCTTTCGCGTTCATTATCATAATTGGGTCGTGGTACGCCTTCTTTTTTGTCGTTGCCAAAAAGAGCAAATTTGACGCCGTAAAGAATCGAACTCTTCCCAGCACCGTTTTTTCCGAGAATAAGAGTCATGCCCTTCTCGAACGAGACCTCAATTCGCTCGGGAAACCCTTTAAAGTTCTGAACTGTCAATCGCTTAAGCATCTTGACTGTCCTCCCACCCAAATACTCGAATGATTTCCTCAGCACTCAATTCCTTGGTGCTATCCTTGAGTAACTGAACAATCTTGTCTTCCAAAGCGACGAGTAATTGTTTCCCTTCCGGGGTTTCGAACCAAGACAGAAGCGTTTTTGCACGAGTACCTCGAGAATGGTTTAATTCAGATTTTAGAGTTGAAACAATTTCATCAGCAAATTCCCTCTCAGCCATAATTCGTCAATAGATTAGTTCAAATTGAATTAATTAAGGTTGTCTGAGAGATTTTTTTCTCTTCTCACAAAACTGCAGAATTATGATGATTTTGCATTAATTTCTTGAGCGGGGCTGGTTAATAAGAGCGTTCGATGTTTTGTTTCAGAGGTGAAAAACGAGAGGAGGGCCGATATGAAAATTGACAATTTAGTATCAAGAAAAGAAAGTGTAGTATCACCTAGGATCATCATAAATGCTCGTTCATGAACTCCAAGGCTGCTTTGGCAACCACCTCCCGATCATAATCTGCCACCAGCACGTGATAGGAGTTACTAACCCACTTGACATTCTTGATATCTGAACGAACCGATTCCAAAATGAGACCCGGGTTCTTGCGGGAGACCACCTCGTCGTGTTCTGAATGGATCACTAGAATCGGTTGAGTGATTTTGTGAAGCTCTTTGAATACGAACTTGACGAGATCGGCAACCTCCATCATGTTTCGCACAGGTAGTCGACCATAGTTTTGTTGCAGATACTTAACAAGCGCGTTATTTTTTACAGATTCGTCCATGAATTGATATTCCCGATAAGGAACAACAAGATTCGTCCATCGGAATAGCCTGAAGAGATTTCTAATGCCGAGTTTTAAATAAACGGGGGCAGCCATTGGGACAACTACATTTACAGTTTCGGGAAAACTTGCAGCTAAATGTAGGGATAAGGTCCCACCCATTGAAAGCCCAGAAACTCCGATTCTACGTCCTGGCTTTTCGGTCACCAATGCGTTCAACGCCTTTTCAACAGCAACCAACCAATCCCGGTATTTGACCTTAAGCAGATCACGATGATTTGTCCCATGGCCGGGTAAGAGAGGGATGTGAACACGATAGCCCTCAGAGGCGAAAAGCAGACCATAGGGATACATTTCTACATTTGAACCCGTATATCCATGCAAGAGGAGCAAACCCTTATCTGAATCTTCATTTCCTAGCCATGTATCTCCAAAAGGGGGGAGTTTTGAGAGGTCATCAGCATGTAGAAATTCTTCGAAAGAAAAATCTGGTGGACTCGTCATCTCCTCCTTCTTGAGCATCGCAAGTATTAGAAGATTACTCGAATGATTTTTCAAGTAGGATTATTTCAAGATGCAAGAGTCGAGGTTGCGATTCTGGTTGCGAACTCAGGAATCTGAAGTTTGCGTCATCTTTGAGGGATCAGCCCGCAAGACAATCCGATTTGTTCGTCCTGCTGGTTCTTTTGCCACGACGCCTTTTTCTTCTAATTTTTTCAAGTACTGGCTAACCGCAGCCTTGCTGAATTGGACCTCTTCTACGAGATCAGATTGCAACATTGACCCTCCGGCCTCACGAAGAGTTTTGACGATCTTGTGTTCAGGGATTGACAAATGAACAGGACGTACTTTTTCAGGATCAATTTTTCCATATCGGAGATGCAGTCGATCAAACCGGACGAGAAAATACGTTATCCCGCCGACCAAGAGCAGGGCAACAACAAATCCAGAGAAGAACAAGAAAAGGATTTGCATGGGAGTGCTCAGGGTAGATTGGTTTGCTTGCATTTGAGGAAACATGAAGCGAATCAAGACAACTTGGGAAGAGGAAATCACTAGATTTTCCCAATAGAAATACACGCGTAAGCCGTCAGAGAAGTTGCTTGTTGTCTCTGGGAATAGAACAAATTCATTGTCGGCAGATTGATTGAGAAGTGAGCCGCCGGGTGGAAGACCAATTGTTAAGTTGACCGCCTGAGGAGTCGAAAACCGAAAATTAATCAGAAATAGAAACTCGTTGGCACCTAGTTGCTCTACTAGGGAAGGAGTTGTCGCGTAAAGAGTCAGCTTGGAAGAATCTCCGGAACCCAGTGGAGTGAGAAGTTTTGCTTGAATAGTCGTTTCCTCGACTGTACTTTGAATCTTGACCGGAATCTTGGCTTTTTCTTGAAAAATGCTAAGGGTCACTACTTCGAATGGTAGTGAAAATTCAAGCTCCTGCAGATCGGAGATCCCTTCATTTGTAATGATGAAGGAATTCATGAAGCGAGATTCTTCTAGGTCAATGTCGATTTGAATGTTCTCTGAATGAGTTCGAAAGCTTGTAGGAGTTGAGATGGGAAATGCTAAACTGGGCTCTATGAAAGAATTTTGGCGATAAGAAGCGAGGAAAAGGGCATCATGTGCACTTGGTATGGTTGCGCTAGCAATAGCAAAAAGTAGGCAAATCATGAGTATGGTCTGATTCCGTTTCTGTTTCACGAGCCTATCACTCTCTTATTGCCATCCCTCATTTCAATAGTTTGTGGAAAAATCAAGCGGATTACGGCTTGCGCTTATTGGCCTTTGAATAACTGACTCCGAGGACAAGTAAACCAAGCAGAGAGAAGAGAATTCCAGAGGAGAAAGACACTATTGCTCGCCTTGATCGCGTTCCTGAAGAGTTTGTAGAAGAGATTACTTCGATGTCAATGGACTTAGATAGAGAATAGTTTTGTCCAGAAGAAGCAATAAAAATGATGGTATATTTCCCCACTTCTTGAGCGGTAAAGTTCCAAAGTAGAGACGCGGAAGTTTTCCCTTCTAAAATCGTCAAGACTGCAACAGAAATCCCAGAGGTTTGAATGAGGCCAGAGACATGAAATTCAGCAACAGATATGTTCAACAAGGAAGCACCTCCCAAATTCACTAACGTTGTGTTTATAGTGAATTCCTCATTCAAACCAACAATTGTTTTGTCGGCAAAGACATGCAGCTCCAAGTAAGGATCAGAGTCTGAAACAATCCATTGACTGAAAGAAGTGGTATTAGCAGAGACACTTTTTGTTTCGGGATCGACAATGCTTGAATAAGGAATCCAGTTGCCCTGGTTCTCACGGCGATAAAGCAACAAGTCATCAGGAGACAAATTGTACCGATCAAGTAATGTCTCGTTATATACGATACTAATCGTTGCTAAAATGATCGCTTGGGAATTATTTGTCTTAATATCAAGACCAATACTAAAAGCGCGATGAACAACACTGCCAATTGTGAAATTGGAAATGATCAACAAAGAAATGTTGATGCTCACAGGAGATGAAAGATCGAGGCTGATCATTGCTTTGGCATCAGAAATGTTGAGAGAATGTTTTCCGGCAGAGATGGAAACATTGGTATTCGGCTTAACATGTATGGGGTTGCGTTTGTTAGAGACCTTATAAGACGCCGTTCCTGTTTGCGGCCATCTTGCTTCTTGACCAGCAGTGCTTCTTGCTAGGACGTAATAGCTCACTGTTGTATTAACGGGATGACCAGGAATCCTCCCCTCATAAACATTTCCAGAAAGAGAATCCATGAGAATGGCGTTCCAGATTCCACTCTCATTACTCCAGTAAAGCGTAACGTTTTCGATTGGAGAACTGTTAGCAATGGTTGCGGATACGAATACCTCTTCGCCGTCGCCGGGTTGGGCAGGAGTCAAGGAAACGTTTGTAATTGTTAGAAAGCCTTGATTAAGAGAGACCGCTTCCACGGGAAAAGGAGCATTGCCAATCAACGTAGGGGCGATTAGAAGGAGAATGAGAACAGTCGATAGAGAGATTCGCATCATATTTCATTCACGTTCTGTGTTATTATTTTTATTGAGCTATGGAGAGGTGGGGAAGTGGGGTGAGCAACCCATGAGCGAGGACCGTGAGGCTCACCCCAATGCAGGTGCGTTTGGAGGGGAAGGGTAGTGGTTGGTCAAGGGGTCAGGAGAAGGGGAAGAAAGAAGAGGAAGCATGTAAACCGAGCAGTAGTCTTAGGCAAGTTTCTTTCGGCGATAAAGAATTGCCGGCAAGACAAGCAAGGCAAGTGTGCTGATAACAACCGTTCCGCCGGATAGTTGGGCGTCCTCAGAGCTTAACTCTTCGTCTCCGACAGAACCGCCTTCTTCACCGGGGAGAACTGCCGTGTCGTCAGAGGTTGTAGTATCATCGGTTGATGTGGATCCATCGGTGGAGCTAGCGCTCAGATCAACAATGGGATCATATTCAAGACTTTCATTAAAGGAGCCAAACAGGTATGAGAGGAACTGCATGTTTCCGACTGTCCGATACGTACTTGTGATTGAGGTAACATTTCCATCAGCTATGGCCAGATCAGGGTTGTCAATAGTCATACGAACACCCTCCTCTGAAGTAGCGTTCATCTTTCCAGTGGCTTGATCGAAGTTCATGACTGCATTAACGTTGGAGATCAACTGAACGTTTAGTTCCAATTGATTCTCTGGGCTCTCAAATGGCCATGCACCAATTTCTACTGAGAACTTGAATGATCCGGCTGCCGCGATGATTGTGGTGTTGGCATAATCAAATGCGATTTCGTCAAGTGCCAGATATGCACGGATAGTTACAGGGACATCATATTGAACCGGAGGAGTGCCCGAGAAAACGCTTAAGATAGTTGTAAAGTTCACATTGATGAGAGTTGCATTGTTCTCGTCCGTTATTTCGATAGGCCCGGAATGTGTCCATAACGCAGTTTCGAGTCGTTGATACTTAACGAGCCCACCATTGGCATCAGTTTCGTTGAGGGATGAAAACATGATCTTGTAGAACGTTGTGAAGTTTGAAGCATTTGCCTTGTAGAAGAACTTCACGTGAGGAGTCGTTCCATCAAAGATTGCCCTCAAGTGATCACTTTCCATTGAGAGATCGTTACCTGATTGGTCAAGAGACGTGTCTAAGCTCAGATCCACAACAGGATCATAAATCAAGGATTCGTTGTAGTTGGGAAATTCATAAGTTATGAATTGCATAGCGCCAGAGGAGAATATGGAAGTAGTAATGGCTGCGACTTGTCCATCAACTATGGCAAGATCGGGATTAGTCATGGTTAGATCTAGACCATCTTCACTAGTTGCATTGATTGTTCCCGCTTCAAGATCATGGCTCATTTTAACTGCGACATTGCTGATGAACTTAAGTGAGAGCTCTAAAGAGTTGGTTACATCCAAGAATGGCCATGCTCCGATCTCCACAGTGTATTTGAACGATCCTCCAGGGACTTCGATTGTTTCGTTTCCATAGGGAAGAACTTGTGTGGTTTCGTACATGTACATTTGGATTGTAATTGGTACCTCAGTAATTCCGCCAATACCAAAAATACTGAGTGTTGCACTCATGTTTACATTAACGTAGTTGTTACCGTCTATTGTCCCCGATAATGGATCGGATACAGACCACTGTGCCTGTTCCAATTGATAATATTGTACTAGAGTTCCGTTTTCGTCTGTTTCGTTCAACGAGCTAAAGATGAACTTGTAGAATGTAGCAAACATACTACCGTTCTCTTTGAAAAAGAACGAAATGTGAGGGTTCACACCGTCAACCAGTACTCTCAGATGATCTGATTCAAAAGAGATGTTGCCAGAGGGGTCGCGATCGGCCCTGACACTGGAAACGTCTATTTCAGACCACGAGAGTGCGTTCGTGGATCCAACACCTACTATTAATAGTACGGTCAGACCCAAAGCCAGAAGCATCATGTGCTGTTTCTTCATGGTATCACCTTTCGATGCTATCAATGAATCTATGGCAACCGTTGTTAAAAGACACTTCTATTTAACTGTCAAAATATTTATTTTATGAAGCAAACAATTAAGTAGTTAGGACGAAAAGACTGGCATTTTCAAATGCAACATGGTTCACGAACGTTCATTCACCAAAAAATCGAGACATTGGAGAGGATGACAGGATCAGATCAGACAAATGCAAGAACATACAGAAAGCACAACCAAAATAATATCAGACGTAGAATCGCAAAAAATTTCACGGAGTTTCCCCTGTCATTCTAAAAGGATTCAATTGTTAGTATAGATGAAAACCAATATAAATACAAGAACAAGACGAAAACTAGCCAAAATTTGGCACTCACACCCGTAAAATCCAGATCAAGTTTTAACTTGATTTTTAAAAATTGCTTAAGGGACTGGGGAAGAAATTTATACGTTGGAGTGATATAAAATCAAGGTCTCAGTAAAGACCAAACCCCAGTAAGGTGGGAAAAAATGAAAAGCAATAAAACATTCTTGGGTTATTTCGCCCTATTCTTAGCCGTTTGGCTAGCAATGGCGGGGGTTGCGATAGTGTCGCCCGCCAATGCAGCGTCGGACGTAATCGTAATAGGAACGACAGATTCCATTACGAACCTCGACCCTGCAGATGCATACGATTACTTCTCTTCAAACACACTGGTCCAGATAACACATGGACTCATGGAAATGCCAGTTAACTCAACTGACGCTGTAAAAGGTCCTATGATCGAGGAATACACGGTATCCTCAGACGCAAAGACCTACACGTTCAAACTAAAAACGGGCATTAAATATAGTGATGGCGAGCCGTTTGACGCCGATTCAGTGGTCTGGAATCTGCAACGAGCCATTGATCTTGGAGGAGACCCCTCGTTCCTCCTTTCAGACGTTGTTGACACGGTAACTGCAGTTGATGACACCACGGTGAAAATCACGTTACAGAAACCAGACGCAACATTCTTACAAAGACTGACTTACACAGTTGCGTGGCCCGTTAGTCCGAAATCCTTGCCCCAAGACTCAATTGCAGGAGATCCTCAAAACATTCCAGCAGGGCTGGGGGCATACAAGATCACGTCTTGGACGAAAGGGACAGAATTAATTCTAGAACCTAACGACAATTACTTTGGTGACGCTCCCGCAAACAAGAAAGTAATCATTAAATTTTATTCTGATGCTTCTGCGTTGCTAACCGCACTTAAGACTGGAGAAATTGACGTAGCGCACAGGCAGTTTGGTCCCGAAGAGATCAAGGAAGTCATGGGTCTCCCCGGAGTCGAATACCAAACAAAAGACACTGCGGGAATACGATATCTCATCTTGAACGTTGAAGCGCATCCGGATAAGAATGTGAGACAAGCAATTGCTGCAGCAATAAACAGAAAGGACATTACCTCCACTGTATTCGATGACCTTAACGACCCATTGTACAGCATGGTTCCCACGATTTTCAGCTCTCACGTGGACGCATTCATGGATGGTCCTGTTCAAGCAGATGTTGAAGGAAACATGACTGCAGCGGGATACAGCACCACAAACAAATATCCCATCACCTTGTGGTGGACACCATCCCACTATGGCACAACCGAGAGCGATGTGGCTAGCTTAATCAAACAACACCTTGAGGATACGGGATACTTCACAGTCACACTCAAGTCCGCAGAATGGAGCACCTATGTAGGACAACTAAGCTCCATGGGCTTTTTCCTCCTTGGTTGGTGGTTTGACTACCCTGACCCCAGCAACTACATCGATCCCTTCGTTG
>JALTMP010000275.1 GCA_027001645.1 Candidatus Heimdallarchaeota archaeon
TATTGATACCCAAAATCTCCATAGATATCAGCAAACACGACGTTCTGACCTGGCAGTGAAAATTTTTCAAGAGCCTTGCGGAATTCAGCCGCGTTTTTGGCGTTGTTCATACTCCAAATGGCTTGAAATATGTTGTTGCGTTCGATTGGAAAGTTCAATGGCCATTGAAAAGCAAATGTTTCGTTACCAAGATCAATCATGGGTCCGTATTTGGATACTTTGACTTCTACTCCAACTTCAGTTCCGTTTCCAAATTTTATGGTGTCGGTGAATATTTCGTATTTGTATTCAGTCCCATTAATGTAATAGCCACTTCCATCAGGCGTCTCATCAAGGTAATAAAGGTCCGCCACATCAGCCATAGTATTGGTAAAACCCCACTGAACATACTCATTGTGTCCTGCAATGACGGTGGGAACGCCAGGCAAGGCCCAACCCCAAACATGATAACCGGGAGCTTGCATGTGAACTTCATACCAGATTCCCGGGGTAGTTAGAGCCAAGTGCATATCATTTGCTAGAATGGGACTTCCCAAAGCAGATTTGCTGGGTCCAATTACCCAGTTATTGCTCCCAAGTCCTCTTGCAAATTGCAGAAGTTCTGTCAGAAGTGAAGGAACCTTTTCTGAAGATGGAGTGGCTCCTTCTGGCTTCTTTTCAATATATGAAGGAGGAGTTATTTCGCTTTCATTTAATCCAAAAAACCAGTTTCGAGCAGGTTGATAATAGATCGGAAAAATAAGATCTACAACCTCGGGTCCAAGCTTAAGAGTGAGATCTCTGCGATCTATATCCATTAGAGCGCCCATTAGCGACAGATCTAGGGCCATGTAACCTTGGACAGCAAGTGTGTCAGCTATTTCCCACGGTTTCATTTTGAGTTGCACACCATTCATGAGATTTAGTAATTCCAATTCTATGGGGGGTTGATCTTGATGCGTATTAATATAGTAGTTTAGTCCGTTCACATAAGCCTCAATTATTTTCTTAAACGAAGGACTAAGGAGGGATTCTATTTGCTTGGCTGTCCGTTTCAATCCTACTTGTTTTAAGAACAAGTCTGTTTTGTAGAATTCCTGAGCTACACTCTCTTGACCGGGCAGTGAAGGGGCTAATTCTGAAAGTTCCCCATTAATTATTCGGCGCACAATTTCTAATTGCCAACCACGATCTTGGGCATATAAGAATCCTTGAACAAAGAAGAGATCGTGTAGATTCTTAGCTTTGATATGTGGAACCCCACGATCATCACGGTAAACCTTAACAGGTTGAATGAGACCTTCAACATTCACATCTCCGACTTCAACGGTTCCAGTGTTTCTAACTACCAATATCCCAGTAAGTCCGATTACTGCAAGAACGAATATCACACCTTTTCCCAATTTCCAAATTACTGAACCTACTCTGTCCATTATTTTCCCTCAGATCCGTATTTTCAAATAAATCAACTACTAGGAGTAACTTTAGAGAGATATAATAAAATTGCTTGTGCAATGTTTTAAACATTAAGAAAATAGAAAAAATGGGGACTGAATGTGTATTCAGATCCAAGAGCTAAAGACCAGAATTGTTAAACAAATTAATCAAGTGAGACACGAGACGTCTTTCTCAAGATCTCTCGGCTTAGAAAGATGACCATTATTGAGTCAATCCAGCTGAAACACAAAATGAATGTTATTAGAAAGAAAAAGACCTCTTGTTGTCTGATGTTCACAAGAAAGGGAAAATACAACTTCAAAGGATCGAATGGAAGAAACACAAGTCAATTATTTACTATAGATTTCCTCGTTCTGCCTGTTCTCTCTCAATAGATTCAAAAAGGGCTTTAAAATTACCTTTTCCAAAGCCCTCAGCGCCTTTTCGTTGAATTACTTCGAAAAAGAATGTGGGCCGATCTTGAATTGGCTTTGTGAACAATTGCAACAAATAGCCTTTGTCATCGCGATCAACGAGAATGCCCAGTTCGGCGAGGTCTTGAATCTTCTCATCTATTTCTCCAACCCTATTCGTAAGGGTTTCATAGTAGGTTCGTGGGACATCGATGAATTCTACGCCCCTGCGACGCATTTCCCTTACTGTGGAAATTATGTCATCTGTGAGGAGTGCAACGTGTTGAACTCCTGCGCCGTGATAGTATTCGATATACTCCTCGATCTGCGATTTCCGGGGGCCCTCAGCCGGTTCGTTAATTGGCATCTTCACTTTGTTGTTGTAATTTCTAACTACTTTAGAACGAAGAGCAGAGTAATTTGTACTAATATCCTTTTCAGTGAATTCAATGAAAGTGCCAAATCCAAAAACCTCGTGATAAAACTGCACGGTCGGATTCATTTTGTTCCAATCAACATTCCCAACAACATGATCTATTCGCTTTAGGCCAGTGTCTGGCAATTCTACAGACGGCTTATATGGCTTGTAGCCGGGAAGATATGGACCATCGTAACCATCCCTTTCGATGAATCGGTGTACTACATCTCCATAGGTTCCAATCATCGCGTATCTCACTGTTCCCCACTCATCTTTTTCTTCTGTCGGGGGCATGATGGGGTGAGCCCCTCGCTCCACTGCCTCGGTCCATGCCTTTTCAACATCTCTGACCGAGAGGCCAACAATTTTCGCTCCATCACCATGCAACATGTGATGAGCTGCCATTTCATCACTAGGACTATATGGAGCAGAAAGGGCGATTCTAACTCCTCCCTGTTGCATAACATAACTTGCATAGCGCCTATTTCCTGTTTTTAACGAGGACCAAGCTACCGGTTGAAAGCCAAGAGCATGCTGGTAGTAATATGCCGCTTGATAAGCGTTACCTACCCAAAACTCAACGGAATCAAAATCTTCAACAGTGAGGATGTCTCGAGCTTGTTCGAGTTCTTTGGTTCTCTGCAATTCAGTAACCATTGATGTTCACCATTCTTGATCTGGTTTATTGAAATATACTTATTTACATTTTGGAAACAGAAGAATAGGAAAAGAGAGTTCTGAAAGATAAGAACCGTTGATATGCAAAGACCGCGACTATGAAAATACCTTCAATCTATTTGATGAGTATTTAGGGATTCTTGGCTGGGAAAATTGTGCCTTCGACCGTTCCAAAACCGATTCGATAGTGTTCATTCTCGCACCAAGCAGTCAGGATGACACTGTCATAATCGTGTAGGAATTTGCGGGTTTCTCCGTTTGAAAGAGAAATGGGCTTTTCTCCCCTCCAGCTCAGCTCGAGTAGTGAGCCGTATGAATCGGGAGTAGATCCACTGATTGTGCCAGAGGCTAATAAATCTCCAGTTCGGAGGTTGCACCCATTGATTGTATGATGAGCCAGTTGTTGGTACATTGACCAGTACAAGTATTTGAAATTAGAATGGCTAATGCGCTCATAATTCTTCATGTTCTTTGATTTCAGCAAAACTTCAAGATGTATGTCAAATGTATGGTTGTCTTCGTATTGTAAATAGGGAAGAGGTTCTGGCTCTTGTTTTGGAGCAGCTGTTCTAAATGGTTCTAGCGCTTCTAGCGTAACGATCCATGGCGATATAGAGGTGGCAAAACTTTTCCCCAAGAACGGGCCAAGTGGCACATACTCCCATTTTTGAATATCTCGAGCACTCCAGTCATTAACTAATGCCATTCCAAAGATATGATCATAGGCATCATCAATCTTGATTGGTTCGCCCATTTTATTCCCGGGACCTATGAAAAATCCCATTTCAAGCTCAAAGTCTAACAACTTGCTCTCAGAAAAGATAGGAGCACTAAGACCATCTGGTTTGATTTGTCCATGGGGTCGGATCACGGGGGTGCCTGAAACTACAATCGAGCTTGCTCTACCGTGATATCCTACGGGTAAGTGTAGCCAATTTGGGTTTAGTGCGTTTTCTTTGCCTCGAAACATTGTGCCTACGTTCGTAGCATGTTCCTTCGAAGAATAAAAGTCCGTGTAATCACCAATTTCGACAGGTAATACCATCGTAACATCTTTTTGCGGAAACAAACACTTTCTCTTCAATTCAGGGTTATCACGAAGTGTAGGAGTGTCATGGCGTAATAGGTTACTGATTACTTGTCTGACCTCAACCCAAGTTTTTCTCCCTAGAGACATGAAGTAGTTGAGGCTCGGCTGATTGAAAACCCGAGCTTCTGCGATGGCAGTGTCAGCAAAGATTCCGTGATCTTCAATGACAGACAGATCTAGCACGAACTCTCCAATGGCAACACCAATTCTTGGAACATAGGCTGAAGGGGGTATGAAGACCCCGTAGGGAAGATTCTGAATTGGAAAATGGGAGGTACGTTCTACTTCTATGAATGATTTGAGGGTTGGGGAAGTTGTTTCGTCCATTAAACCAGCCTCAAGAAAATATGTAAATAAATACTTGGTATCGTCAGATTTACTGATGTTATGAGTTCAATAATTCCATCTCGGCTAAGGAAGCGATTGGTTCTTCAAATGAGCAACTTCCAAAAGAGCGCGCATATTGTCGAAGATCCACAATCTCATCTCTTTCAACGCAATAGTTATTCCAACAGAAACCACCGTCAAAAGAAAAGTGATGAGGTTCCTGGTCTTCAAGTATCATTGTGATAATATCCGTTTCGAGTTCATGGTGCATAGCTAAGATTAGGGCACTAAAGACGTTGAGAAACCCGTGTTCCATTGTCTCAAGAGCTGGGTTATAGTGTCGAATGGCATGATGAAGTCCAGCAGTTGCTTTAAACGGAATCCTTTCTGCTGAAATGGTTTGAAGGACAGCAGCCAAGAAATTAGTAGAAGGGAACGCAGTCTTTGTGAGTCCTCCGGTCCTTAATTTTAGTCCGATTAAGGGCTCCGAGCGACTATTGTGGTTGCTTTGTTTAATTGCGCGAACGAAAGGTGGTATTCTTGTATCCCAGGAATTGAGAGTCATTCCTTCAACATAGATTAGTTTGGGTTCGATTTCTGAGCTTTCGACAGTGTTTCTTATTTCATAAAGGCGTTTAACACCTTTTTCGCCAAAAAAGTACTCAATGGGAAGCTTCAACTCGATTTGGGCAAGTTCATAATTGCTTGAAAGAGAAAGAAATCCGGCGATATCGTCAAGTTCTTTCTGCAAGGATTGTTGCCAATCTGCAGAAGAGAGGTCCGTCATTATAAGGGGAGCAAAGAAGAGAGTCTTTGATTTTATCAGACCAGTGTTTTTCGCAAGAAGACTGTGTGCCCGAGAAAGGTCAATGGTAGGAATAACAAAAGGACCTAACATCCAGCTTTTATCAGAATTCGCATATTCAACAAATCTGATTACGGCTTGATCTAGAGGTAGCTTGGCGGGTGGAAAGGTGCCAGCATAGTCTATTATTCGTTGCATGAATTCTTTTACTGAGTCTCCCAAGATTACCCCTCTTAACGTTCGTTTTCGAGATTTAGATACTGGCTTTCTGTTTTCGGATTTGCCAGGATTTCCAATATTCTTTCCATTCGATTTCTTTTCCTTTTTCAGTTAGAAACAGCGGGTTTTTTGTGTCTACCATTACAGCGTATTCGTCGAGGAATTCTTTTTCGTCTCTATTTTCATAGGCTTTTGGATGAGGACCATGGTGAATGCCATACGGGTGAAATGTAATCATTTCTTTGTCTATGCCATCTCTAGAGAAGAAATTACCTTCGTGATAGAAGATGACTTCATCATAGTCGATATTTCTGTGCCAAAAGGGAACCCGAAGTGCGTCAGGATCGGATTCAGCGGGTCTAGGAACAAAAGAACACACGACAAAGTTTTGGTTCACAAAAGTGGTATGAACACTAGGGGGCAGATGCACTCGGTGGCTCATGACGGGTTTGATTTGAGAAATATTGAGCTTCCATACAAACAAATCTCCTTTCCAGCCCACAACATCTAGAGGATTGAAACCATAGACAACCTTCGTGATTTTTCCCATCCGCTTGATTCGTAATTCATATTCAGATTTTGAATTATCGTATTCTTCTGGTTCTGCGATTTTAATAAGGGCGGGGTCGTATATTGCGTGATGCCCGAGTATCCCTCTGGTTGGTTGTTCATATTCACCAGTTCCTTCGATTACAAGAAACTTTGATTTCTCAGTGGGAACTAAGCGGTGTGTTGTACCTTTTGGTACAACGATGTAGTCTCCTTTTTGGAAAGCTAAAGATCCGTAATCGCTTTCAATTTTTCCTTGCCCTCTGTGAACGAAATAGAGCAAATCGCCATCAACGTTTCTGAAGTACCATTCAGGCGGAGAAGTTAATGTCCACGTGCCTATTCGTACGTCATCGTTCACTAGAACAAAAACGGGATATTCTTGCTTATCATTTAGCTTTCGAGTGTCAAGAGCGTATGGCTTGCATTCACCCTCAATACTAATCCAATCAGTAGGCGGGTTTTTATGATACAAGTGTGATGCCCGTCCAAAAAAACCTTTTCTGCCATGCTCGTCTTCAAAAGTTCCTTCAGGTATTCTCCAATGTCCTTGTTCAGGAGTTATTCCTTTTCTTAAGTGTATCATTTGATTACCTCCGGGTTACCAGTTATTGAAAAGATACAAAGTAAGTTTTAATTAATTTTCACTCTTCCAAAAGAAGTTGCTATAACAAATAAGGAGTAAGAAAAACGTGCGGTTGTTTGGAAAAAATGCAAGGGTTAATCATACAAGATGTGAAGAAATATTCCTGGAAGTAACGTAAGCCCGATCAGAATCGCTAAATAGGCATCATTGAATCCTAAGCGGACATAATAGTATCCGCCATAGATCAAGATCAAGCCAATGAGGAAGTAAGATAGAGTGCTGGCCCTAACGTTTATTTTGCGATTCCACTGAGCCTTTGGGTCGTCAGGGCCTCGTTTATTCATGAGTGCCAAAAAAACGGCTCCGAATAGGAACGGGTTTGTTGCCACGCTAATGATCAGCGGCACAAAGAAGTTTGTAAAGGAAAAATTAATTCCTTCATTTTTCCGCGCCAGTATCATTCCATAAATTGCCATCAACGCGTAAACTAAACTGATTAGTGTAGGGGCTAGAATAGATGACGGGAAGTGGTAGTTTGGACGATATAAGGGGATTCCATAGAAAATCAATGCAAATACAATCATGACATAAACATAGGCACCCACTAATACAATGAAGAGAAAGTAGGCAGATAGTGCATCGATTTTCTGCCCAAGAGTTAGGTGTGGAGTTGAAAGAAGATCTTTTCCTCTTTTCCTGAGGATTGATGTTCCCCCATGGCTCCATCTCCATAATTGCCGTACTTGTTTTGAATAGGACTCAGGAACGGTTCCTTCGGATAGAACCTTGTTCAAAAAATACCCTCGGTAACCATAGATCATGAAAAGAGTTGAAAGACCTGCATCTTCGGTAAAGGTATCTGTTGGGAAACCACCGACAACAGCAATTGCGCTTCTCCGAAAAGCAGCGGTAGTCCCATTATATATTAGAGTGCCCTTCTTATCTTTTGCAACGTCTATGATTTCAAAATATTGCGCATATAGAAGTGCTGCCCACGCGTGCAGCTGATTCTTAATATTTCCAAATCTTGCTTTTGCTTGAACAAAAGCGTATTTTGGCGGTAAAGAGATAAGAGTCGAGACTAGGTCTCTGACAGCAGTTGATCCGGGAACGTGGTCGTGATCGAAAGTTATGATTATGGGGGAATCCGATTCTTCCAATAGAATGTTAAGCATCCCAGCTTTATATTCGTGGTTTTTCCGATGAACGAGGAATACATTAAATTCATTGCAAAGACTTTCCAATTGGTTCACATATTCGTGATTTTCGGAGTCATTTCCAACATATACGTGCAATTTTTCTTTCGGATAATCCTGATTCACTAAGCTGTCGACAGTTCTTTTCAGAAAGATTAGTGGCTCATTCTTAATGGGAACGAATATATCAACGTGCGGAAGCTCATTTTCATCTACTCTACGTGGAGAGTCATTGCTTGAGATTAACGGCTCAGTGAATGTGCCAAAGAGTAAACCGGAAGAAATTATCGCTAGGAATTCGAAAAAGAGCAGGATGGCTTGTACGAATTTAATCCAGATCATTGTCTTAGCGTTGTTTATTATGATGCTGGAAAGTATTAGGTGCACAGACCCAAAAACAATCAAAATGAGCATAAGTGCTGTGAAAGTGATTCTAAGTAGGAGTGTGGAGGCAGAGCGCACATGGAAATTGTTTTTACAAGCCTTTAAAAATTGAGCCGTTAGTATTTCTATTCACTTTGGGAAATAGTGATTCCTAAAAGATAAGCCAATATGGCGCTGAGTACTTGAAAAATAATTATTCCGACTACAAGAAGCCATCCTTTTTTATCTAGAAATTCACTCCGGAGTGCAAAGTAGGCAATATAGTTGATGATTATGAATATTGAAAAAACGAAGAGAAACGCAGCAAAAGCAGTTCCAGCTATTGAGCGCCCTTGAGAAAAACTTTCGCTTTCCTCATACGCTCTTAGAATGAATACAAATTGCATGAATCCAAGAATAACAGAAAGGAAGGCAAGAGGTTGGCGAAAATAATATTTCGGATTGAGGGGGGTTAGCACCGAAATAGTGCTATTCTGAGCTACCTGTGCTTTAACCAAACTATCAGCCAAGGCTAGAATCTGTGCAACGATGAAGAAGATAATCACACGAACAAATCCCAGAGAGGCCATTGAATCACATTCATATCTAGCTTACAAATGCATATCGTTTCTTTGCCGTGGGAACAATATCTATTAGAAACATGGTTTAGAATCAAATGACTGGTGATCGACTATGACAACAGAAAAGGTCAAGAAAATCTTGCGCAATTATGGCCACGAGAATCCGGGCGTTGTTCGTAGCATTGCGCGAATTTTAAACCACGGCAAGCTCGGAGGAACCGGCAAAATCGTAATTTTGCCAGTAGACCAAGGATTCGAGCACGGTCCTGCTAGAAGTTTCGCCCCAAATCCCGCAGGATATGATCCGCTTTATCATTTTGAGCTTGCTATTGAATCGGGATGCAATGCTTATGCAGCTCCTTTGGGTTTCTTAGAAGCAGGAGCAAAAGAATATCCTGACGAAATCCCGCTGATTCTGAAGGTAAATTCAAGTGATCTCATGTACAAGCCAGACGACCCAATCCCAGCCGTAACGTCTACGGTCGAAGATGCTGTTAGAATAGGAGCAGATGCTATTGGATTCACGATATATCCCGGCTCTGCATCGAGAAATGCAATGTATGAAACGTTACAATATCTCACCTTAGAAGCAAAAAACCATGGCTTAGCAGTTGTCGTTTGGTCGTATCCCCGAGGAAGCGGCCTCCCAAACAAGAATGCTGAAACTGCAGTTGATGTAGTTGCTTATGCTGCGCATATTGCTGCGCAAATGGGGGCTGATTTAATCAAAGTTAAACCACCCACTTCTCGGATCGCATTGCCTGGAAATAAGGAACTTTATGACAAGCATGGCATTAAAATCGACACTCTTGCGGATCGAGTCCGTCATGTGATACAATCAGCTTTTGCTGGCAGAAGAATTGTCATTTTCAGTGGTGGTCCCGCAAAGGCAACGGAAGAAGTTTACGAGGAAATTAGGCAATTAGCTGCTGGTGGAGCGTATGGATCAATCATTGGTCGCAATAGCTTCCAAAGAAAGAAGGAAGAAGCAATCGAGTTCCTCCATAACATAATGGACATCTATGCTGAGGCTGCAAATGAGTGAACACCTAGTTTCTCCTCCCGGTATTTCTTAGTATTCTGATGCCTATTTTTTCGGATTTTTTGCTAGCGTGGCAAGAGTTTGATAGGAGAATATTTTTACAAGTCTATGCAAATCAGCAGATCGAGAACAAGTGAAGAATAAGTTAATGCTCTTCAACTATTTCGCAATGTACGTAATTTTACTTTTTACGATTTATTATGCTATTTCCTCTTCTCTAATGATTTCAAAGAGTTCGTTAACACTCACGGGAAAAACATTGAATTTTGTAGTATTAATTCTTGAAATACTTGGAACCATTTATATTGCAGTTCTGTATTGGCATTTGGCAAGAGCATGGAGATATGAACCACCAACCTTGAATCCTCTGCCTTCACCGGCTCCACTAGTGAACATAATTATTCCCACTTACAATGAACCGTTTCGAATTGTTAGGGACACGTTCGACGCTGCCAAGAATCAAGACTATCCGAAAGACCGCTTTAGAGTTATAGTCGCGGATGATTCTCCAGTGCCGATTGCGGGGTTAGAGAAATATGTCCACAGCATGGGAGGAATCTATGTCAGAAGAGAGACTCGAAAAGGATTCAAAGGCGGAGCTATTAACTATGTGTTAGAAAAATATCCTGCGGATTATTTTGCAATTTTTGACTCGGACCACGTATCCGAGCCGGATTTTTTGAAAAATACAGTCAGCATTGCATGTGGCGACCAGAACATATTCCTTGTTCAGCAAAGAGCGAACTTTGTTAATATCGGTTCGTGGATGCGCAAGGCATCTGCGTTCATCCATTCACAATTTTTTGGGATTTTTCAGCGTTCAAGGCATTTATCTGGAAATGTTATTTTTGCGGGAACAACAGCTCTTTTGAATCAGAAGATTGTTTTCAGAGAGGGAGGCATCTTGGAAGACACTATTGCCGAAGACACTGACACTTCAATTGTCTTGGCATCGAAGGGTTATCGAGGCATATTCTACGACAAAATTGGAACTCATGGACTGGTCCCGTGGGACCCCATAAGCGGAGTAAGGCAGATTTGGAGATGGAATAATGGTTTGAGCAAAGCATTACGTCTTCGTATAAAGAATGTTTTAGGGTCGAAAAAACTTGGACTGTTTGGTAAAACTGACTTTCTCATTTCTCTGTTTTTGCCAACTCTGGGCGTGTTGCTTTGGCTACTGAACTTTATTCTACTGGGAATGCTCTTCGCTGACATTCCAATTATTAGACCTGGAGCAACCAATTTAGGAGATAGTGTTCTTTTCCTCATTGCTCCGATTCTTGTCTCCCTTAGCACGGTATTTATGGGAGCTACAGCTCTAATTATTGATTCTAAAGTTGGAACGGCTTATGATCGACTACCTTTCATTCCAAAAGTTACGGGTGTTGTTTTGTTTTCCATGTATACAATGGCTATCCAGCCCTTTCTAACAACAGCCATCGGAGCAGGGCTTCTAGGATTAAAAACCATATTCAATCGAACGCCAAAGTCACCACAACAGAGCCGAGCACCAACAAAAATAAAGTACAAGTATGCAACGGGGGCACTTATTCTTTTCTTGCTATCTTTTGTTTTTGCGTGGGCTACTTGGAAAACCTTCTTGACAGGTGACCCTCGCGTTGGCTGGTTTTCAATGGCGATGATTACTTCAGCGATTCCTTTTGCATTTGTTGTAACAGGATTCAAAGGCTTAGAACAATTCATCGAGGAACACTCGACGGTCTCAGTAAGTGATGTTTTAGGGGGATACGAGTAGTGGTACTGCTTGAAATGATTCCGCCGCTGACCCTTTTATCAGTAGGCCTATTCTTTACAAGAAGACTCACAAAACTGATGAAAATACCTCTTAGAATATATGAAATGTTCTTGTCATCTTTCGTGATGGGAATGGCGGCTCTTGTCATTCCCTTTGTCGCCATTGGCGTGTTGTTTCCTAATTGGCTGGGAAGATTCGTTTACTTCTACTTGGCCTTTGGATCCGGCTATTTTGTTGTGGCGACCATTCGGTTCTTACCAAGCTTAGCAGCCAATTTTGAAGGGATCTTGACAAAAACGAAACAGCTTAGAACATCTAGCGAGCAGGGATTAGAACAGGTTGCGAAAATCAGCTCGTTAGGTGCGCTCATAGGGTATTTCTTCATTTTTGCAATTTCTCCCCCGAGAGGGTGGGACGCGTTACACTTTTATTTTTCTCATGCCCTTGTTTTCTTTATTTCAGAAGAAATTCCAATTATCAACCCATTGAATCTAATTCCGGTGTTCAAACCGCCTCTAGTGAGCGTTCTTCTCTCCTACACTTTCTTTTCAGCTGGGCTTGATGCTGCAAATTACATTCCTTTTCTTTTCTTATTAGGAGTTGTAAGTTCAATATACGGTTACCTACAAGAAACATATCCTGATACAGAGTTACAATGGGTTAGCGTTAGCGTTTTTCTAGCTATGCCAATTACTTATTTTCTTGTCTATGAATGGGCATATTACCAAGATCTTCCAATAGCATTCTTTTATGGAGTCACTTTCTTCTTCCTTGCAAAGCTCCAAAATAGTGAGAAATTTGCTCCAAGACTCTTTTGGATAGGATTACTAATCCTATCTTTAGGTCTAGCACCTCTTACAAAAATGAGTGGCTACGCACTCTTCTTTGTTTATCTTGTCTCCATCAGAGTCCCCAAGCACTTCAAGCTCCTTCAAATAGCGGGTTTCCTAGTTATTGCTGGATTCCTAACAAAAAGAGCAGCAACAGAGATTCATATAATAATCGCTGTGACAGTGGCCATCATTACCATCTTTGTAGTCATCCTTCTCGCTACAAGAAAAGACAGTGCAAGCCCAATGGAATTCGTCAGTTATGTAATTCCAATGATTATTGGTTTTCTCCCAGGGCTTGCTTGGCTTTACAGAATGATTTTTGTTATTCCTGGAACCAAAGAATTCCTCTTGAATACTTATTACCGCTCTAGGTATTCACAGATACAATGGAAATGGGGAGGAATCGCAATACCAGAAGTTACTACCTATATTGAAAACGCTCATCGTGCAACAGCTATTTCTGCAGCACTGATTCTATTTACTGGCTCCCTATTTGTTGCTCCATGGCTTTTCGCAAAGCTTTTTGGGTTAAGAGAATTACTCAAGGATGAAAAAGGGAAACAGCTACTCATCTTTGGGTCCTCGTTCTTACTTCTTTGGACCGCCTATTTCTCAAATGTAAGTGCGAGATACTTGACTGCCCTTCTTATGCCTTTCTCCATAGTTATTGGAAAAGGAGTCATTTGGTTGTTCAAAGCAATTGATTCAAGATCTTCGAAATCAGGAAGACAAATTTCGTTCATTCTTTTTTTGTTGTTAGGTTATGGCGGAGTGTATCCATTCTACCCATTTGAACTAGTCTTCAAAAATGTCCACCTCCGATATTATCTGTTTCACAAGGAGATATGGCGAACATTTCTTTACATACTGGGCTTTACCTTAGTGATGTTTCTAATCGCTTTAATCAAGCCTAGTGGGAAGGTTTCTCGAACGGTTCTCCAAAAACTCCGCACAATCCTATTAATTGTCTTAGTAATCACTCCTTCGCTAGGCCAATTGTCGCTCATTGCGTATTCTGGGTTCAGTATTAAAGAATACCAAACAAAATGGGTGTATGACTACAGAGAA
>JALTMP010000276.1:0-579 GCA_027001645.1 Candidatus Heimdallarchaeota archaeon
TAGAGAAATTTGATAATGAGAATGTTTTCCAAAGAAAAGAATGTGTCTTGGACTGCTGTTTCGGCAGCGGTTCGGTATGGAGTGTTGGGGTTTTTCCGCACATCTGCAGGGTCTCGTTCAATGTATATCATTTCATGAGTGTAAATCACTTGGATTAAGTATGAGATTTCCTTAATGGTGTCTAGGAATGGCGAGATAAATGCCAAGGCTTCAGAATTAATGTCCCATGTTGCTAGTTGCTCTTGGCTTAGTAGGAATGTTGATCCACTATTAATTAGTTGAAATACTGTTCTTGCAAAATGCAAGTAGACCGCCCTTAGCGTTCCAGCAATGTCATTGATTGCCATGTTCTTTAAGATTTCGTAATTTTGTCCTTCGCTATCGTCGTTAACAACTTCAATGAATTCAGTAACCATATCAAAGAATGCATTTAGTACTGGAAAGACTAGAGAAATAATTTGTAGCAGGGTTTTTTGATCGTTGCTCATTTCATTTACACGGAGAGTTGTAACTCCACGTGACTGATCTGAGTTGAAATTACTCAAAGAGATGAAGTTATTGCTACTTCCCCGGGCTGCG
>JALTMP010000276.1:589-3633 GCA_027001645.1 Candidatus Heimdallarchaeota archaeon
CTCTAGAAAATCAAAGGAACCAGATTGCATAAGCATTTGAAATACTGTATCGACTGCATTAGATAGAGACGAACTAAGCGTTCTTATTTGAGACGTGTCGAGTTCGAAAGAGGGATTGGAAAATATGTTTCCAGCTGCCAGGATCATTTCTGCAATGTCGGTGCCTACGGAGACAGTATCATCTTCAATGGAAGAATCAGTTGGGTTTCCAATAAGGCCGTTAATCACATCAGAAAATGGCTGCATCAAGGTTTCAACGATGGATTCCATCCTTGAAAACACATCAGTAAGATTAGGCAGAATAAAGTTCTCGAGTAGCCTAGAAATAAATTCTTTCGCAATTTCAGAAATTATTTCTAGAAGGATGCCTGTTACACCTTTTGCAACTATTTTAATTAATTCCTTAAATGGCCCTAACTGATTCAAAAGATCGGTAAAGGGCTGTAAGAAACTAGAAAGCTGGTCTATTTGTTCGAAGGGTATTTTCTCAAGTAACGGCTGTAGGGCTGATGTAATCCCATTTATGGAAATGGATGTCTGAATCTCAGGAGGAGTAATCAGGCTGATACCAAAATCAAACATCTGCTTGAATTCGGAGAGGGGGAGAGTAGCAAACATTTCTTGCAAGAAGCTAATGACCTCCCTAACTTTCGGTCGATAAGAATTAAGATTGTCGACTAGAGACGAGATAATTGTGTTGTTTAGAAGGGGATAAATAGTTCCCCATATGATATCATCAACAAATCCTGCAATTCGATCAAGAAAAACATTGAACAATTGCATGATGTAGGCAGGAATGTTCATTGTTGCTCCTTCATTCTCCCCGACTCCTTCCATGATTCCTCCTTTTTTAATGATCCACAGTGGTGTTTCGCGTACGGCTAGGTAAGGAATGGCCAAGTTAAGCTTCGAATCATCTGGTGATGCAAATAAATCAATGATATTGACAAAAGTTTCATTTGAGGGATAGCCACCGCCATATTCGACTTGGAAGTCGGGCTGAATGGCTTGAATGGCTTTTGCGAATAGGTTCGGATTCGGGATTTGAATGTCAATATAGCCATTTAATTCAAAGTCAAATGGCAAGAGCAATTCTAACGGGTCGGGAATGCTTATTTTTGCTATAACCCCAGGTCCAGCGATACTAAGGGGACTATCAACCTTAATGCTTGATTTAATACACCATTCGTTCCCGAACCAATCTGTCCAGCACTCGTTAATTTCGAGGGAGATTTTTCCGTCCTTTTTGTTGTCAAATAGGGTGTCTAGCGGATCTGGAAGTTCTAAGTCGAACCAGCCGTCATCTGTCAAGCTACGTAATCCCTTTAAGGTCGTAATAGCCTTATATATTGGGTTTTCAAATCGGGAAGTGTAAATGACTCCGTCCTCATAGATTATTTGAGCAGGATTTCCGTTTTCATCAGCCAGGAATGGTATGGGAATAGAAAACTGTGGGATTTTCGCTGAAAGCTCGATACCCATGACTGAGATTTTAATGTTGCCTTCTGAGTCCACAAAGTTGTTAAGGATGGGGATGTCCTCCCATGGGACTTTAGTTCCGTTTTGTTTCGTGATCTGGATGTATCGGTCTTCGAGGATCCCGAATGCGTTTAGTCCCTCGAGTCGGAGTTGCTTAAGGACGTCAAGAAGTGGCAATCTACTGAACTCAAGTGAGATTCTGGAGATTCTTGTTGGATCGTTACCGATTCCAGGAATGTACCAGCGATCCAGATATCCCGTGAATAAGTGTAATGGCTGGATCAAGTAAAGAGATCCGTATTCAATTGTTTTTCCGATAAGTGTATTCAGACCTTCTGCAACCTCATTTGGAATCGATAGACCAGTTAAGTCTTCAAAAGCTTTAGCTATTGTTGAACCGGTATTATTCAATAATTCAGAGAATGCATTTACTAGTTTATCTTCGATTGTAAATGATTTCGTTGTACTCGTTGGGTAAAATTCAGTGGGCTTTGACGTAACAATTGCGGAGAATTCTGCGGGATATGGCGGTTGCCAGAACAGAGTTACTGTGCCAAGAGAGTTTGTTGTTCCATCTAGCCTTGATGACATAATGAAAGCAGCAATTGGAAGGTTTGATACTGGGCGTCCTAATGCATCAGTTGCTCGAACATTTATCTGATATTGACCGTTGTTGCTGGTGGTATCAACCTCTAAGGTAACTTCTGACTTGATTATGACCGAGATGTGCTTTCTAATAATGATTTCATTTCCTGTTTTGGGAATTTTGTAGACATAGACAAACATGAATTCATGCGTGCCAATATCTAAATTGTCAAGATCTATTGAATAAGTGAAATTGGACAAGGAATTACCTATCGGGGCGTACTCGGTTGAAGCAGTACTCAGACGAGCGATTTTCGAGGAAAGAACAATGGAGTCAGGAGTTAGGATAGGATCTACACGTATTGGCCCCGGATCAAGAGAGCCCCCTCCTCCGCCACCACCGCTTCCACCACTTCCACCGCCGGTTCTACCTCCGCGATCAACTAGATCGGATTCAAAGGATAATCCATCAGAGAGACTGATTTGGAGGGAAGAATCAATGTCATCGATGAGAATTCGAGCAAGTCCGCGGAAGGGGTTTGTGTCGAGCAAGAAGAATCCACCCTTGAAGGGAATTCTTGAAGATTGGACATCAACAAATTCAAGATCACTTCCACCTCCACCCGTAGACGAAGATCTACCTCCCGTAAAGACGTCGCTGAGGAATAGATAAGATCCGCCGATTTTTTGATAAATGCTGATCTTCTGTCCAACATTCCTTTTTGCTTCAAGATAACCATTCAGAAGGAGTTGGGCATTATTATCTTCTAGCCAGATTTCTCTCATTTCGGGAATAATGATAGCAAAGTTTTGAATTGCATCCCTAGGAACCGCGAGGAAGAATTCTTGTTCTACATCCCAGACATCAGTTTCTGGATTGAGATAATACGGATTAATGTATAACCTCGCAATCTTTCCGCTAACCTTGAATGTTTGATATCCGAATTTTTCATCAACATACCCCGCGAAATTACCAGTAC
>JALTMP010000277.1 GCA_027001645.1 Candidatus Heimdallarchaeota archaeon
CAAAAATGATTTCCATTACAAAATCTGCCAGTTCATCAATATTGATTTTAACGTTGGGCTGTAGTTCTGCACCGTATTCAAGAATAAAGGCATTATACCCGCCAATGCCTACTGGAAATTCTCCGCTTAAGTTCAGCAATTCTAAATTCCCAAAAACGGAGTTGATCTTATCCATTAGCGGGTCTATTATCTCATTTACCATTCCCTTGGCCCACGTGGTCAATTCTCCGATCAACCATCTTAATCCATCTTGAAGAAACATTTGTAACTCGGGCAAAATGTTGAATAGACTTGTTATGACGTTGTACACATCTGAAGGAAGTATTGATTGAAAACTCGATTGTAAGTAGGTTAAGAGATCACTTACAGATTGTTTCAATGATAGTCGCTCAATGCTAAACTCCTTTTGAACAAGAGGACCAAATAGACCAATGCCAACTCGGAGGAATTTGTCTACTTCTATGAATACGGGATCTCCGATGGTATCCTTGATTTTTTCCAGACCCAAACTAATCGCAAGGAAGCCCAAGCTTCGCATGAATGAGATCCAAGAACTTGATGATTCAAAAGAAGAGGTAATTGCGGTTAAGAGGAACGATGGAAGAATCTGAGTAAGGTTGCTGAGTATTACTTGTTGGGTAGTATTTAGCCCAGTTATGGCGTAAAGAATTGACTTCGTAACATTGTTTAAGTAATCAAGTGATTCTTGTTTGAGTTGCTCTAGCACCTGTTGAGGAGTAAGACTAAAATCTAAGAGAAGCGCTCTACACAAAGCGTAGTTCTCGGATAGAACAGCAAACATTTTGGGAATGCCAGAAAACACTAGATTCATAATAGAGCGAAGAATGTTGTGAGAGGCCTCTGAAAGACCGGGATAGAAGAAAGCAAGCATTTGGTTAACGAATTGAAGGAAGATGTCTTTTGGGGCAGAAGATAGAATGTCTTTGTCTGCGATTATTGAGAACAAGAGCTCAAATGTTCCCGAAAGAATCATCTCAAACATAGTTCTGGCTGATGTATCAGAAACACTCGAAAGAAATGAAGTTACGTAGTCTTCAATGGTTTTCCTGATAGCGTCGATCTCGTAGAAAGTTCCATTTAATGCGGCCTTAATATAATCTATAAAGCTCGCGATCTCTGGTTCGAGAGAAGGTATTTCCTGATTAAGACTCAAGTAGATTGAGTCTAGTAGATCTTCAATAATTTCTTTGATCTGGAAGTATTTCAAGAACTCTTGTGCTCTTGGGACTCCTCCTCTCTTTGAAACGGCCCAGAAAAAAACTTTCTGCGCCTTGAATAGGGGTTCCAGAACACTTAAACTGATGAATCCTTGATCTAGCTCAAAGGATTGATCACCTGTCAAAATCTTGTTTTGAACAGTTTCCGAACTGGTTGCGTCTAGTAGAGGAAGAATTGAAGAAATCAAGTTAGGAGTTAATTGGACAAACCTCGTGAAATTCTTGTCTTGGAACACTGACATCGTAAACGAATAAGTGGATATTAGGGTGTTAAATTCTGATTCAAACTCCTCCAGATTAATGTTGAGCCACGAAACAAGAGAGATATTAACAAACCTCTTCAAGATTAGTTCTGAAAACCACTTGGCTACCTCCGAATATGCATTGTCGTTTTCAACAAGTCGAACCATCAGATCGGGAATGCCGGTTTGTACGATTGCTTCAGCCAGGGGTTTAAATTGCGGGGAAAGATCGGGGAAAAAGACGTCTAGAGCGCGTATTATTAGCTGATAAATTGAATCAGTATCACCTCGAAGCGCGTTCAAAGCCTCAACAGCAAGCTCTAAGTATGGTCTTGTTTTATTCAAATCAGGAAACTGTTCAATTAGAACATCCAGCACTGTTTGTAGCAAGTTGTCAACAGATGGGTCTTCAATTATTCCTAGAACTTTTGGAATATACTTAACTGCACTAATAAGATCTCTTACAACATTAGGAGAGACATCAATAGTTTCGACTCCTGCAGCGACAAGGGTATAAAGGAATAAATCAATAATTTCTCCTGCTGGTCCCTCAACCCCGGACCTCACTGGAAGATAATCCAACGTGTATTCTTCTGAAGATCCGTCGCCTAATCGTAATGCATAATTTATCTTTAAGATTTCTTTTAAGGAACTAGAAAGTGGAGCTTTAAGTCCAGACGGCAATCGCCAGTAGGCCTTGCCCAAACGAGGATCGATAAGCTTGTTAAATCGTTCTTGCTTCTCAGTTTCATTTTCTTTCCCCATTGATACTTTAGGGTCAAATCCTCTAGATACTAGCTCATCAATATTTTGAGCAAAATATTTGATTGCTACAGTTCTTATGTCAGCTCCAGCTTGCTTATATCTGGAATTTGGGCCATCATTTTCAAGAATTTCTGAAACTTCCCAAAGAGCATATAGTGCAAGTAGTTCAGCATCTGTAGTCTCCATTGTTGAATCTGGAAAATAAGCGACAAAATCCTCGTTGGTTATTATCCTCATTGCTTGCTTCGCGTTTGCAATAGCCATTACATGACGGATATCTCCAAGAGAGCGAAGTGGTTTCAGTAGTTGGTCCCAGGGGACCAGTCCTGAAACAAGTTCAATTCCTTCTGGAGTCGTGTCATAGACATGAATGATTATCCAAGTGCTTTTGGGCATTCCTGAATAATCTTTCAATGAATCAATTGCGATAAGTTCTACGGGACGATAAAAAGACATCAGAGATTCTTGTATCGAATGAGCGGTAGATGCAACAACTTCACTTGTTGGTGAATAGACAACAGTAATTGTTCTTCCAAGAAGAATTTGCGAACTAATAATTTCATCATTCTCATTTAATTGAAGGAATTCTTCTGATTGGTTTGTATTTAAACTCCAATAAATTGCTGAAGAGATTAGCAAGAATATGCTTAGTAGAGCCAAAATTCGAGGCTGAAAAACCATATTTCTTCACATCCTCCATGTTTCTGCAAAAGCACCTTTTTTGGCGAAAAATGGAGCGTTTCATTGAACTTTCACAGAGGTGCTTGGAATCAAAGACGCTGCATGTTCCTAACAGATTTGTGCGGAACATTGCTCGACCTCCGCTATTTCTTTATTTAAGCAGTGTTTTTTTTCTAGTTCAGTAGCTTAGGAATATCAAGCATTTAATTATTCATTTAGAATATTCCTAATAACCTAGTGGAGAGAAATTAACAACCCAACGACGGAAACGATGGAAATAGGAAAAAGGAAGGCTGAAGAATGAACTTGCCAAGAGAGATGATTCAATTCATGTTTTCCTTTCGGCACTCTAATGATTCATATACATCTCTTGAAGATATTGCCTAAGCATTCGTCTAGTGTTAAAGTAGGGGATTACTGTTTTGATGGATTCTTTCATCATTCTTGTCCAGTCGGGGTTGTAGCCATTGTGCTGGGTATCATAATATGCCTTAACGACTTTGTTTTCCAAAAGTTCGTAGAGAGATTCTGCATCAATTCTGTCGCGCTCTTCATCAACAATGTTAAGTTCGGAGCTACCGATTACCCAGCCATTCTTGCCATTATATGCTTCTCTCCACCATCCATCAGCCGTACTTAGATTAATGATTCCGTTAGCAGCTGCTTTTTCACCGCTTGTTCCCGATGCTTCCCGAGGGATTCTTGGATTATTAAGCCAGACGTCGACTCCTGAGATAAGGTATTTTGCTACTTCCATTTCATAGTCTTGGATAAAGGCGATTCTGCCTTGGAAACTAGGGTCCTGGGCAAATTGAATAATTTTCCGAAGGAAAGCTTTGCCATATTCATCGTCAGGATGAGCCTTTCCAGCAAATACTAGTTGAACGGGGCGATGGGGGTCGGTAAGGATTTTGCGTAGTCTTTCGGGGTCAGAAAAAATTAGTGGTGCTCTTTTGTAGGAGGCGAACCTACGAGCAAAACCAATTGTCAATACTTCCGGATCAAGCATTACTCCAGAGGCGTAGACTAGAGACGTGTCCAGATCCCCATCTTTTACCCATTTCCGAATACGTGCTCGGATAAACCATGCAAGGCGTTCTTTGATGAGAAGATGGGTTTGCCATAGCTCTTCGTCTGGTATTTTGTCAATGGCTTCCCACGTCTGATTAATGTCGATTTTTTCGATCCAGTTTTTTGGGAGATATTTGGAATATAGGTTTTTCATTCGAAAGTCGATCCAAGTGGGCATGTGGACACCATTTGTGATAGGCAGGATTCCTTTTACCCGTAGATCCGCCTGGTCGAAGTATTGTTTCCACATTTGATTCATGACTTCGGCATTAAGTTTTGAAACACCATTAACTGCTCGTGAGAATTGCATTGCGAGGGCAGTCATATTGAAGACTTTGCCTGGACTTGTGGGGGAACGCCCTAGTTTGAGTAGGTCGTCTTTTGTCATTCCAAATGAAGCAGCGTATGTTCCAAGAGTTTCGATCACCAATGTGTCCGAGAAGACATCATGTCCGGCGGGAACAGGCGTGTGTGTTGTGAAGACAAACTTTTCGCGGGTCTTATCAAGTGCCTCTTTAAAGGAGGAGCCATTCTGCATATGTTTTCTCATTGTTTCTAGGGGAGCGAAGGCCGTATGTCCTTCATTGAGGTGAATAACGTCTAATTCTTCCCCGAGTTTTTCAAAGAGTTTCATCCCCCCAATTCCTAGCAAGACTTCTTGACGGATTCTCATTACTCTACCGCCTTGGTAGAGTCTCGAAGTGATTTCCCTGTCTTCCGGCGTGTTTTCAGCAATGTTTGTATCCAGCAAGTAAAGCTTGTTGACTCCTACATTAACGTACCAAACTCTTGCAAGAACTTCATGCATACCCATAGGGATTTTCAAGGTGACGGGATCGCCATTTTTGTCTCTGAGTATGAATAGAGGAGATTTCACTGGATCGAAAGGCTCGTAAACCTCTACTTGATCGCCAGTTGTGCTGAGCCGTTGCACGAAATAGCCCTCAGAATAGAGAAGCCCGACGGCAACAAAATTAAGCTTGAGATCAGAAGCTTCCTTTAAGTGATCGCCAGCTAAGACACCGAGGCCCCCGGAATAAATTGGCAACGACCTGTGAATCCCAAATTCTGCGCATAAGTATCCAATCTTTATTTTATTGGTTTCAGAAGGCTCGGCTTCATTTTTCGATTTCATGTAATTCTTGTAGTTTTGAAGTGCTTGATTTAATAATGCGAGGTAGCCTGGATCGTTTGAGGCTTTTTGTAGTGATTCTTCTGGTACGATTGAAAGAAAAAGTACGGCATTATTTCCAGAAAGTTCCCACCACTTTGGATCTAGTTTTGGAAAAACACGTTGAGCGGTAGCGTCCCAAGTCCACCAATAGTTATATGCAAGTTCCATTAATCCATGAAGTGATTCTGGTAATCGCGCTTCGATTTTTTTCTGGAATGACATGTACGACATTGCTCCGGTTTTTTTGTTCAAAAAGAAGTAAACAGTTTGGAAGCGATGATTGTAAATAATAAGTATTTCTTCAAGACATCAAAGTGCCTGTTTCCGGTACCAAAATCAGAGTGTGATGAGTTCTATGGCTTAATCTTAGCAAATGATCATGAATTAGTGAAGGGAAGATCAAAAGAAGGACATGCATTAATTCTTCCCAAGTTTCTTGAAAAACTGGATAATAGCATCTCTCAATAAGTATTTGTAAAATTCTTGTATGAAAAGGGGGAAAACGTTGCCTTTTGTGGCAACACTTATGTTCCTACCTAGGGGTAGAATTGCGAAACAGGGATCGAACTAATACGATGATTGCTAGATTAATGATGAGCAAAAGCATTGCTGCAGCCCAGGCTAGTTTTTGCCACTCTTCAAAGGGCGAGATTGAATATTGAAAGATTAGAACAGTTAACGTGGCACCAGGCTTATCTATTCCCTTAGGAAAGGATTGACTAAAGAACGCTGTGAATAGCAAAGGAGCCGTTTCCCCAAGTATACGGGCTAATGCCAGCAATATGCCCGATGTAATGCCCTTGCCAGCATTCGGCACCACTATTGACGTTACTGTGGTCCCCGTGTCAATTCCCAAGGCATAGCTGGCTTCTCTTATCGAATCAGGGACTAATCGTATCATTTCATCCGTTGTACGTGCGATTATTGGAATCATAATCATTGCAAGTGCAATCCCTCCAGAAAGAATGGAAAAGGAACCCATCGATCTAACTATGAGAAAATAGGCTATGACTCCGGTAATGATTGTTGGTATCGCAGCCATCGTTTCAACTCCGATTCGCATTGTAATTCCCACGAAATTGTCTCCAAATTCTCCTAAATAAATACCAACTGACAGTCCAAGGGGTATTCCGATAATCATGGCAATGATCATCACAAGAAGGGTTCCGATGAAAGCATGACCAATGCCGCCATTGCTTGAGAGAGGGTTGGAACCTGCCTTGGTTAGGATAGAGAAAGAAAAGGATCCGGCTCCATTGAGAATCACTTGAAACATTATGTCGAAGAGCGGAATTGAGATTGTGAGAAAAGCGAGGCCTATTATTGCCTTCATGGCGTTGTTCATGAAAAATCTTCTTTTCAGATTAAGCTTTCTTGTTCTTTCAAAGTTAATGTTTTCTTTCCGCATTTGCCTAATCTCCTTATTTTAATTTGTGCACGAGAATTGTTCCTAGCATGTTAAACACAGTGGTGATAAACAGCAGGATCAGTGCTAACTCAAATAGCATTGCTAAGTGCAATTGCCCAGAGGCTTCCGCAAACTCATTGGCAATCAAAGAACTGATTGTTTGCCCGGGGTCAAAAATCGATGATGGCATTCTGATGCTATTACCAATAACCATTGTTACAGCAATTGTTTCTCCTAATGCTCTGCCATAGGATAGCATGGATCCGCCAACAATGCTTGGTTTTGTTGTACCAACGATGATCTTGCTCGAGACTTCCCACTTAGTGGCTCCGAGAGCATTCATTCCTTCGATTAACGTTTCGGGTACGGTATCAAAGGCTTCGATGAAGACGTTTATTTGAATGGGGAGAATCATGAGAGAAAGGAGAACTCCTGCCGTAAAGAGAGAAAAACCGAAGGATGCCGCTCGGGCAATTTTAAGAGTGGTCAAAAGAGGAAACAAGTTTTTCCTCATAAGCGGAACGAGAACAAAAATCCCCCACAATCCATAAATTACGCTTGGAATAGCGGCAAGCATGTCAATTATTCCGCGTAACCAGTTTCTGGTTTTGGGATGGACGTATTCGCTGATGAATAATGCGACTGCTATGCTGAGTGGGAGAGAGATTAAAAGAGCAATTGTTGATGTGATGATAGTGCCAAAGACAAAAGTCATGGCACCATAGCTATTGCTTACTGGATTCCAGCCTTGATCAAAGAGAGGTTTCCACCCAAATGCTCGGATTGCAGGAAGTGCTCCTTTAATTAGAGCGAAGAGATAGGCGTAATACAGCCCACCTACAACTCCGATTGCCAGCAGGGTCATCACTAATTCAAAAGGAGCGATTGATCCCTGTCTTTGAGAAAAGCCCATTTTCTTTGTTATTAGTCTTAGAAACGGATTCTTTTTCATTTTTTATCACTGCTTTACTTCTGTTTGAAAAGCGGTTTCTTGATTGTGAGAACATGCTTATGGCTACAACTAGAAGGGGAGGAACAACAACGTTGTTCGATTCATTTATTTGATGCTTGATTATGTTGCTTTATTGTGAAGGTAACGATAAAGTAATGCCTTCAAAATTAACAAGTCTTAATGTGTCTTCGTTAAGGGAAACAAGTGCTGATGGCAAAGCAACGTAATAGAGAGGGTCTGCGAACTGTTGGCCGTCGTGAATGATCCACCAAAGAAAGTCGACGAGTGCTTGTGCTTCTTCTTTGTTGTCCACATTATTCAGATTCTTGTAGATCAAAATGTAAGTTAAGGAAGCTACTGGAAACGAGTTCTTACCGGGAGCATCAACAATAGTGACGTTTTCCCAGCTCTCATCTCCTTTTGGAAGGGTTGCTACTGCATTTTCTACCGCAGCTTGAATTGTCTCGGTTGAAGCTTGGACAAACTCCCCGTTCTTGTTCTTAAATGCAACTGTCTTCAAAGAATTAGTAATCGCATAGGACAGTTCAATGTAGCCAATTGCTCCAGGGGTTTGTTCAATTACTGCAGTAACTCCTTCATTTCCTTTGGCTCCTTGTCCAGTTGGCCATTCAATAGATTTACCCTTTCCTACATTTTCTTTCCATTCATCACTAATTGCAGACAGATAGTCGGTCCAAACAAAAGTAGTTCCGCTTCCGTCTGATCGGTGAATGACAGCAATTTCCATATCAGGTAAAGAAACTCCAGGGTTAAGCTGCGAAATGGAAATGTCGTTCCATTTTGTTATTTTTCCCAAGAAAATGTCGGCGATGACTGTTTGGTTGAGTCTTAGACCATCTCCAACACCGTCAAGGTTGTAAGCAAGGGTTACGGCACCTATCGTTTCTGGAATGTGTAGAATACCTGGCATTGATGCAAATTCTTCGCTCCCTAGAGGCGCATCAGAAGCCCCAAAATCGACGGTCTTAGCCTGGATCTGCTTTATTCCTCCCCCACTTCCGATTGAATTGTAATTGATCACAACGTTTTGCTGAATGTTCTTGTATTCATCAATCCATCTAGAAATAAGCGGGAATGGAAATGTTGCACCAGCACCATTAATCGTTATTTGATCATTCTGCGATGTAAAATATACCGTAGCACCTATAGCGGCTATGAGCACAATACTGCCAATGATTCCACCAAGGACAGTATTACTCAGTCCTCTGTTGTCTTTCAATAGCTTCAATAATTTCATTTCTTATTCACCATATCTTTCGATATGTTCTTTTTTGAAAGAGTTCAACTTTCACCCTTTCTCGACAATGGCTTGGAATAGCGATGTGATATTCATAGTCTGATGAGTCTATGGAGAAGTTGGGAGTCTATGGAGAACTTTCCAAAAGGGTGGGTTTGCAACAATTTTGTCTTCACATAAAGTACTTTTAGATCTCTGGGATAAGAAAATAAGATATATTACGCATGGAACAGTGCTGTCATGGAAGGAATGGATCTAGCGGAATATGCAATTGACTACGCCACCAAAAAGGGTGCATCTTATGCAGAAGCCCGATTTGTTGATGAAATCAATTCTGGCGTTACTCTCTTGGATGGAAGGGTTTTGTCGGCAGGCGAAAGTATTCGTCAAGGCATTGGAATTCGAGTGATCGTAGAGGGTGGCTTGGCCTTTGCAAGCACTGATCAGTTAAACAAGGATGAAATTGAAAGCATAGTGGATTTTGTCATGAAACTCGCAAGGAGCAGCTCACGGTCAAAAAATCCTGTAACATTTTCTGAAGAAGAAGTGGTAGAAGACAAATGGTCAGTTGACGTTAAAACAAAATTAAGCGACATCTCCGTAACAGACAAGATCGAGAAATTCATGGAACTCGACAAATTGCTTTCTGAGGAGAAAAAATTCCAAGCTGAGTTCAAAGGTCGCAATATTTTCTTTCAAGGAACAGAATATAGGAAATATTACGTGAATAGCGATGGCACAAAAATCGACAACGAATACTATTCGTTAATACAGCTTTTCACATTTCTCACCGCGGTTGCCCCAGGAGGATCTGAACAGGCATTTTTTGCCCTCGGAGGAACTGTTGGGTGGGAATGGTTCGACGTTGCTGATCCTTTCGGGGAGTTTGAAACCATGGCCTCTGAATTAGCGAGGGCAGCAGCCACTGCCAAAAAATATTCTCATGATCATGCGGATATGGTTGTTGGAGCTCAGGTTTGTGGTATTATTGCCCACGAGAACGCGGGGCATCCCTCTGAGGCAGATCGTGTTTGGGGACGAGAAGGGGCCGAAGCTGGAGAAAGCTATGTTCAAGAGCTAGAACTGGGTAAATCAAGGGTAGGAAGCGATGTTGTTACTGTGATTGATGATCCTACAATTCCTGGAAGTCCTGGTTACTACAAGTACGACGATGAGGGTGTTCTTGCTAGGCCAAGATATCTGATTAAGAATGGCATTTTTAACGAATTGCTTCATAATCGAGAAACTGCTGCAATGTGGGGTACACGCAGCAATGCAGCAGCGCGAGCAATAGGATATGACAGAGAACCCATCATTCGAATGGCCAACACCTATATCGCTCCCGGTGACCACACTTTTGAGGAATTACTAGAAGGAGTAAAAGAAGGCATTTACATGAAAACGTTTTCTGAGTGGAATATAGACGATCGGCGTTTTCAATCAAAATACGTCGGCTCAATTGCCTTCAAAATTGAAAAAGGAGAAATAACGGATGAAATGGTGAGACGACCCACAATTGAGCTCACCACTGTTGGTCTGTTCTCTAGCGTGGATGCTGTTGGAAAGGGATTTGTAGCTGAACTTCAGACATGCGGAAAGGGAAACCCGATGCAAGGAGCTCCCGTTTTTACGGCCGGACCAGAAGGGATGAGAATGCGAAACATTAAGTTGTCAGGATAATGAACACGTTTCGTGCATGGCTTCTCTTTTCAAATTTCTGTGATTCATAACTAAGACGGCTTTCAAATAATGTATTTGATCCAACCTTGAGGTTGGAGCATCCTCCCGATCTGTAGGTTTTCAAGTATTTTTGGTTTGTAAACGTGTTTTAATAAACGATGCAAGTGGAATCTTGATGAGAAACTTGAGTAAGGAGCCAATTATTTCTGTAAGAAACGTGTATAAAACGTATATCGGCAAGCATCGAAAGGGGTTTTTCAAGACCGAGTATAGGGAAGTCCATGCGTTAAACAACATTACTCTAGATGTCGAAAGGGGAGAAATTTTCACATTACTTGGTCCGAACGGAGCGGGAAAAACCACTCTCATCAAGATATTAACAACCTTGTTGTTTCCATCAAAGGGCAAAGCAGTCGTTGCGGGATATGATGTTATCAAGGAAGCGAATCAAGTCCGAAAAGTCATAAACGCCATGTTGATGGGTGAAAGAAGTACTTACTGGAAGTTGAGCGGGAGACAGAACCTCGAGTTTTTCGGTGCCCTATACTATATTGAGCCGCGCGATATTGAGGAAAAAATAGAATATCTAGCAAAGGAACTAAAGATTGATGATATAATTGATCGACCAGTAGAATCCTATTCCTCAGGGCAAAAATACAAGCTTGCGTTTGCAAAAGCATTGATCAATGATCCAGAGATCCTCTTTCTTGATGAACCAACAGCAACACTCGATCCAAGATCAGCAAATGAAATGAGGACATTAATCAAGAAAACCAACAGGCAAGGAACAACTATCTTCCTAACGACGCACAACATGCATGAAGCCGATGAATTAAGCGATTCAATCGCAATACTTGACTTGGGAGAAATAATAGCAATTGATTCGCCACAAGCCCTCAAGGATCAATTCTTGACAGAAGAGATGATTCATGTTGACATAAAAGTTGACAAACCCATAAACGGAGTCATTCCAAAGCTTCAGTCTCTGAAAGAAATCGTCAATGCTTCACAGAAGATCACATCTGGTAAGAGTGAGTTTCCAATTGTTTCTCTAGCGCTCACAAGTGATGATGCCATCATTTCTTCGCTCAAGATATTGCATGATAGCGGCATTCGCGTTCTTGGAATGTCTACCAAACAACCGACGCTAGAGGACGTTTTCCTTTCACTAACGGGAAGGACACTTAGTGAAGATACTAGCAAGAGAGAAGAGGTTGTTAGCCATGTTGAATGAGAGCAAGCAGAGAGAAGGAGCAACTCTACGAGGGAATCTGGTCATAATTCGTAGTATCCTTAAACAGCAACTCGCCGTCTTGAGGGCCTATTGGACTGCGTCATTAATAACCATCTTTCTTCCTTTAATTTTTGTCTTGATTCCAATAATGATTGGTAAGAGCGTTTCTCCCAATTATCAACAAAACTTTCAAGCAAATACGGGAACCAGCAATGCAGAGGCATATCTCGTCATAGGGTCAGTTTTCTGGATGATGATGTCGGTGATTATGTGGGATTTCGGCACGTATCTACGCGAAGAGCAATTTCAGGGAACATTGGAATCTGTCATGGTCACGCCGGTATCTCGATACATCCTAGCCTTTAGCAGAGGGCTTTTTAGTTTGGGATTCGGTCTTGTTTCAAGCCTGATAAGCATTGTTCTTGGTTTTCTCATTTTTTCTCCTTCAGTACTCTTCTCACTCACATTTGTGAAATTAATCATAGTCTTCTTGCTTATCATCGTTTCCTATTTTCCCATGATTGGTATTAGCCTCCTTCTTGGAACTCTGGTAATCAAGTTCAAAGATATCGAAAGCTTGATCAACTTGCTTCAATGGATATTTGGAACGCTAATGGGAGTCTTTTTCTCAATTTCTGCGCTGCCATGGGTGCTTCGCATTATTGCATTGTTTTTCCCTCCAACATGGGGGTTAAATGATGTTCGTGCAGTTTTGCTTTCAACACCTCCTGTTATTGCAATGATTGGGTTCAAACAATATTCGCATGGATTACTACTAGATGGCGTTGCAACTATTCTACTCGGAATTTTTTGGAGCCTAGCCGGATTCATACTTTTTTCAAAAATTCTAGATCATGCAAAACGGGGTTCTGGTCTCGGAGAGTACTGAGGTGATGAGGAAATGTTTGAATCGAGCGTAAAATCAAGATTGCGTGCATGGAAAGCTGCTGTCAAAACAGATTTTCTTCACTTAGCCAGTTACAGGCTAAACTTTTTTGGCGGAATAATCACTGGTTTGATAATCATCCTATGGATTACTTTTGCAGCCATAGCATTTTCCGACAAAGGGTCAATTTATGAGACAACACTGCCTAGTGTTATTCTTTATGGAACTTTAGTATTCTTCTATGCTAGTGATTTTTTGTGGGCTGTTGGAAGATACGTCCGCAGACAGCAATTTTTTGGAACTTTGGAGCAGATCTACATGGCCCCCGAAAACATGAAAACGGTCATGATAATGGGTTCAATGGGTAGGGCGTTCATTAGCACGGTTCAAGCCTTGCTGGTGCTGGTGATTTTTGCCTTGTTCTTCCCCATAAGTATTGGAAACGTATTTCTTGCGGTCATTATCTTGGGAGGAGTAATCATTGCTTCTTTGAGTGTTAGCATAATCATGGGCGCATTTACGCTAACCATTAAACGAGGAGATGTCTTGATGAATTTCTCGAACTTTGCCGTGATCTTTCTTTCAGCAGCGTTCTTTCCTTTTGCGTTTCTCCCCCTAGGAATAAGATACCTAAGCTTGCTTTTCCCTATTTCATATGGAGTTGATGCAATTCGAGCAACGATGATACCTGCGTGGAATCCTGAGCTTATGGCTTTGTTTCCAATCTCGTTTGCCAGCAAATG
>JALTMP010000278.1:0-1875 GCA_027001645.1 Candidatus Heimdallarchaeota archaeon
TAACCTTATTGACATCTTGCTCAACGATTTCTGGGTGCAAACATTCTTCTTCGAGCCGGGAAAAGAGATATTCGATGTAGGCTCTTGAGATGATCTCTGTACTGCCTTCAATGATTTTTTTCCCTATTTCACCGATGAAGTATCTGACAGTTCTTCCTTCTCGAATGACTTCGATTAGGTTCACTTCTTTCAAACGGTTAACGTGGTGTCTAACGGTATCATGATGAAGTCCTAATTTCTCTGCAATCTGGACTTGATAACACCCAGGGTTGTTAAGAATGTATTCGAATACTTGTTGTGTGGCAGGACTTCTCAAAACCACAAACGCTCTTTCAATTTCGGGAGTTCTCAAAGCTTTTGAAAAGTAAACCCTTCGGCCCCCATATTTAATAGTGCTAACCAAACCCGCTTTTTCGAGTTTTTTTAGATGCCAAGAAACAGTTCCATGAGGGAGATCCAAAGCAGATGCTATTTCGAAGAAATATGAGCCAGGAAACTCTGAAACGATTCTATAGATTTCTCTGCGCAATGGGTGAAGAAGCAGAGTTTTTCTTTTTTCGCGAGCCATCAGCATACCACCATAATCCCAGCCAAGCCACTAGAGGTTTATTTTTATAATCGGGGTTTTTCTCCTTAAGGTTTTCTCTTAACTTTTAAAATGTCAATTCTTACCCCTACGTAATCAACGGTGTGCGCTGATCCCAAGATTCCACATAATTGGACAATACACCGATCTGTGGAGAGACTACTTCAACGTGATCCCCGATCTTCATGGGAGCAACGCCTGCAGGAGTTCCCGTTGGGATGACGTCTCCCGGTTCTAGCGTCATGATTTCTGAAACATAGGAAACAATGTCTAAGAATTGAAATTTCATATGTCGCGTGTTTGATTTCTGCATAATATCGCCATTTAGCTTGGTTAATATGTCGTATTCTGTTTCAAGAGGAGAAAGGATCACGTGTGGCCCGATTGGAGCAAAGGTATCATGTCCTTTTCCACGCAACCACGTCTTGTCTTTACGTTGCAAATCTCGCGCAGTTACATCGTTGAAGAGCGTGACGCCAAAAAGATTGCTAATCGTAGTTATCTCTTTAACACTTGCTTGCCTTATTCTTTTTCTCATAACTAGCGCAATTTCGCCTTCGAATTGTAAGTTTGCAGTACTTGGTGGATATAGGATTGGTTGGTTAGGACCTATAATTGAGGAGGGAGGTTTCAGGAATAATAACGGCTCATCAGGGATGGGGTTTCCTAATTCCTTTGCATGATCCTGATAATTTCGTCCTACGCATACGATCTTGGAGGGAACAACAGGAGCCATTAGTGAGAGTTCACCAGGTTCAATTTTTTCCCCTTGGGATTGAAATTCGAGGGGGTTTTCTAGAATGGAGTTGAATAGGCGATCCTGAAATACCTCAGTCCTGTCTTTTCTGCTCAAAAAAACTACGGTTTTCTTTTCTAATTTTCCTCTTCCAATTCTCACAATGTGTGTTTTTACTACTGATACAAATTGCTTCCGATTAGAAATTAGAAAGAAGAAATGAAGTAGCCAAGGTAGCGCTATACGTCATCAGGATGGGATTCGTAATGATAAAACGCCACCTACGTCTCTCACTTGCACGGAATCTGAGGGTGCAATGACGCTAAACGTAAGAGATTTGGCTCTTCCAAACAGAGATTTTCCCCCATTAACACGCGATTTTAGAGAGAATAGCTTAATTCCCGTGAATTTGTCAGCATCGACCCGCTGCATAGTTCTCGAGATCAAGTCAAGCTCTTCTTGGGGCTCGAGAGCTCTTTCGATAACGACTACGTTTTTCTGGGAAACACTGTTGAGGATTAGATCAAATCTTGCATCTGCTTCTAGCCTATCC
>JALTMP010000278.1:1885-3626 GCA_027001645.1 Candidatus Heimdallarchaeota archaeon
ACTTTTGTACTATCCATCACAACAAGCGCAATATCTATGGAATTAAGATGTTTTATTGCGTCTACAATTCCTTTTGTAGCTTCTTTAGCCCTTTGCATTGCTTCTTCCTTGCTGAGTCCGTACTTGGTGAATTCCCTCCAATCAACTTGGGTTGCGATTCCTGGCATGTCAATAATTGTGAGCTCCAGTTCTTTGCCATCATTTGAGAAATCGACTTTTTCTAGGACTGCAATTTCTCTGGTTTCATGGGGAATTTCACTAACAGGACTAATCTCTTTTCCTGCAAAATCAATTCCTATTTTATTGGCGAGAGTACTTTTGCCAGTGTTTACTTCACCGATTAGGCAAAGGTTAGCATGCTTTTTTTTGCTGAGGAATCGAGACAACATTGTTGTCAGGGATGACATGTGACCAAGGATAGCGCTGACACTTAAAACCAACCATAATATCACGGTAACATTCTCAAACGACGGCTCACTTTAAATTCAGTAGGACGCTCAATTCACTCCGCATGAGGCGGTTTACTTGTTTTCGAAGTGTTCTGAGAGTGTCAAGCGTGATGTCTTCAGAATATTTTACTTTAGAAAAAAAATCTTCAAAAAGGGTCGATAGCGTTTCTCTGAAACTCCAGAAGGGAAGCATTTCTTTTCGGACGAAAATCGTAAGAATTAACAAATCTTCTTTGAGGCGAGTGTCTTTCATAGGAGTTTTGGTTTTCTTAGTGAAAGCGTATAGGACCAAGAAATAATCATCCTGGTCCTTCATTGGCAAGGGACCATAAAGTCCAGGAATCCATTTCTGAGCATGTCCGACGGCATAATAGCTGACAGCGGCAATATTTGAAAAGAATGCTTCTTTTTCAATTTCCGAAGTATAGAAAGGAAGGGGCTCTGAAACCAACGGATTAGATGGTACGGCAAAACTCAAAACGCTGAGAAAATAAGCTCTTGCTTCTTCTGAACGAATAAGAGATTCTCCTTTTTCGTAGAGCCCGGACAATACGAGCTCGGATACATCCCTCACTACTTCAACAAAATAGGAAAATTCGTTTGTTTCTTTTTCAAAAAGAGGGTGATGTGTTAGCTCAAGGAAGAGCGTAGCACCAGATGGATCTTTTGTTTGGCGTATGATTGATTTGGTAGAATTTGATTCCAGTAGTTGGAAAAGAGGACAAGCAAAGCACGGAATCTCTTCTTCTTCAGAGACAAAATCCCAACGAGAAAAGCAATAGCTTGGAGACTTTTCACTACCGAAAAATTTCTTGGCCAGCTTGTTCTGAAATATTAACCTACGATCAGGCTTTTGAATTGAAGCAGGAAGTGGAAGATTATCTATCAAAGACAGAAAAGATTGAGCTTTAATCTTTTCAAAATCCTCGGCGGTCAATTTATCCATAGATCTAACCATCTAGAGATCGTGGCTATTAGTCTCTTGGTGGGTTTAACTCCTTCTCCCTTTTTATTCTTTATATTAATACTATTCAAGGAAGTGTATTTGACAGTATCAGCCACATTCCGTTTTTACAACTCGATTAATACATATCATTAGAGCGGATCTCTTATTCGAGCTGACTAAGGTGGGAAAAGAGACGAGTTACAACTTAGAATCTGGAGAAATGATCCGGCATGACCTGATTTTCAGTTAATGCAACGAAAGAGAAAGAAACAATGGAGAGTTTTTTCAACAATGTAAAATATTAGAAAAGCCAACTCATTACTGAGGCAAATGGCGATCACAGCGG
>JALTMP010000279.1 GCA_027001645.1 Candidatus Heimdallarchaeota archaeon
TTTGAGAAGAACCCTAGAGGTCTGGAAACAGAAGTAAAACATTGTAATAACATAGATCAAAACAAGTTTGAGAAGAACCCTAGAGGTCTGGAAACTTTTGATGTCCACAATCTAAAATTTCAAAATGAACTTTGTTTGAGAAGAACCCTAGAGGTCTGGAAACTAGTAGATTTGCAAGTCAATGTCATAGCTTCTTCTTAGTTTGAGAAGAACCCTAGAGGTCTGGAAACTTATATCTAAAACGCACTGTATATCCATTGTACTTGGTTTGAGAAGAACCCTAGAGGTCTGGAAACTGACTATCGAAAAAATAGTCTTCTTCATTCATTTATGTTTGAGAAGAACCCTAGAGGTCTGGAAACCAAATCTTGCGCTGATTTTTAAAAAAATATAAATAGGTTTGAGAAGAACCCTAGAGGTCTGGAAACTCGAGGCTCTAGGAGTGTGAAAATAAATGAATGAAGAGTTTGAGAAGAACCCTAGAGGTCTGGAAACAAGTATGCAATTTGGGAATATTTTGAGGACTATTATGTTTGAGAAGAACCCTAGAGGTCTGGAAACTTGAGGTTTTGCGATGCACTATTTGCGGTCATAAAAGTTTGAGAAGAACCCTAGAGGTCTGGAAACTAATCTTGCAACGAACAAGCACAGTATCAACTAATGGTTTGAGAAGAACCCTAGAGGTCTGGAAACGAGAATGAGAATTTCACTGTAATTTCATAGGGAGTGGTTTGAGAAGAACCCTAGAGGTCTGGAAACATATCTACAAGCGAAATTTCTTGAATGGTCCATGAGGTTTGAGAAGAACCCTAGAGGTCTGGAAACTCACGCAACGTTAACTCCGCTAATTTCAAGAAGTAAGTTTGAGAAGAACCCTAGAGGTCTGGAAACGCACCATTGCTAGTACGAGTAGCCCGACGTTCTTGCGTTTGAGAAGAACCCTAGAGGTCTGGAAACAAATGTTCTAATTTGCATCGCTCGGCTTCGAGTACGGTTTGAGAAGAACCCTAGAGGTCTGGAAACCTATAGAGCATAGCACCACATTTCAAACAATACACTGTTTGAGAAGAACCCTAGAGGTCTGGAAACTTGCTTGTTGTATTGATAAAATTATTTCGTAGAGTTGTTTGAGAAGAACCCTAGAGGTCTGGAAACAAACTATTGCATAGAACAGAGAAAGAGCAATTGAAAGTTTGAGAAGAACCCTAGAGGTCTGGAAACAAGCAATGAAGTATAAGTACAGTATAATAGGATTTTGTTTGAGAAGAACCCTAGAGGTCTGGAAACTAATTCGGATGCTTCTGGTTTTGCTTCAATAAATTGTTTGAGAAGAACCCTAGAGGTCTGGAAACATGACGACTGGAGCGATCAAGTAAGCTTCTCTAACAGTTTGAGAAGAACCCTAGAGGTCTGGAAACAAAACTACAGCGATAACGTATGGTAAAAGTAAAATGGTTTGAGAAGAACCCTAGAGGTCTGGAAACGACTTTGAAAAAAAGGTGTGAATGCCAGAATACTGGGTTTGAGAAGAACCCTAGAGGTCTGGAAACTATCAATCTGCATTTGGCATAACCCCAACTTTGCCAGTTTGAGAAGAACCCTAGAGGTCTGGAAACATTGCTGGATTTCTCCTTTACGTAAACCAAAATAATGTTTGAGAAGAACCCTAGAGGTCTGGAAACTAATTAGCGAGTAATGTGTCTAAGATCATTTTTGATTGTTTGAGAAGAACCCTAGAGGTCTGGAAACTCTAATAACTCTGGATACTCTAATGGTATCCTTTTATGTTTGAGAAGAACCCTAGAGGTCTGGAAACCATTGCCCAAGGAATTAATGCACGGGTACATATTGCGTTTGAGAAGAACCCTAGAGGTCTGGAAACAATAATATTTCCTAATTCCTCCATCCAACACACTTCGTTTGAGAAGAACCCTAGAGGTCTGGAAACTATTCTGAACGCGTATATTCTGTTATCTCATCAGGGACAAGTTTGAGAAGAACCCTAGAGGTCTGGAAACTGTTTCTGCCGCAGAAACGCAACAACAAGATACAAAGTTTGAGAAGAACCCTAGAGGTCTGGAAACAACTTCGCCAACCACTTGGTCAACAAGCTATTAGGGTTTGAGAAGAACCCTAGAGGTCTGGAAACCTAAAAACACATACAAAGGTATATACGCTCACCATGGTTTGAGAAGAACCCTAGAGGTCTGGAAACCGTGACTGCGTGTTTGCCACAACCAAGGTAAGTAAAGTTTGAGAAGAACCCTAGAGGTCTGGAAACTATTGCACGGTACACAATCATCCATGCACTCATAGAGATTGAGAAGAACCCTAGAGGTCTGGAAACAGATAGAAGTTTTTGAGGGCACTCTTTACTTGGCCTGTTTGAGAAGAACCCTAGAGGTCTGGAAACTAGGGAGTATATCCATAGGGGTAATTCCCAGATTGAGTTTGAGAAGAACCCTAGAGGTCTGGAAACGGATATTCCCTCGATCCAAAAAGAAAAAATATAATTGTTTGAGAAGAACCCTAGAGGTCTGGAAACCCCCCATTGTAAAAGCAATCACGGTTCCAAGTAAAAGTTTGAGAAGAACCCTAGAGGTCTGGAAACTGTTCTAACAAATATTAAGCGGAGTAGTTTAGAATGGTTTGAGAAGAACCCTAGAGGTCTGGAAACTCTTTGCTCGAGCAAACACAAAATGAATTTTTGCACAGTTTGAGAAGAACCCTAGAGGTCTGGAAACTATGCATTGACATAGAATATGGATATAACACAGATTGTTTGAGAAGAACCCTAGAGGTCTGGAAACTATATAGTTTGTCTCTGTATGTCTTTAATACTTTTTGTTTGAGAAGAACCCTAGAGGTCTGGAAACAATGACTCTTCTAATAAAGAAAAGTCTTTTTCTACATGTTTGAGAAGAACCCTAGAGGTCTGGAAACTACTCAACGTAATAACAATATAATGATGTATCATTAGTTTGAGAAGAACCCTAGAGGTCTGGAAACTAAGCATCTACTGAGAAGTCCCAAATGCAAATAGAGGTTTGAGAAGAACCCTAGAGGTCTGGAAACTATTCAACAAGTTGGTGCGGGGAATCTTGTATTACGGTTTGAGAAGAACCCTAGAGGTCTGGAAACATTTTTGGATGCCTTTTTTCATTCCAAACTTTAATTGTTTGAGAAGAACCCTAGAGGTCTGGAAACTAATTCCCATTTGGTAAAATACCTGCATAATCAATAGTTTGAGAAGAACCCTAGAGGTCTGGAAACGATTAGTAAAGGAATACTCATTTTGCTTTTACCTTAGTTTGAGAAGAACCCTAGAGGTCTGGAAACGGATTTCTTCTTCGCAAGTAGAAGATATTGTTAAGAGTTTGAGAAGAACCCTAGAGGTCTGGAAACATTTCTCTTTTGGTTAATCCGGTATCTGATTGTAATGTTTGAGAAGAACCCTAGAGGTCTGGAAACTTTTGCAAAGCTTCAAAATCATCAATCAAATCTTGCGTTTGAGAAGAACCCTAGAGGTCTGGAAACTAATCATCCTTCAAACTTTCTTGATCAACCCCAAGTG
>JALTMP010000280.1 GCA_027001645.1 Candidatus Heimdallarchaeota archaeon
AGGTTTTAAGGAACTCCTCCATAGCAGTTCTAACACCGCAACCTTTTCCTTTTCCATAACGCTGAAGAACTACTTTCGCCCCTAGTTCTGCGGCCTTTTCCCGGGTTCCATCAGTACTTCCTCCATCAACAACCATTACTTCGCTAATCCATTCTGGGACTTCTTTCATTACGGGCTCTATAGCTTCTACTTCATTGAGAGTGGGAAGCAAAAGAAGAATCGATAAATTCCTCATGGGTGTGTTTCACATCCTTTTTGGCTGAAATTCTGCACAATGGGTATTCATTGCGGGATTTAAGTGTGTTCCGTAAAATTCCGAAATTGAATTAATGATCTCCAATAACTCTCTCTTGAAAGAATGAAAGCATCACCCCCTCCATTCACCACATGGCCAAAATCACTTGATTTGAATGCGTGGATTGAGTTCTGGTATCCTTGGATCTGTTCAACCTTAGGAATAAGCATGGAATCTGATGAACAAGCCCTCTCAATAATCGCAAAGAGAATTAAGATAGAAGAAGATCTGGACCAAAGGGTAAGAAAATCGTTTGAAGGCAAGGACATCCACATTTTTGGTCCTGTGACAAAGAGAGACGTAGTAAGACACTACCAAGAATCAACGACCATTGCTGTTGAAGGGATCACTGGAATTGTTCTCAGTGAGGGGGTTGTCCCAAATATTGTTGTAACAGATTTGGATTCGGATCATGAATTTTTGGCAAAGGCAGGTCAAAAAGGAGCCTTATTGCTGGTACACATTCATGGAGATAACCTTCACCAAGTAGAAAGCTTCTTTCAGGCCCATGAGTTAAGTAGAGTTGTTCTCACAACGCAAACCATGCCAAGAGAGGGGATTAAAAACTACTTGGGATTTACTGATGGTGACAGAGCAGCGTTTTTTGCAAAAACAATGGGTGCGAAAGCAATACATCTTCATGGTTTCGCATTGGATGGCCCCATAGTATCTCAAAACAAGCTCATTAGCAATTACGAAGAGTGGAAAAAAAGAAAACAGTTGAAGCTCCAGATTGCAAAAACGCTTCTTTGTTGGCTTGGGGGGTTTGTCAACATCATTGATCATGATGAGAAAACATCTTGGCCTTCCAATTGCACTATAAGAACGGAAAGATAGGCTGTCAAAATGCTTTTTCCCAATGAGGGAACCATGCTCCTTGAAATTGAGTCTCCCCAACCCAAACGGAGATTTCAAGATGAGCATTTAGTTCCCTAACGTGTGGAACTAGTTCTGAATGGATGTAAGCAGCCAGTTCCTCAACTGTTGAATTCTTGATAGGAAGGGAGGCTACGTCTTCTATTGGAAATAAGTATTCCTTTATCGGGTTAAGGGTTCTTAGCAATACGTGGTCGTCTTTTTCGAAAACTTCCAGATGAGAGTTTTTTGTAGGGAGAAGGAATTTTCCGTCTAGTTTTCGGGTAATAGACCGAAGAATCGGTTTGAGTTTTAGGAAATCAACAACCATCTGGTTTTTATTCAGCTCCCCCCTTACGGCAACCTTTACATTATAATCGTGTCCATGTAGAGGTTCGCATGTAGAACTGCCGAGCACAAAATGAGCGCTGGAAAAACTGCTTTTGATATCTTCAAGATTAAGTGTCCAAGATGGTTCCACACATGAGAAAACGAGTGAAATGATATTATTCTATTGTTGCTTTACTGATTAATTGGTTGGTTCGGTGTCGTCCAGAGGTTCATCTTTTGCTTCTGTGGGATGACCTTGTGATGCTTTGAGAGAATCTAGTAATTTCGTAGCACCTTTTAGAAACTTTCGCGCCACATTTACAAATTCCGGATGGGTGTCCATAAACTGTTTCACTGTAGATCCAATTCTAGCGGAAGTTTCAATGATTTGACCAGTGTTTAGCACCGTTTTTGGTGGGAAGCGATCCAATAATATCTTCCGCTTAGTTTCCCCTGTGTTCTTGGCATAGTCAATTATGAGAGCAAGTCTTTGATCTGATGACCCCAGCCGATCTTGAATAATGGCTACATTCACAGCCTTTATGTTAGGGTACTCTATCCGCAAATGAGTAGGAAGCAGACCCGTACCAAGAGTAGGAGTACTCCTGATTTCTACACCGGAGAGCTCAAATTTGACAAAATCGTTCCTTGAGTAGAGCTCTAGGAATAGTAGCCATAGAGAAAACAGGCCTATGAGGATTGAAATAGATCCTAGAAGTATTGCAGGAGATCCAATGATAACCTTGATCGTCACGATACCCATGCCAATCATTCCAATACCTAGAACACCATAGAGTAAAGCATGATTTTTCCTAAATCCATTGTTTGAAACAATGACTTGACGAGATTTTCTTTCCATATTTTCACCTTTGCATTTTCATTTACAGGAATTGCCACTGCTAATTTTTCGGGCTAACTTGGCTACGAGTTTAATCTTAGTTGTAGGAACATTAACGGGAATAACGCAACCGGGTGCAATGACAAAACCTTTTTCTCCAGAATCATTCCATGCAAGTTCTAGCTCCTCGCAGAGTTCTAAATCAGAAATGGTATTCAATGCATTTTCATTCAGACCACCCATTATTGGGGAAGCGGAGGTCTTGCGAAACTCCTTAATAGATGGGCTTGTTGTTTGAGTCTCCCAATTCAAGAACCCGGGTGAATAGCTTTGAGAAATAATATCAAGGTACGGACTTTCTCCATGAGCATGATGTACAATTATGGAGTCTCTTATTTTCGAGTCATTGAGAATTCTCCTGTGAATACGGACGACCTTTGAGAGATAAGTCTCCCGGTCCATCTGGGACGGAGATGCAAATCGATGAGCAAAGAAAATACCGGCGACACCATCCTCCAATGCAAGTTTTGCGAATTCCAGAGTAGTTTGTGTTACGGCATTAATGGCATCTCTAAATGGTTCAAGATTTTCCTTTAAGAGAAACGCCATATCAAAATCAGCGAGGTGAGAGAGGGTCATAAGAGGCGAAAACACCGTTAGGACAACCGGTTCCTTTACTTTCTTGGCCAGAGATCTAACCGCACGCAAGGTTTCTCCAAAAAAGCCTTCTTGAGGGTCTTTTTTCTCGATTTTTGTAAAATCTTCTAATCGCTTAACAATGGGCTCTTTGCATCTCGCAGACCCGGTGGTTCTCAACGTATCTTCAGGAAAATAGATTTCACACCCCCAGTTTACAGCAGAAAATCGTCCCATGGGAGAAAATTTGATTAAGTCGATCTCGGCCGTAGAAGCAAATTTCACGTGAAGATCAACCAGTTTTTCTCCGTTTAGATCATCTTGCGGAAAATGCCGCCATAAGGAAAGAGGAACCCGATCTAAGTCATTCCCACGAAGAGCATCAGTGATTAAATCGAAAGAATCGCGAGGCATCACTAGATTTTCCCACCTGTGATCTATAATAACACTTAGGATGGTTAGCTCGTTAGCCGCACGCATAAACATAAGTCTTTTATTATCCGAAAAAGTTGCTCATCTTGACACCCAACAGCGTGATAAGTATGACCAGCATATTTCTGAAACTGTTCCAACCATTTCTTGGCTTTACACTCAACATAAAAAAGCCAGAAAAAGCACC
>JALTMP010000281.1 GCA_027001645.1 Candidatus Heimdallarchaeota archaeon
TATTATTACTACTTACCCCTTGTATTCACCAAAACCTATCCTACTTCCATCTATGTGACTTCTGGGTTTCAATCCCAAATCCTAACAGAATTTCAAGTAAATAACACCTCAGTTCTTTCGCTCGACCCGGGCAAAACGCTAAGAATCGCTCCCGAACACATTTCACAAATAAGAAACGGGTCCCTAATTCTCTCTTCCTCTCCTCTTCAAGTAATAGTTGCATCTGAAAATGTCTCGCAAACCGCTGACCTGTCGTTTGGATATTCTGTTCTTCCCGCCAGAATGTATGGTTATCGCTTTATCAACACACTACCAAACGCCTTGATCCAAGTCTATTCTCTGTCTCGGAACAATGAGATCAAACTAATTCCCAGCGACCCTAACAGATTTCCACAGACGTTCACTGTTCAGGAAGCTAGAACTCCTTATTCTTTTCGAGCTGAAATTGGTGACGAAATCCATACATCGCGTTCATCAATAGTAGTCTCTCTAACCACTAATTCCACCAGAGGAACTGCTGCCACACTTCTGATGCCTTCCTTCCTTAGAGGAAAGAACTTCCAAGGTGTACCAACTGTTTTCTCTAATAACACAAACACAGAAGACCTCTCCTCACTTCACCTCTGGTCAAATTCCCCTAACAAGATCCTAATTGAGTATGAAGATGGTTTTCAAACCACCATGCTCCTAGCTAATCGCACTTCTTATTATATCGCCTCCAAAAACCCCATCCATGGAGAAATCACTCAGATCACCGGGGAAGAAGACCTTACAATAACATGGCTACCGGCAACGTATTTCGGTGGTCAAATTTTTGGAGGAGCAACCCAGCTACCCGCACTTGAAGAAATGAATGCTGCCGAATTCTTCGCATTTTCTAAGCTCAGATACGGAGGAACCTTTGCATTGCTCGCTCGCGAGTATCCCGCTTCTTTCCTTCCTGTTTATGCCGAAGAAACCTCTTATTCTCTATATTCTGAACAATATAATCTCACCGAACCCCGCCTAATCTCTCTTTCAGACTCATCAATAAATCAGACGTTGATTCCCGTAATGAGCACCCCTAGCTCGGGTGTTGGATATTCGGCAAGCCCAGTTTACGTCCCCTCACAAGTAAGCCTAGCATACGCTCTTTTTCCTCTGAATTCTGTCAGTTTCAATTCATCAATCACTGGCTATAACGCATCCTGGTACCGCTTCGCGGACTTAATTATAGCAGGAATCACTCCTCAGCCTAGCGATCCTGAAGAACTAAGCTCCCTCAAAATCTTCGTTTCCATCAAAAACAATGGAACTCTCCCTGTAGGATCCTTCCAAGTTCAGATCTTTGTTGATGGAAAACTTACTGTAGAGACAAGAATCGAATTCTTGGATGGTCTCGAAGAAAAAATATTGGTAATCTCTCGATTTGAAGGCTATGGCAAACATGATGTAAACGTTCGCGTCAATATAGATGTTTTAAATGAAGTCTCTGAAACCTCAGAAGAAAACAATCAGGCGACTTCAACAATCAAAGTAGGAATCAACCCAAGGGTTCGAGTAACTGCCGTTCTTATTGCCATTTTCTTGGCTTGGAGAATTTCAAAACGATTTTCAAGAATGTTTAGGTTTCGGAAAACTAGAGAACGGGCTGAAGCCGACATTGTTTTAGGAGCTAATGAAATATGAGCCAACCTCGAGATATCATTCAAGTGCCACTTGGTAACCAAGCTGTTCTCATTCCTCGGGAGCCAGCCAAGTCCAAAATGACCTCTTTCCACGGGCAAGTATTAATCAGTCACTTATACTCGGTGTACTTTAACGGGTGGATTATCGGTTATTTTGTAGGTGCTCTCTTAGGCCCAATTCTGTATCAACTAGTTCTTGGCAAGCCCTTTCCTTCTAGAACATCAATCGACGGGATCGTTGCCTTGTTCTCGATTATTGCATTCATCACAGGAATCTCTCGAATCATACTCGTAGAAATGAGAAGCTCTTCGACTGGAGTTGCTCTTTATGGGCCAGGAAGAATCCCATTGAAAAAAGGAGCAATCGTCATTCTAAGCGCTCTTTCCATCTATATTCTCATACTGACCGCAGTCCGCTTTTCATTCCGCTACTTCTTAGGACCGGCTAGCATAGTTCGGCCAGAACGAGCATTCCCCATTACAACTCTCGATTTTCTAACGACTGCTGCCAACTTCAGTGCAGGCCAAAACAAACAATCAATCGTTCTCCTTGTGGTTGCATTTGCTGCGTTTTATATTGCAGAAGAATACCTCTTGAGAGGGCTTATTGGAGGGGAACTCAGAAAATGGAACGTCGGTGCAGGCCCCGCAATTCTCATTCCTGCTTTCATGCAAGTACTTATGTTTGAACTAGAGCTTTTCCAAGCAACACAAGGGCCGTTCTTCTTCTATTCCTTCGCTATTTCTCTCTCCGCTGGTCTCCTCGCGGGGATTGTTTTTTGGATTACCAAGAAACTAATCTATCCTATTACCTTCACGCTTCTAATTCACATCTTACCTCGGGGAGATCCCTTCCATGATGTTGTCATGCGATTGCTTCCCTCGGCATTCGGAACCTATGATCCTATCGCTCCTCCATATTCTATTGCCGACAAGATCGATAATGCTCTTCAAACTGGTCTCTTATTCCTCCTGTTTCTTTCGTTCCTCATTCCCTTCATTTTCACAAAGGACGTCTTAGATCTTTTGTCTCAAATCATTAAAACAACAAAACAACAATTTGTTGGTATTCTAGCAGTAATCATTTCAGTTGTGGTAATCAATATCATTCTATACTTCGTCTTTGGAAGAGCTCAGACTCCCGGCCAGCTTCTATTGGCCTTTGTCATTGCAGCAATACTAGCCGGCATTGCTGCCAGTCTTATCTTTCGAATGTTGATGGGAAAACCCTCGCCAGAAGTTCTCATGCTTTCCCAACAAAGAGAAATCACTGAATATGTTATGGATCCCTCCCCTGAAGAAGATATTAAGGCCTTTTCCTCTTCTGTTTCCTTGCCTTCGATTCCTTCAAAATTTGGCTTATTGATTGGTTTCGGATTCTTATACTCCGCTTTCCTAACTGCAACCTATCGAAACTTTTACGGTCTACCCCTAATTGAAAAGATCCTTCTGGCGTTTCGCCTTCTAGTCTTACCCGCGATTTACTTGTTTTTCGCAGCCTATAGCTTCGCTCGTTTTAACTACCGGTTAGATCTGTTTGATTCGCAATGGCAAAAGAGAATCAAGATTTCGTCCACAATTATCCTTGGTTTAATGTTTGTCAATTTCACGATCTGGAGTTCCACCGGGGAAATTCACTACAGAATGTATGGCCTATTCTCCGTTTTTCTCTGGTTATACATTCCACGTTCGCAAGAAAACCTTAGAGAACGAATACGCTTTGCTCTTGAAAGCCCTAATCGCTGGGACGCAATACGCTTTATTTTGAGACATCCTGACTTGGTGTTGCCAGAACTGTGGAATGCCCATGCAAACCAGAATTATTCTCCTAACGCTCGATCTATCCTGCTTGCTTGGAGAGGTCTCATCCGATCATACACGAGAGAAGAAATGAAATCCCT
>JALTMP010000282.1 GCA_027001645.1 Candidatus Heimdallarchaeota archaeon
CAAAGTGACTGATCCACGTTTACCTTTTGTTCATCTACATCAAAACTTATCGCTGGGCAAGCCATGTCCTCGTAACAAATACCACACAAAACGCATGCATCATGGTCCACGTCTACGGGAGGTGGAAAACTCTCATTTTTCAGCTTAAGGTGCTGGCCTTCGAGAATTACGCAGGGACGCCTTGCCACGATAACCTTTACACCGGGTTCTTTCATTGCAGCTTTTATTGTTCTTCTCAATTCACGCTCTTCGAAGGGATCTAAGACCCAGACCTTTGCACCCATAGCTTCAGCTGTCTTTTCAATGCTGAGTCGATCTTTCGGTGGCACATCGATTGCAGAGGGGTTCTCTTGCATTCCAGTCATTGCGGTTACTCCATTGTCCATCACGATGAGAAGAAGGTTAGAATCATGCCAAAGAGCATTAGCGAGACCGGGTAACCCAGTATGCCAGAATGTTGAATCTCCGATGAGCGCTACCACGGGTCTATCAGGGTTACTGAACGCAAAGCCGACACCCATCCCAATTGAAGCACCCATTGCGACAAGGGCATCCGCAGCTTGATAGGGAGGTAAAACCCCTAAGCTGTAACATCCGATATCACTTGAATATATTACGTCTTTGTTCTTGAAAACACGCTCTAGAGCAAAGTAGGTAGCTCGATGAGGGCAACCGGCACAAAAAGTAGGAGGTCTTGGGATAACCAAATCATCTCGAATGACAGTATCTGTGTTTGGTCCATCAATTCCTAAGATTTTGGCAAGACCTTGTTTGATAGTGTTAGAGTCAAATTCTCCGTCCCAAGGCAGAAGATCTTTGCCGTGAATTTTTGTTGAGATCTCATGTTCGTAGGCCAAGAGTTTAAGCTCACGTTCAAGGATGTTATCGAGTTCTTCTGCAACAAGGATGATGTCATGCGACTCGAGAAACTCCAGTATCTTCTTTTTGGGCCAAGGATAAGTGATGTAAGGAATCAGTAAATCAACTTCAACGCCCATCTCTTCAATAGCTTCCCAGCTATATGCTCCAGCAACACTGGTAGCAATGATACCAATCTTTGATCCTTTGGTATACTCAGCCCAGAGGTTCGATGTTTCAACCCATTCAGACAGATTTTTCCACATTTGATGATGCCGTTTCTTGTTTTTTCTGGCGTGTGCAGGAATGGTTACAAAACGCTGAGGATCTCTCTGAAACTCTAGCTTGGGTGGTTCGATCTTCTCGCTTCTTTTAACAGGGCCTAATCCGTGGGAGATCCTAGTTGTCAGTCGAAATATGATCGGTGTTTGGAATTTATGGCTAATTTCGACGGCTTTCTTTGCAAGATCATAAGCTGTCTGAGGATCTATGGGTTCAATAATTGGTAAGTGAGCCAATCTCGCATACCAGCGCGTGTCTTGTTCATTTTGTGAACTGTGCATTCCAGGATCGTCAGCAATACATGCCACCAGAGCGCCAGGAACTCCCATGTATGAGGTGCTCAGAAATGGGTCGGCAGCAACATTTAGCCCAACGTGTTTTGCGGCAAATGCCGCAAACTTGCCAGAAAAAGCAGCACCAATCGCTTCTTCAAGAGCTACTGCTTCGTTTGTAGACCAATGAACAATGGCATTGTAATCTTCTGCTTTTCTTTCTGCTTCTTCCAAGATCTCTGTTGAGGGTGTGCCAGGGTAGGCTGCAAAATAACGAACCCCACCATCTAACAGTCCAATTGCAGTGGCTTGGTTTCCTAACTGCAATTGAAGGGGTTGCTCTTTTGCTTGTGATTCTACTTGAGTCATAGCCTTCATCTCATATTTTTACAATGGTTTTCTTAAGTTATTGAATTCGAAGTAATCTATTGTCGAATAGGATGTACTTCTGCTTGCACTGTTTTGCGAGCGGAAAGAGCAAATAGGAAAAATGAGCTTTTTTCTCCAGTGTCTAGATCATTTGTTTTCAAGCTGTTCGAGAAGCTTACGAAACGAACATTCGGTGCAATGCTTCCCAGTGCCAAATTTGTTACCGTGAAGCCATTTCAAGTTCCAGTTATTGAAAACCAAAATAACATCCTTGAATTCCACTCCTTGCTCGGTGAGTGTGTAGTAAACCCTAACAGGACGTTCATCCTTGACTTCTCTTTTGATGAGCCCGCCGTTTTCTAACTCTTTCAATCGGTCAGCCAGCATTTTGTTGGAGATAGTCTCCCCTTCACAACCGACAAGACGTCTCTTGAGTTCAGAAAAAGTCATTTGTCCATCGAGAAAGAGATGTGATAAAATGAACAATGACCATTTGCGGGATACGAGCTCGAATAGGGTGTTGAAAGAACAGCGCTGGAGCGGCGGATCCGACGACTTTGTTGGTAGAACCTTTGCGTTTCCTTTCATCTTGTTGCTATCAAGTAGCATCTTAGTATTAAGGTTCGTGTTTGGCATACTTGGTTTCTGTTTAGTTATCAACAATATTGTACGCAATTCTACGTGAATAAAATAGCATATCCAATCGAATGAAGCGGCGAAAGATCAAAAGAAAGCACTTTACGGAAGTTCACGGGACATCTTTGCAAAAAATCAATATGTGAGAGAGAAGACAAAAGAAGAGCAGAATTGCTCACGTTGAGAAAAGCAGGAATAGCAGAACCGGGGGGAGAAGAAAAGTCATCTAAATTGCCCAAAGGAACAGTCATGGGTGCAATTTCAAAGGCTTCACGAGATCGTGAAATAGGCATATTTTGTGGGGATTATGAGATTAAGAAACAAACCAATGATATACAGCATTCCCGCACGCCTATTAAAGTATAAGGACCAGGCAACAAACCAGAGAGGCCAGATGGGGAACCAGTCAGGAGGTTGTGAGGGCTTTGGCGCGTTATAGGTTCTCAGAGTTTCAATGAGTCGGGGAAAAGCGAGGAAGGAAAGAAGTATCCCGATTCCAGCTTTTCCCGAGAGTACAAGACCAATAATTGAAAGATAAAAACTCAGGAGAATGATTTGATTCAGGATTCTTGCTGTCCTTTCTCCCGCTATTGCATCCATGATAACAGGTAAGGTAAACACCCTTTTTTCTCGGTCAGCGTCCAACTTGTCGAGATGTTTTCCCACTAATCCACTGCTGACAACGATTGTCCATGGGAGAATCGCCCACCACGAAGAGTTTGATGGGAGCTGACCAGTGATAACATAATAGGTTCCCCCAACCATGAGTGGCCCCCAGACAACGGAGGAAGTGATTTCTCCTAAGCCAATTTTTTTGAGAGGGAGGATGGGGGAGGCATACCAGAGGGATAGTAGTCCTCCAAGTCCTGCGAAGTAAACCACGTACGTGTAGCCTGCGATGTAGAAGTAGATTGCGACAAGTATGTCAATGAAGGTGAATGCTAGAATCGTTAACAGTAGGGCTTTCTTTCCAATCAATCCAGAGAGAATAGGGTGTGGGGCGTACTTTGCTCTCGCATATTCTTTATCGTCAACGCCGCTAAGAACATCTGCTAGATCATTGGCCATGTTGTTTGAAGCATGAGCCAAAATGAGAGCAAAGAATGTTAGGAGGAGATGAAAATATGAGA
>JALTMP010000283.1 GCA_027001645.1 Candidatus Heimdallarchaeota archaeon
GAACTAGTTTGTGAATCAAAATGTTAGTTGTTCATCAATTGAACAGCAGAGGTGCTTAGATGAGTATTGAAGTGACCTTAGAAGTGAAGCAGAGGGGCCAGCTTACTCTTCCTGCTAAGATTCGCAGAGAATTGCAGATCAAGGAAGGGGACGAGATTGTTGTGCGGATCTTGGGCAAGATTCGAAAGGAAATGATCCCGGTCGGGGAGAAGGAGGGATATTAAGTGAAGCACGATTGGGAATTTTACTTGCTACTTACGTCAGGGAAGTATCGTGCCAGGTGCAGGGCATGTGGGCAACTCGCTGAGTTAGGCGAATTTCAAGGAATAAGCACCCCCTCATTAGAATTGGAGATTTTGAAAAGAAAAGTGAATGAGAAGGAAGGTTGCAAAGGTGAGAATAATGAAGGTCAGTAAGGCTGTTGAGAGACACGCCATGTGTCATTCGGATGTTGGCGTCGTTTTGCCTTTGCCCGAACTTGAAAGTGAAGAATTGGTGTGTGTTTTCGGGACGATTCATGATTTTTATGTGAGACCGGCGAGGTTTTGCGATTCTGAGGCGTTCGCGTCTTTGCCGATCGAGCACAAGCACAGATTGTTGCTGTATCATCCAAAACTTGGCTTGTTTATTCGTTTTCCTGAACTGAAGGATGTTAACAGAGTTTATGTTCGAACGATGAAAAAGGATCCTTTGTTTTTAGAAGTGATTCCTGACGGAGTAGTGGAGCTGGGAATTGAGGAGTTTTTCGAGCGGACGATTGGTGGTCTTCACGTTGATGATTTGTTGCAGTTAGTGAACGAGTATTGGGATGACTACCAAGTTCTGGAGTGGAAGGTCAGTGATGACGGGTACCATTATGATTTGAAGCTTGCTCCCAGGGGTCACTTACTGAAGAAGATTCTGGATGAGGACTTCGAAAAGCTGGAGTTGGGTTCTAACGGCCACAAGGTTTTGAATCCGTTTGATCGGAGATTTCGTCTCTTATGGGATACGAGGAACTAGGTGTGGAAGTGTTGGTATGGAGTGGCATGACGAGTTTTTCGTGGCGGAGAATGGGCCGCATGGCCGTATTCGTGTTTTTCAGAAGGCTCAGAACTTGATGATGCATGCGGGATCCCGGACGCAAGCAGCACCACGAAACATTGTTTTTCGCTGGGTGAAGAAGGGGCGAAAGTATTACTTGCAAGTGTCTAGGCGTTCTTTTGAGGTTCACAAGGATTTCTGGTCGACCAAGCTTACTTACAAGGATGAAGTCGAGCTGGGGAAGAGAGAGCGATTTGATGCGGCCCGTAGGCTGGGCATTCGGCCGATCAATAGTTTTTTCGAAGAATGAGGTGTTGAGAATTGATGGTTTTGAGTTTGGGATTCCGGTTTGATTTGCTGCAATACGAATTGGACTTGGGCGAGAAAACAGTGTTTTTCAATACTCTTGCTGATCTGGAGGGTTTTCTTTACAGGAAAGGCCTTGTTTCAGATTACGTGTTCTGGGCTTTGAACCAGCTGTATTTGTTGCGGGCCAAGTTAAAAGAGAGGGAGGAAAAAGCATGAGTTATTGTTTTTCGAGTTCTAGTAGGTATCTTCTGACGGCTTCTTTGACGAATTCTGCTCGTGATTTGAAGCCATATTTTCGCTTTTTCAAAAGCAAGTCGATTTCACGGATTAGTTCTTCAGGGATCGGTACTCTGGCATATCCGTCGGGGTATTCTTTTCCTTTTTTCATTGATTGTCATGGTTCATCGGTGGAACATATTGACAAAGTTTTTTGTATCATGGGTGTAACAAAATTTATTAGTTAACGAGGTGTATGTAACATGCGTGTAACAATGACCTATAAAGGAGTAAACTTGCCCGAACCACTACTAAACGAAGTGGACGCTGTAGTCAAGGAGGGAAAAAGAGGATTTCGGAGTCGAGCAGAGTTCGTAGCAGAAGCCATACGCCGCTACCTAGATGAGATGAGAAAGCAAGAGGTGGGACAAGAATGACGGAGCACGATTTATGCGATTATACAGAACCTGTTTTTTCGAGTTCCAGTAGGTATCTTCTGACGGCTTCTTTGACGAATTCTGCTCGTGATTTGAAGCCAAGGTCTTTTCTGCCTTGTATTAGTCGGTCGATTGTCTGTGCCAGTTCTTTTGGGATTTTGAGGGTTACGTATTCATCGCTCATGCGTCAAGGAAGTGTGCGTTTGTGTGCTGAAGAACTTTATTCTTTAGGAGCTGACCTTGTGAAAGACGCACTGCGAAGGTTTGTCGAAGAGTTTGAAAAGGAGGAGAAAGCATGACGTTTACGTTGAGGGTTCGTTTCACGTTGAAAGATGATGATTCTGGGGACTCATTGACTGTTCCCGTTGTGCTGCCTGAACGGTCAATCGTTGACATGAGTGATTTTCGGAGGAACTATGACGAGGCCTTGGATTTGATGCGGAGGTCCGTGTTTTCGAAGGTCTACGCGCTGATTCGTCCAAGGAAAGACGGTGATCTTGACGTGTTTCTCAAGAAATCAGAATTCGAAGAGCAGGAGGCAGAGGAGGAATCGGCATGATTCGGATTGAGATTGATGACGAGACAATGGGAGAAATCATCTCGTTTCTCTTGGAGGTTTTTGCTCCCTTGAAGAACCAGCATGACAGAGTTGCTCAGATTGTGGCAGTGCTGAAAGAACGTGGGCCGTTGCGTCTTCATCAGATTTGCGAGCTGTTTGGTCTTTCCAAGAACACGGTTAAAGATCATTTGGCAAAGGCGATTGAGAGGGGGTACATTACTCGGTCTGGTTGGTACTATCGAGCAATTACTCCTGGGGAATCTTTGGCTGATCTTCCAAAGCCCACGATTAGGGCATTGTCTAAAGAAGAGCGTGCTAGGGAGTTACTGGAGTTTCTCAAAGCAAATGCTCTTACTGTGAAGCAATTAGCTGAAAAAGCAGGGATTTCCGAACCGACGGTCCAGCACTACTTGTCGGAATTAGTTGCTGCTAAGTTGGTTTCACGGTACCGCGAGGGCCGGGCGTATGTTTATTGGGCCAATGAAAAACTGGAACAAGCCAGAGACATAGACATGCTTTCAATCAATAAACTTAGAATCTTGATGGCGTATTATCCCCCTGTAAAGACATTTTTGCTCAAGGGCGTGCCGAAGCCTTTTCTTTTGTCCTATCGCTTGGAGTTGAAGAAGAAAGGCTATCTTCGTTCTTGGGGTCGTGGCCAGAAGTATGAGCTAACGGAAAAAGGTGTTCAGTATTACCACGAGCTCTTCGATTCCTACGTAGAATCTTTCAGAGACCAATATGAATCGCTGCGAAAAATGTTGAACTATTCTTGCAAGAGCTTTGAGGAATTAGTTGAAGAATCGAAGTTGCCGGAGTCGGTAGTGCTGCATTTCTTGTATCGTTCTGGGATCCCGATTGAATCCCTGGGGCGGAAAAGAAAGTATTACCGCCTAATGGGTTCTGAAGCTTTGCCGCCATTGGATTGTGATGTTTCAGAGTTCACGGTTCGTGCTAGGATGATCTTGGCGACTCGGAACC
>JALTMP010000284.1:0-1667 GCA_027001645.1 Candidatus Heimdallarchaeota archaeon
TTTTTAAGATGTCTTCGTAGAGTTGAACTGCAAATTCTTCTCGTTTCTCAACTTCCTCATTAATAAGTTCTGGATTAGCCTCTGGGAACGATTGATTCACAACGTAGTCTTCATTTCCAAGCTTCCTCCACATTTCCTCTGCGAAGTGTGGAACAATCGGGGTGAGCAACAGAATCATGGCTTCCACTACATCCTTCGTTGCAGGTCCATATGTTCCACGACGTCTCTCATACCATCGTAAGTCATTCATCAAGTCATAGAGAACTACTTGGACGTATGTTCGGGTTTCGATGTTTTCTGCTGCTGTTTCAGCTCTCTGGATTGCTCGTTGCAATCGGGAACGCATCCACGCATCAATGTTGGTTTCATCAGTCTCAATGGCATCTAGGGATTCGACCAAAGACTTGATCTTTTCAAGTCTCGTCTGGTGGGCATGTACGTCTTGCTCCCTAAAGTGAGCATTGTCTAAGCCTTGACCGGCACCCAAGAGTCCTGCACGAACTAAGTCTGGTCCAAAAATTTCCACGGCTTCAGAAAGTGGGGTGAAGACTCCGCGAGATTTGCTCATTTTCTGACCTTCGTAGTACATGTGCCCATTTACTTCAATGGCCACTGGACTCTTATCGGGGAAAAACGCAACATGATGGAAAATAAAGAACGTCAAATGATTTTGAACCAAGTCTCTTCCTGACGCGCGAATGTCCACGGGATACCAGTACAAGAATTCATTCTGTATTTCTTGTAGGGTTTTCTTGTCTAGCCCAATATTTTTGGAGAGTTCACTGACATCGCCTTTATTCCAGAACACGTAGTCAAAGAATTCTGGTGTGCAATGATGTTCTTGGATGACGCCAGCCGAAACAAACTTCTGAATCGTATAGTAGGCCATGTACATGGTACTATCCGAGAGGGTCTCAACGATCCATTCTGGATCCCAAGGCAGCCTCGTTCCGAGTCCAGATTTTCTAGCGCAAGCCTTGTCTTTAAGCCACTCAATAGTATCTTGGAATAATTTCCTAATTGTTTCGGGGTAGAATCGCATGGTTTTTACATGATCTCTCACTTTCTGTTTCCATTCCTCATCGGAGTACTTCAAGAACCATTGGCCCTTTAAGATCTTAACATGGCACTGAGTTCCGCAACGACAGACCACCAAGTCTTCGGTTTCATACATCATGAAGCCTTTCTTTTGTTCCTTGGCGATTTCTGCAATTTTGTCCCGGGCGTCCTTGACACTTAAACCGCCGACAAAGGGTAATTCATCAAACACCTTTCCAAGGTGTAATTCTTTCTTGTAGACTTCTTTCGTGAGCTTTTCCAGTTTTTCCCCATCACTTAACCTAGCATTTTCCTTTTCAACCAGCGTTACACCCGGCATATCAGGAAGACCTTTCGCCTTAATCAGAGGGATAGGTTCCAATCCGTTTACCACTTGTTTTATCCAATCACTGTTTTCATATTCTGCATAATGCTCTCTTAAGTGTATGATTGCGGCCCAGTCAAAAGGAGCATGTCCGGGCACACTCATCACTACGCCAGTGCCGTAATCTGCTTTTACGAATGCGCCGGGTACGATTGGTACTTCCCGATCTACAAGAGGTGCTGGAATCATTCGCCCGATTAATTCAGTTCCTTTGACTCGCCGATCCTCTTTAAACTCAAATAGT
>JALTMP010000284.1:1677-3489 GCA_027001645.1 Candidatus Heimdallarchaeota archaeon
AAATAGTTGATCCTTTAATTTCTTTAAAGCAGAATCCGTCAGGACAAGTTTCTTCCCGTCCCACGATACCACCACGTATTCTATTTCGGGATTAACGAATACATTGGTAACTCCAAGTACGGTTTCGGGGCGTAGTGTGGCGCAAGGATAGTAGAGCCCTTCTTCATCGGGTCCGAAGAGAAGCACATGCCATTCACTGACAGACACCCCTTCACCAACCAGCCGGTCATGGTCTCCGGTGGGTGATTGACAAGAAGGACACCAGATTACTGGATGGGTGCCCTTGGTAACGTAGCCCATATCTCGCAAGCGCAAGTACTGCCAAGTGATGAATTTTGAATACGTCGGTGTCATATCAGTGGTTACGAATTCTCTCCTCCAATCAATTGCAAGGCCTATTGATTGCAAGTCCTTTTTCATTAGTTTGATGAAATATCGTGCCATGTAGACGGGGTCGTAAAACTTGGGAAGATCTTCGTCACTAACTCCGAATCGCTTGATCGCCCTAACGGCATTAGGATCGCCATCTTTCAATCGCTTGGCTTGACCAACAATGGGTTCACCAGTGGCATGGAAGCCTTGGGGGAATAGTACGTTGAAACCTTTCATTCTCTTGTATCTCGCAATGAAGTCTATTTTCGAGATGGTATAGCCATGCCCGACGTGAACCGATCCGTTTACGTAAGGATAAGGAAAAGTTGCAAAGTACTTTGGTCGTGTTTGGTCCGGGTCGGCCTCGTAGATTCTTGCCTTGCTCCACTCTTCTTGCCATTTCTTGCCAACATGCTTCAAAAATGTAACAAATTCGTCTTCTTTACTCATTCTTGCTTACCTCGCATCAAAACTGAAAACACTGAGCCAACAACCCCTGGGTATTCTCGAGCCAATGAATGATGCAAAACCCAGAAGCAGGTATCAATAGACACAGCTACGCTATAAATCGAAGAAAAATCAAGCTGCGAGTAATAGAACGCTATCCCTCACTTGCTGTGTCACCAAGAAAGGACATGGGCAAGACTTACTTAACTCTTTCCCTAACCCCCCACTAATTTTTATTTTGTGAAAAATGGGAAAAATACGGGTTTATCTAAAGTATTACTATAATTTTGTAGCCTTTTCTTTTATCTTCTTGCATCATCAATTCGTCCTCTTGCCCCATCGACATACTTGCAAGCACCAAGACGGATCTGACAAGAAGTGTGTCAAGAAAGACAGAAACAGGTAGCACAAGACCAGATATAAGGCGAATGATGAAGGGACACGAGTCCGCCAAAAGCGATCATGGCCATATCAGTAAAACAGAATCGATGATGTTCAAAGAAAGGAAAAGGGTTAGGAAGGGGTTGTGGCTCCTTCCCACATTGTTTAACATCTAAACTTGTATCGCTTCAAATGTTACAATACCCCAACCATCTAGCGTTGTTGGAACGATTTCTATATAGATAGTTAACCCAGAGTTGGCGGGAACCTCAAAATAGTTCGTCCAATAGCTAACAGGGTTGCTTGGATCGAAAACATCTGTACTATTGAAGAGTAATTGCTTTTCATCGTATACATTGAAGAAGAAGTAGGGTCCCGTTGTTTCTTGTCTAGTCAATGTAAGATTGAGGGATTGACTAGATTGTAGGGTCAGTGCAAACCAAAACGTTCCGTTCTCGCTGGGGGGTGGCAGAAGAACCGAATATGTAATTCCAACGAATATTCTAAAGGGGTTAAAGAGTGAAAGCCCTGGTAGTTCGGTGACCCATAGTTTGAAGGCGGAAGAGGTTGCATTCAAGTGCCGAATCTTGACGAGAATGACATATGCTGTTT
>JALTMP010000285.1 GCA_027001645.1 Candidatus Heimdallarchaeota archaeon
GTGCTTTTCATTGGTGAGTTTCTTGTTACTTTTGCAACAAATCATAAACTAAAGTCGCCTTGGAATTTTATAAAGGCCGTTAGGGCTGTTGAGAATCGCTTCGTAAAGAAGAGAATTGAAGGGTTTAAAGATGTTGATAGCCTCGTCGAGTTTCTCGAGTACTTATTCCCAGCAATTATTTTTGGAAGATACAGGCCTACGAATTAGTAATTTATGATGGTACAATTCAATTAACACTTAACACAGTTTGGAATAATGGCGAGTGGGCTTAAGAACAAACCTGGCGAAAACAATGCGGACTTTCTTTTCCAAGAATAATTCAGAGTTCTTCGAAGAAAGAGTGCCTTTGAATTACTCATCTTTTCAAGGTTTCTAAGTTTGCGAGGAGACTTTCTCTTTTGATTTGATATGTTTTATGAATTACCCATTCCTGGTATCCCAGCTTTTCATTTATTCTCCACATGTGTTCATTGCTTTTGGCATTTTGAGTCATCCAGTGAGTTGCATTTGTATTTTCGAGCAAATATTCAAGCAATTGTGTTTTGAGCGCAAGGCCCAACCGATTTCCTCGATAGGGCCTTAGAACACCGGTATCATCTTGAAAAGCAACCGAAGGGTGATGAGACGAGAGATAAGCTTCAGTGATTCCCGCGGGCTTACCAGTAGCATCATGGATAGCAAGAAATGCTATGGCACGTTGTTGTGTCTTTAAGAGGATATCGTATCTTTCTTTGAAGCGTTCGGGGGTCAGAACTTCGGGTTCTTCGTCCAGATCTTCGGAGGGCATGTCTCTCCACAAAGTTTCGTACATGGAAATAACGTCGTCATAGATGTTGCGGGGAAATTTGCCATTTTCAATTTTGATTATGCTGAAACCCTTGGATTTGGCTTGTAGCAATCGTTGTTTTGCAATTTTCTTTACTGATTCGAGTTTCGAACGATCCAGAATCTTGACACTCCAGCGACCTGTAAATGCAAGAACACAACCCAAAGTCCGAACAAATTGTTCTACTGACGAGCCTTCACGTGTTGAAAAAGTGAGAATCGTTGTTTTTTCAGAGAGCAAAGTAAGGAGTTCAGATAGTAAAAGAAACTCATACCCGGTGTTTTGAAATGGCTCTATCACGAAAATGCTGATTTCTGCTCGATCTGTATTATCATACTTTGTGTTTCGAAAGCTACTTGCATAGCCAATGAGAGAATCCTTAGATCCGGCAATTACGATGAGGCGTTCGAAGGAATCTGATTCTGGGAGTGAAAGAAGGGCGTTGTAGTGCCCGGAGTTTGGAGGAGGGAGATTGAAACGATCACGATAGCGTGTCTGAGCCAAACGAATATATTCTTGCCTAATTTCTAGGGGAAGGCTAGATAGGGATCCTTTGAATAAGATATGGTCCTTTGACAGCATAAATTCTCAACATTTGGAATGTTTCCCACTCGATAGGCAAGTGAGATCTCTGAAGTCAGAAGAACTCATTCTCTACTTGTTTAAAAAGATGAGCAAAGATATTCGTTGGAGTGAAGTGAGCGCATAGACCGAGATGGAATCGAAGGGATTAGTAGTTTCACAGGTGGAGGGACAAGGCGATTCTTGAAGTTACGCTTTATAGACCTCTCATCGATAAGAATTCGCACAGGAATTTGTAAAGGATTAAATACACGCGTCTTCCCATATGGCATGAAAAAGCGTTAATCCTTTGTTCTAACCCAGATTTTTATCACAAGTAGAGCACATGCTCTCTCTTGTTAAATTCGGGTCAGAACTTGGCTGGCTTCTTCAAAGCAAGTGAATAGGTGAAAGCGTGAAACACAAGCTATTGGTTTCAGTTGTTTTTCTCCTACTGATTCTGCCAATGGGCAGTCAGAGAACAGTAGGAGCCGAAGTAGACACAACGAAGATAGGGATTTCTCCGGGTGAGGAGTACTGGTTTTCGGTGGTAACAAATAATTACACACACCCAAGTTCGGGAAAACAAGTCGGTTTTCCATTGTCTAGGAACTCCTTCGGAGGTAGTATTGTGATAGAAAAAGGAGAGTTGCTTGGGTTCTTGGTCATTGAAGTGAGTAATTCACTCCTTAACGCATCCTATACTTATGGAAGCCCGGATGACTTTGACAATGCAACGATAGTTACAAAGACCACAGATATGAGCATTATTCGTAGTGGGCTCGTTGTTTTCAATGATTGGGAGTATTGGGAGGACATTTGGAATGTTCCGATTTATGGAGAAAACCTCGCCTCGGGGATTTATAATAGGGAAATTGCCCAGAATGAGGCGAATTTTACTGTTATCATTACATTGACCTACGGATTTCTAACGGAATACGAATTGAAGGAGCAGTACGTGTACGAAAAGAGCACTGGGGTGTTATTAGAGGCACGAACAACAAAACAAGTGATTCGAGGGTCTTCAGACAGTCCCATGCAAGAACAATTGGTTATTAGAATCGATCGACCAGATGGAATTGATCCCTTTGGGGGAGAAGAAGAAGGATCGTCTGGTTTCCTAAGCTGGAATCCATGGGCGTCGATATTCGCCGTGCTCCCCCTCACCTTAATCTTAGTTTATAGAAGAAAGAGATAGTCCTAATGGGAAAGATGCAGCCACCTCCCCATTGAGTTCATTCTTTCAGAAAATATCTCATCCCTTTTTTTCAAGAGAGAAGAACGATTCTCATTGCGTAAACAAACATGGGGGGGGGGGAGAAAAGTTAACAACGATCAATTTGTAGATCAGGGTCTTTTTCGATTTCGAATGATAGGAACGGCGATAAGGGCTACCGTAATGGCAAAAATACCGATGGAAGAGGGTTCAGTATTGGATATTGGGGTGGGGGTAGGAGATGCAGAAGAAGAGATATCATCAACAATCGAAGAGGAAGGTGACCCTACTGGTAAGGTAACTGCTCCACTAGGAGATTCGAAGATTGATGCAGAGTACGTAGGAAAAGTGCCAATATCCCATGTAACACCTGAGATCAGTATTTTTAGCGGAAATCGGAAGTTTACAGATAGAGACCAGTCAGTAGAAAAATCAAGGTCGTAAGTAATGTTCTCAAAGTTTAGGGTAAGGGAGGGTGCAGAAAAGCTAGAATCGAGACTTACTTCGATGATATTGAATTTCGTATCTTGAGTAAACGTTAACTTACTGGCATTTAGGGAAACACCGGGTGTTGAGGAAGTAACAGACGCTCTTACGACGCCCTCGATGATGGGGTTAATTGATAAAGTAATGGTATCTATGAAGAAATTGATCGCCCGTAGTACTGGCTCGCTTGGAGGGTAATAGACTAGGAGAAGGTCTCTTACTAGATCCCAGATTTGAAGCTCAAGCGATGCATTTACGAGAGTTCCAATAAACGAGGGTTTAATCATTAGATAAGTGAGATCGAAGTACTTATCGATGATTGAGACGTCATTTTTTTCATAGGAGCCGAAGCCAAGTGCATCGAGAAAAGCCCCAATTGTCCCCAGCGGAATTTGGATGGGGAAGTTAAAGGAGGTATTGAAGAAAAACTCGGATTGGGCGAACCAATAAGCAAGAGATGCGTTAATTGTGTAGTTAAAGCCTAAGTTCACGAAGAAATCATTTGGATCCATGTCTAGAGAAACATTGAGAATTGTATTTTCGCCAGGAACGACGGCTTGTTGTTGTTCGATCACAATATCTCCAACAAATCTGAAGCCAATGTTGAAGCCCATTGATTGGGTGATATTAAGGCCAGAGTTCTTGGCAAGGGTGAGTGCTCCAGCTTTTTCAACAACGTTATGATACCCACTAATGATATATGGAGCGTTGAATACTTGTAAAACGTCAATTGTGAAGGGAGCAACGACGGGTATGTCGATACCGAAATAGCTCCAAACATGCGTTCCATTCGCGAATGTTTGCGTAATTTCTCCATACCATGAGGTGAGAAGAGAGGAGTTCAACTCTTGTACCGAATAATTATATCCATACGGAGTTCCACCTGGTCCAAGATCGAACGTGTGGTAGCTAGTGTCAATTGTTAGGTCAATTGTTTGATATCCTAGGAGCGAGGTTCTCCAAGCATTTGTTCTTAGGTTAAGCAGTGAGTCGTATTCCCAATCCGCAATCGAAGAGAGACTCATGGTTTTGGCAGTTTGATTTGTGGCTACTCCAAGCAATGGTTGAAGTTCTGAAGAGATGTTAGTGAGGTAGGCGTTTTCTGTGGTGGTTGTTGCGGAACCATCTAGAATTAAGAGTTGCTGTGCGGGAAAATCAGTTACGTCTGTGTATTGCCAATCATTGAAAACAATTCTGTAGGGGCTGGTGATCGATGTTGGTCTAATATAAATGTAAAGTGCCTCATAGTCGTTTTTGTGGAGTTCGAAGGAATATGTCCCTCCATCAGGAGAGTTTTCTGTGTCCCAGTAAAAATAGTACTGGAGAAGGAGAGCTGTGGAACCAGAGTCAGTTCCACTAATGACTCTTCCGACCACAAGCGTGGGCATTTCTGTTTTATCAGTCTCGTCGTCTACAAACAGATATGGGCGATATCCTTCTAGTAATTGAGTTGCTGACAAAGCATTTTGGGAGAGGAGTGCTTCAATTGTTAGGTAAAGGTGGGCGTCTCCTATGTCTGTTACGAGATCGAATGTGCCATTGGTGGGAGTTGTAAGGAAGAGTGTTGCGAATCCAAGCGAATCGTCAGCATCTGCTGTATCCCTATCCCTAACCTCAAATGTCACATTTACTTGTTGAGCAAGAGTGTCCAGCACAAAAATGTTGAGAGTGCCATTTTCCCCATCATTTAGAGCTAATTCGTTGCCCACAGAAGGATTTCTCGTGTAGTTTCCGTTAGCAGTTCCTTCTACGAAAATTTCACCCGCTCCAAGTCCAAAGCCATCATGGTCGTTAACCACATAGACTGCAACAATTTTCACTTTTACTCGGAAAAAGGTTCCAGAAACTTCCGAGACAATATCTTGTCCCACATAGACGTTGGAGTTGTCAGGGGAGAAACTTGAGAGGTTAGTGTTAACATAATCCCCAATACTTGGGAAAGCTGGATTCAAGGATTTCTTGTCTTCAAAGAATTGACTAGTTGAAGCTCCAAATTCCACTGGTATGGTAGTGGTGTTTGATTGATCTGACCCTATTGTGTTGAATTGTACGTTAGGGTTATTGTTGTAAGCCACGACTCCTATAAAAAGAATCAAGCTAATTGTCACAAATTGAATTAGAGTGTTAATATTTCTAATGTAAGCTCGCCTCCATCGATCAATTGTTGCAAAAAACAAATGATTCGATCAATTAAAGGTATCCCATATTATTATTAAGGGTTTTCCCGAGTTTGAGCAGTTGAAGGTAGTAAGCTGAAGTTGAGGAGTGTTTAACACTAAATGCCACGAGAAATAAAGTCATTTAGGAAGAATAGAAATGGAACGTAATGGTCAGAGCTTTGATTACCAATGATGATGGTCCGGAAACGCCCTTACTAAGGCCATTCTTAGAGCAATTGGACAAAAGGGGCTGGGAGAGAATTGTGGTTATTCCTAACCAGCAACAAAGCTGGGTATCTAAGTCCTTGAATCGGCATTTCCCTGTAAAAGTGAATGAAATCAGGGAAAAGGAATATCATGTTTCAGGATCTCCAGCAGCATGCGTGAACTTGGGATTGTTTCACTTATCTGAAGAAGAGATTGATCTTGTCATTAGTGGGCCGAATTTTGGCCATAATGCGGGAAGATCTAGTGTCCTTAGTTCAGGAACGGTTGGAGGAGCATTAGAAGGTTGTATAGCCGGAAAACCCGCGATAGCGCTCAGTTTCCCCTTTTTTGGCCATCCTTCAGAAAAAGAGATTGAGGATTCCGTTGTAAATGGGATTCGAGTAATTGAAATGCTTATGGAGAACTGGCCTAGCAGTGTTGATTTATTTAATGTGAATGTTCCCTTAGGGTGTGGTGAGAACCCACAAGTGCATTTGACAACCCTTTGGCGAGATTCTTATGGGTCGTTGTTTGAAGAGGAGAAGCCAGGGATTTTTGTGCAAACAGGGGGAATAAGCCCATCTCAAGTTCGGGACCCTCCAGAGGGAACTGACATGTGGGCGGTTGTGAACAAATACGTGAGCATTACCCCACTCTCAGCAATTTTCACAGAGGTGAATATTGACCTTGAGATGTTAGGACTTGAAAACATGAAATAGGATTTCACTATAGGAAACAGCAAGACACATCATTACCTATGGTGGAATTCATAAGAGAAATGAGGCAAGGATTGATTGTGAGGACACCTGTTGTCATTGTTGCTTCAGATTTTTGGGATGACTATTATCAAGCGGTAATGGAGGGAGTTGTACTAAGTCGGGCTCCACAAGCTAGAATCGTGCGGTTTCCTCTTCAAGAAAGATTCAATGTTGTAGCGGCTGCTTGGGCATTGATGTGTTCGTTAGATTATTTCCCCAGAGGTTCTGTGTTTCTTGTTGTAGTGGATCCAGGAGTTGGCACTGAGAGGAAGCCAATCGCGATGCGGTTTGGTCATTATTTTTATGTGGGACCAGACAACGGAATCCCATATCCATTGGCAAGGAGAGTAGATAATAACGTAGAAATCGTTGAGATTGAGCCAAGGAATGCAATTTCAGCAACGTTTCATGGGAGGGATCTTTTTGCCCCAGTTGCAGGTGAAATTGCGAAAAAACTGTTGGTTCAAGACCCAGAAGACATTTTACTGGCAGAGTTTGGGAATGAGGTTAGTGGGCTGAAGAAACTTGAAATCAAACGAGTAGGTTTGGGTGAACGTGGCATAATTGTTTACATTGATGTTTTTGGAAATGTCATCACGAATATTTCAGGTTCTATACTAGAGGGTACTCATTGTGAAGTTTCAATTGGTGGTCAGTCTTTTGAGATGTCATTTCATCGCACTTTTGAAGAGGGAGAGGAGAAGAAGCCGTTCATCATCAAGGGGTCTTGTGATACGTTCGAAATTGTTAGAAAGCAGGGGAATGCGGCAAGGGCGTTTCCTCGAATACAAGTGGGGTCTCCAATAATGATCGAGGCTAAGAGTTAAGAGGAACAACTTACCGTGAGCTAGTGGTAAGAATGAACCTTAATGCAAAGAAGAGTGGAGATGTGTTTGAGAATCTCATGAGTTTCACTGAAAAGGAGGTAGACATTTGTCCATGGATTGCGGAATTATCCTTTGAAGATATTTTGGAGGAAATCCAATCCGAGGTTAATGAAGTGAGAAAGGCAGATAACCCAGGAGAGCTGGGCATGGAACTGGGGGATTTATTCAGAGATGTATTGTTAGCAATGATCATTGCGCGACGCGATTTAGGAGTCAAACCTGTTGAAAAAATAATTCAGAGTATTCTCGATAAGGTTCGGCGAAGAAAGCCCTGGGTCGAGGAAGGGAAAAGAGTGACAAGAGAGGAAGCAGTAATGATCTGGAACAAGGCCAAGGAGGAGGAAAGCAAGGGGAAAACTTAGGGCTTCAGAAAATGCCTGAGGGAATGTGGACTAGGTTGTGTCGATACAGAATTCCTCGAGCTTGGGCTCGAAGTCGGGGATCATAATCGAAAATTGTTGTTTCCCAGAGGGCTTTTATGCTTTCTTCATATTTTGGAAAGTCTTGTTCGTAAAGGGACGGTAGCTGGGCATCGATAATTCCTAAGACCGATTGTCTGTGATCCGGACTCATTTCACTGAATCTAACCGTTTGAATGTTTATGTGGAAGGAATCTACGTCCGCGGCGGGTTCTGGAGGAGGCTCATTGTACAGCTTGATGCGAAGAAGGTTTTTTGCAAATTCCGCGTTTGGTCTTTCCTTGGGGGATAAGGATGAAGCGGTAAGAGCGGTTTCTATGAACTTGAGCGCGGTTTCTGTTCCGTGATAGCCGAGAAGAAGCCAGTAGTAAGTTCTAAAATGGTTGTGTAGTGCTGGTCGAGCCCCTTCTATGAGACTCAGATCTGGATTCTGATTCAAGCGGAGATAGGCTCTCAGGAGTCTCAAGTATGTTTCTGGTTTTTCCTTGTTCTCCAATAATTGCTTTGTTGCTTCTTGAAATGCAGTTTCGATTGCTTTCTTGGCTATGTTGATTCTGAGGTTAGAAAGAAATGATAAGGCCGACAGACGAACCATTGAAGAGCTTGTTTTAGTGAATAGGTTGAGAATTTCTTGAGGGATGGCATCAGAAAACTTGTATGCATTGACGATAACTGCGACAAGCTTTAATTCTTGATAAAAATTAGCGTGATCTGCGATTAGTTGTTCAGAAATGCGTACGTAGTCTTCTCTGGGTACGATAGCCCCCCACAAATCTGCGAATTCTAGTATTTCCAAGGGCTTGTCTGCTTTGAGGAAGTGGGTTGTTACGTTTTCCACTGTCGTTCCGGGCTGTAAGAGTGAAAGAGCATAAAGTAATGCTGCTTTGATTCTCCAAGAATCAGAAGTATTGAGCAGATTTTCAAGGGCTGTTATTAATGCGGGTTGAGGCTCTAGGAGTCCAGCGATGGTTCGTATTTGTTCGATGGTGTCTCCTTCATTTCTTATGTCTTCCGTGAGTACTCGAATGAGGGCGTCTTGAGCTGGAGGGGAGCCTTTTCTCACAAGAGCTCTGCCTGCAGCGTAACGAAAGGTGTAAGTAGGGTGGAGCATGATTTCTTCCAAATCCTCGATTGAGAGTTTGTCAAGGGCTCCGGGTTTTTTCAGATCCGCGGGGTTAAATCGCGGAGGACAGGGATCTTCGGTCAATTAGTTCACCTAATATATTGATTTCTACGTTTGGCTAAGAGGGTTTCTTTTTGTGGCAAGAAGCCTCAAAATGTGTTTAAGAGAGTATTCTTAACAAGGAAGCAAGGAGCTAAGGCAGAAATATGACTAGTATTAGGAGAAATAGGTCTCGTAGAAGGCGTATCCAAGAGTAGCAGTACTTAACAACAAGAGGGTTATTAGGGTGAGATTGTATGACAGGAGGTAGATTGACACGATGACGAGGAGAAACGCGAGGAGGAGCCATTTTAGCCCCCATTCGAGGAGGATCCTTCCCTCACTGACTCCCCCGGGAAAAGCCACGGGGAAGAGGAAGAATATAGGATAAACAGCAATTGGAAGTACCGCGTATGCAAAACTATTTGAGAGATATATGAGGATGGTGGAAAATCCTGTAGGAACGAGACTGGAAATATTGGAAAAAACTATTGAGAGTGCATTTATGAGAAAAGCAATTCCTAACACGTAACTGGTTGAGCCAATTACTAAGCGTCCTTTGCGGCTTGGGTTTACAGGCATGCCAGTATAAAGGAAGAAGCCAAGACCGACCCAAAGAAGGGGAAAAATGTTTCGTATTACGCTTGTGATGAGCGTGAGGATTATGCTGAAGAGAGTGTTTATCATTGTAAAGTTTCCGCCGAGACGGTAAGTTCCTTTTTTTGCAAGATTAATACGTCCGAGGACAACAAAAACTGCGGGAATAAGGGGGAATAAGGCGGCGAGAGGGAGTAGAAAAATGTCGTTCGCCGCGACGTCTACAAGGAGTGAAATTCCTCCGAAAGCAGCCCATCCCAAAAAGAGGGCTAGGAAAAGGTCTTTTTGGGGGTTTCCTGTAGAATAGGGACCAAAGATGGAGGGAGGGGTGCTGGTTTGAAGAATTTCGGTGGCAGAATAAGTTGTTGGAACCCCGGTTTTCTTGGTGTACCTCATGGCTTTAGATTTCTTGTATTCTTGACTTTGGTAATAGATCAGTCCAGGGCAATCATGAAATTCGGGCAAACGGTGTTTTCCGCAGTACTTATTACCACAAAGTTTGCACTTGTAGGGGAAGCCTTCGCCTTCGCAACCTTCAATTGAGCATCCGGGCATTCAATTCACCAATGTTTTTCTAAAAGAAGGAAATGTAACCAGTGCTTAGACCTAAGTGGTGGTGAGGTAAGCGTTGCATTATGCAGACATAACAAGGAGCATTCATCCTTCTTAACTGTGTAAGTTTCTTTGTCGTATATTTGAATTTGCTTGCTTCTTAGTCACTGGTTGCAGAAGTACTTCGAGCAGATTTGTGAAACTCGGGCAATGGATTATGTTTGTTGGTATTTTGCATGGATTCTGCATGTTCCTTCATCGCTTACCATGCATGGTCCGATGGGGGTTTCGGGAGTGCATCGCTTTAGGAAATGGGGGCATTGTTCAGGTTTTGTTTTTCCCAATATTACTTTTCCGCATTGGCAACCTTTTGCTAAGTCTTGCTCGAGAGTTATGGTGTGATCCAAGAGTGCCTTAGCGTCATAATGTCTGAATTTTGGTGAAAGATCTAAGCCAGAACGGGGGATTATTCCAATGCCTCGCCATTTAGCGTCAACGACTCGAAACACTTTGTTCATTGCAATAAGGGCTTTGATATTGCCTTCTGGTCGAACAACTCTTGGGTAAGCATTCTCTACAAATGCTTCATCGTTAAGCAGTTGTTTTAATATTCGATCAATAGCAATAAGAAAGTCAATGGGTTCAAAGCCTCCGACAACACATGGCAATCTATATTTTTTGGGAAAAATCTGATATGGGTCAGTGCCAATGATGGTTGAAACATGTCCAGGAAGAACAAAACCGTCTAACTCAAAGTCAGGGTCTTGTGCTAAGAGATCCATCGCGGGGGGAACAAGACGAAAATCAGATAATACTTTGAAGTTCTCAGGAGGATTCTTTAGCAACACATCAGCAGTCATGGGAGCTGTTGTTTCAAAGCCGATTCCTAGCCAGACGATAGTTTTTGAAGGATTATCTTTGGCAAGCTTGATGGCATCTCTGACAGAATATACCAGACGGATATCATTTCCTTGAGCTTTTGCTTGAGCAAGAGTTGTGAGAGTTGCATCTGGCACTTTGAACATGTCTCCAAATGTTGCGATAATGTGTCCTTTTCTTGCCAATTCAATCGCTGTCGCAATGTGTTCTGCGGGACAGACACAAACAGGACAACCGGGTCCAGAAATGACTTCCAAATCGTTTGGAAGTAGGGATCGTATGCCGGAGCGAGCAACGGTTGCTTCGTGGGTGCCGCAAACATGCATGATTTTGACGGGCCTTCCAAGGTTCTCGAATGATTCTTTGATTGAGGTTAGGATTTTTTGGGCGATTTTGCGGGATTTTAGGAGGTCGACCATTTTGTTTGAGGAATAGTCCTTAAACCGAGGAGTGCTCAATATTATCACCGGCTCCAGATTGGGTTCACAGTAATCCCATCCATACTGTTGGTTTAAAACTCATTACCAATGAAACAGACACAAGAATAAAGATTGAGATGTTCATCAGAAGTGGGGCTTTTGCTTCAATCTCTTTTACTTCTGGTGTTGGGGTGTTGAAAACAAGGAGTTGAATATATCTAGAATAGTAATAGATGGAAAGAGCAGAGTTGGCGATGAATAGGAGAAACGCAAGAGATGAGATGTTAGAAAAGCCACTAACCACGATTAGGGATAGCTTGGAAACAAAGCCTACGGTGGGAGGGATCCCCGCTAGACCCAGAGAACAAATTGAGATTGCAAATGAAGTGAGTGAGTGGGATTTTGCGCTTCCACGGAGAATCTTAGCGTCTCTAGTTCGCAGTATGGGGAAGTACAAGTAGAGAAGGTTGCCAACAGCCAGAAAGAGTGTTCCTTCCAGAACTGCATACGCGATTCCTTGCGCGTAGACTGCCTTTAGGATCGCGTTTGCATTTTGATAGTTGGTCGCAACGATTCCAAGACCGAATAAGAGATAGCCTCTCTGAGCGATAGAGGAGTATCCAAGGAATCGTCGGATATCCTGTTGATTTATGGCACCCAGATTCCCGATAGTCATTGTCAGAACACCGCCCCACAGAAGGATCGGCGCATAGGGATAAATGTCGGGGTTGAAGACGTTGAGGATGAGTTTTTCAAGGGCAACAATCGCAACAATGGCAAAGGTTCCGGAAATGAATGCGCCGACAGAGCTGGGAGCTTCCCCATACGCATCTGGAATCCAAGTTTGCATGCCAATGAAACCGGCAGTTACCCCGATTCCGATAAAGATGAAAGTCATTGCTTGCCACGTTGTTATGTTTTTTCGCAACGATTCTTGTTGGGAAAGGATCGCAGCCATGTTTGAGAGATTAAAAGTTCCGGTAATCTCGTATAAGGTCGCGATTCCATAGAGGAGAAAGATTGATCCGATACTGCTCTGTAAAGCGTATTTTGCGGCGGCTTCTGTCGCCCTTGCTCGTGGTCTTACAGAGATCAGAGCATATCCGGGTAATACCATGAATTCCCAGCCAACGAAGAGAGTAAACGCGTCGTTTGTAAAGAGAACAATAAGAGCTCCGATCAGGCTAGAGTAGAGCAGAAAGTAATAGTAGAGCTTGTAGGTTCCCTCATCTTCGAGAAGTGTTTCCCATAAAAGGTACTTAAGTGAATACAGCATTACCCCAAAAAAGATGATAGAAATGACAAGCGCGATGAGTAATGTGTTGGTGGTCTCAATCAACTCTATTCTTCGATAATCCAGGGAAGGAACAGGATAGAAATGTTTTGGTCCTGTTTCTCTTACCCAATAAAGCTCCCATAGGATACTTGCAATTACGGCTAATATCCATGCAATGCTGAAATAGGCTTTTATGAACCAATATTGCAGACGAGCTTCAACCCAGCGAGCGATTGGTAGAAGCCAGAGGCTAGCCATTGCAACAATGATGGGTGGAGGAATAAATGAAGTTCCTAAGCTTTCTAACATTTTATAGACCTCCTATTTGAAGAGCATAGGTGATTGCCCCGATGATTCCGGCTACGAGAGTGAACTGAATCATGTTCCAATAGAATGCACCTGTTTGTACTTTCGAAGCGAGATTCCCGCTCTTTTCCATAGTGGAAGAGAAAACATTTGATAGTAAGAAGTCGA
>JALTMP010000286.1:0-566 GCA_027001645.1 Candidatus Heimdallarchaeota archaeon
GGGTACATCACCCCAAGCACTACAAGGTACTGGTTTGCGTATTGCCCGAACCACGGCCACAAGGAATATTCTTGTCCCGGTTTGTTTAAGGGTGAAGCATAGAAAAGCTTGGCTTCCAAGTCAAAGCCCTCATCAAAAAAGTGAATATACATGTTGATATCAGAGCCTTGATTAGCTATCACTGCTAATCCTTCTGGGATTGCAACAATGTCTGCTAAGGTCAACAAGTTGCTGTAGCGTTCCAGTGAGTCAACAAGCTTTCCTTGTGGACTAATCTTCAAGAAATACCCTGTACTGCCCACCAAATCATCACCAATGTATGCTGGTTCATCAAAGGCTACCACCAGCTTGTGAGAGGGGAGAACCACCGAAGATGTCCCCCATAAGGGACTGATGTATTGTGATGCTTCATCATCCCGGTAGGTGAGATTCCATTTTTCTTGCCCCGTTTTTCCATCAAGGCGTGCTATCACGAGCCTGCCAAGACCAAACCCATAATCCTCCACGTCAAGGATCACGAACACGTCGTTGGTGCCATCGTTGGTCATGACCAGCTCGTTAATGAA
>JALTMP010000286.1:576-3462 GCA_027001645.1 Candidatus Heimdallarchaeota archaeon
TTAATGAACTGGTGTTTTTTATCGGGGTTTGCGGGATCGAAGCGGGTCTCCCACACCAAGTTGCCAGCAAAGTCAAACTTTTGCACTACCGAATCAACGCCGTCGTCTAATGGAGTTGGGATGTCCAGCAAAGTCAATCCTACAATCACACCATCTGAGCTCAACACAATTTGCTCATACAAATACTCATAAATGCTGTCATTGTATAAGCTATAGTTCCATACTAAGCCAGACACCGGTGAATACCCAACCACATGAGTGGAAAAAAAGGGATAAGCACCTGATCGTGAACCATCTGGAAGAAAACTTTCGCTTTGCACCCAGACCCATAAACTCTCGTTCACCACCACCAGTCCCTTAATATTATTCGAAACATACCTTGTTTTGTTTGTAGCAAAGGTTGGAGCATGATAGAGCTGAGAGCTTCCATTCACGAACACCCGCACCACCACGGCGCGAAGCTCGTAGTAAATCCCGGTCTCAGGGTCTTTCTTCATACTCCGATAGGAGCCGGGAATGAGCACGCTACTGTCCGGGAGAACCTTCATCTCGGAAAAATAAAGCACATAGGGATAGGGTTCATCCGGTAAATTCGCAAAGTGCAATAATTGATAATTGTCCTTGTAATACTTGTGGGAACGCGTTCCACTCGTTCCTGTCGCTCCGGACACTATGGGCTCAGAACCACTTATTGGTACCAGCATCGAGCTACACAGCACAACAAGAACCACTACCAATACGCTTGCATTGTTTTTCCCTTGCTGCAAGAACCAAGAGGGTCTTTTTCCATTACCAGTTAATTGTTTCATGTGTGTACCCTACCATTTGTTTTTTCACGAAGGCAAATAAGTGTAAAGATTTGGTCAGCATCCATTTTCAACACCGTTTTGGTTATGGTAAAGGAGGTGTGGGATATGAGTTGTACTCTTGTCGTGGTATTAGGGGGTCGATTTGCAAGAGCTTTTCAGTCAAGGTAAGCAAGCCCCAGCCATAATAGGGGTCTCGCCCCGGAGCACCTAAGTCTGTTGCCATGGTGTGCAATATTCCTCGAAGCGTGCTCCACGACTGGTCCTCTAAGGTGCCGACTGGGAGTTTCCCGTACAGCCAAATTATGAAAGCTAGGATTGAAGCGATTAATGGAGCGGCAAAAGAGGTTCCCGTTGCACGACCCATGTAGTTGAGGGTTGCAAGAGTACCGGTTCCGGTACCAGTATCTGCAATGGGCTCTATTTTTACAGGACTTGAAGCATCTATGGGGTAATAGCCAATGACATCAACTGCTGGTGCCACGAGTTCCACGTGAGAACTTGTCCCGCGACCAATGTACACCTCGTCGTACTGGTCAACACCACCTACCGCAATAACCTCCTCCCAATCCGCAGGAAACACGGACTCCAATGGTTCGTTGCCAAGAGCAGCAACCACTGGAATATTAAACACATTAACATACTTCGTAATAGTCCCATGTAAACCCTTTAACATATCCCCACTATTTCCAAAGGACAAGCTAATAACATCTGCATCATCATCGGTGCCGTTAATCCCATCAGGACCCTCACGGGCTTTTTCAAACCCCTTAAGAATCCAATCCATCAAATAACGCGGGTTCGGACTATTCTCACGTGCTTTTCCAACTTTGATCACGTAAATATCAGCAAATTCAGACGCAACACCAGCAAGCCCAAAATCATTCTTCAAGGCACCAACCAAGCTGGTAATAAACGTGCCGTGCCCAACCTTGTCAACTTTCCCAGCACCAGTCACATCGTAAAACCAGTCAATCTTCAAGTCAGAGATCCGGTCATCAGCCCCAGTGTCCAAGATTGCAATCTGGACCTTACCCTCGGGAAATCCAGCCAAGAAACGACCAACCCCATACTTGGCATCAAGGTATTGCTGCCAGTACGCACGAATCGATTTAGGGTTGATTCCTTGAACCCAGTAGTTCCCTTCAAACAAGCGGTCAAGTTCCCAAGGCGTTTCCTCATCGCCATCAGACCACACCGTTACTGGCTTGTAATCAGGGATCGTGAACCCCCACAACGGGGCAATGCCCGTTGCCCAAGTGATTGCACCACCAAGCACGGCTGGTCCAAGCGATGACACGCTTAACCAAGCAATAAGCAAGATTGATAATACTCGTGTCATTACCCCCAGCTATTCTTAAACAAATATTAATATTTACCATGATAATTGTTAAAATGATTCAATTATTGATAATATAAGGAGCATATTAATTAGTATTAATACAAATAATTCCGATTTTAGCACAACCCCTACGATTAATGTCACATTAACCCACTAGTTATTCCGAATCCTGTAAGAAGAATCACTTCTTCATACGATTGCCTAAAAACTAGTTTCATCTGAATTCAGGTTGGAATAAGAAGAGATACAAGCAGATTCAAGTAATACACTAAGCGCCTTGTTAACTAATGCTTGTGCTTGTTTTTTGCTTTTGTGTTCGAAGTAGAGGGGGCGGAATCTCATTACTCCAAACAGTATCTTTCTGGGGATTTTGCAACAGTGAAAGGAGTGTTTCCACATCCTTGTGCTGTAATCGTGAACTTTAGCTGGTAGTGAAAGAACGATTCTGCTTTGTTTAGGATGAAGTTCTTCTGAAGTGTTTGATTACCTATACTTTGTTTTAAGAGTTTGCGTGGAATCGACTGGTGAAGGGGACATGCCCCACTACCGTTGGCAAATATTTTTAAAACACATGTTATTTAGAAGTTTATCCGAGATATTGTCAGATGTGAGTGTTGTTGCCAAGTTTATGCTAAGGATGGCTTTATAGCAAGTATGGTTTGGGTGGTCGTACGAGAAGGATGTGTGCTTTGTGGTTCTGCTTGGAGGCTTTCTTCATGGTTGCGGTTATACTGGAAC
>JALTMP010000287.1:0-1995 GCA_027001645.1 Candidatus Heimdallarchaeota archaeon
TGTAATATTTACTTCCAACAATTATAACATTTATCCCCATTCAAACACTTTAAAAATTATAATAAGGTCCAAAACTATGAGAAGTGATACCCAAACCTGAATCCAAGAAAAGATTTATTAACCATTAATTTTCAACACAATGGAGATATTTTGTCAGGAGGATCAACATGAAGACAGTTGATATCGTTGAATTGCTACTCACAGCAGAACTGTACAATCGTTACGAAAACCTGAACGAGGATGACCTGCCCAAAAAAATTAGAAAACTCTTCTGGAATCATGGAGAGGGTAGGATACAGAGACCTCTCGTCGTCACTCTCGATCACATAAAAGATTACACGGGAGAAGATGGTTCAGAAGTGCTGAAGGAACTCCCTTTTATAGATATCAACAGATTTAACGGACAGTGCAGAATCACGGTGCTGGATGTAGGCACAAAGTGGTATCTGAAAAACGCCGATAAAGACAGAATAGAGACAAATCCTGTTCTTGCATATCATTATGAAAACTATGATTCCATTGGTGTGTCCTATACCAGAGCAAGAGAGAGAAACCTACCCAAAGAGAGCGACAAAGAATGGCTCTCCGCACTTATATCTAAACTTGAGGAAGATGAAGAGTCTTCTGATATGCTCAAACTCGTCAAGGTGATGTCGCCAGAAGATATCAGGGTAACATTCAACGATATAGTCCTGTCTACAGAGCAGATGGAAGAAATAAACAAAATAGAAGTTGCGATCAGGAATAGAGAGTATCTGAGAGATATCGGTCTCTATGATATAGGAAAACTTCTTTTCATCGGACCACCCGGAACCGGTAAAACCTCGACGGCAAGAGCTCTTTCCTCAAAGCTGTATATACCACTTGTAGAAGTGAAGCTTTCAATGATCACAAGTCAGTATCTTGGAGAGACCTCAAAAAACATAGAGAGAGTTTTCGAACTTGCCAAAAGACTCAGTCCCTGTATCCTCTTCATAGATGAATTTGATTATGTTGCCAAAACGAGGACTTCTGACGAGCATGCAGCAGTTAAAAGAGCTGTTAACACCCTTCTCAAAGCTATTGATGAGATTAATCTTGTGGAGGATGGAGTGTTACTGATAGCAGCAACCAACCATCCGCATCTTCTCGATCAGGCTGCGTGGAGGAGGTTTGACAACATACTCGAATTCCCAGTTCCAAACTTCGAGCTCAGGAAGAAAATACTTGAAAAAATACTATCAAAAGTTAAAGGAGAATTCAACCTCGAGACCGTCGCTGAAAAAACTGAGGGCTTCACTGGTGCAGATCTGAGACTTGTTATAAGAGAGGCAGTACTGAGTTCGCTACTTCAGGGTAAGAAAGAGATAACCCAAAAAGACATTGAAAACGCCATTGAAGAGGTGAGAAAAAGGCTCATGCTCAGAGGAGGAGACTGATGGAGGTAATTCTGCTGGGTACTGGTGATGCAACCGGAACACCCAAGATCGGATGCAACTGCAAAACCTGTAGAGATGCAAGACTGGAAGGATGGTGCAGAACAAGGTTTTCGATTCTCATAAGAAATAATGGGAAGAACATCCTCATAGACACGAGCCCGGATATGAGACTTCAACTTCTAAAGGCTGATGTGCACAGAGTGGATGCAGTTATATGGACTCATGGACATTACGATCACTTTGCCGGTTTTGGGGATTTTTACAGAGTCCAGAATGGCGTCAAAGTTTACAGTGTAAAAGAGGTTCTGAGATATATAGGGAGCTTTCTTCACTTCATGAGATATAAACCAATAGAGAGAGAGGCATACAAACCTTTTGAACTTTTTGGATTAAAAATAACCTTTTTTGACGTGAATCATCCTCCAATGGAGAGATCCATTGGTTTGTGTGTTGAAAATGAAACAAAAAAACTCGTCATCACAGGAGACACCAACATCAGAATACCACAGAAAAGTCTGGAGCTAATGAAGGGGGCTGATCTGATGATTGCAGACGCAATAGCTCCAGAAGGTTTCAA
>JALTMP010000287.1:2005-3450 GCA_027001645.1 Candidatus Heimdallarchaeota archaeon
TTTCAACCTGAAGAAGCACATGAATGCGGAAGAGGCATACAGACTCGCCAGATCTTTGAATGCAAGGAAGGTTATATTTTCACATATAAGTCACTTTTATCCCCCGCATGAGGAGGCTTCTGCAAACTATCCACTCGGGAAAGATATGCAGAGATTCATACTGAAATGAATATGACGATAGTAGGGCTTGATGTTGGAGGGGCAAATTTTAAGTCATGTGATTCAGATGGAAGGGTGTATTTCAAATATCACCCTCTATGGGTTAAAAAATCAGTGAAATCTGTTCTTGAGACCGTAAAGGAGATGTATTCTCCAGATTATGTTGGAGTTGTCATTACAGGAGAGTTATCAGACATATTTAACTCAAAAAAAGAAGGAATAAAGCAGATTGCAGATGAAATAAACAGAGTATTTAAGGAAACATTTTTTTACGGGAGTGATGGAAAATTCCATTCCAGAATATCTGATCCAGAACTTTTCTTCTCACCGAACTGGCTGGCTTCAGCAAATTATCTTGCCAAGTTTTATCCAGATTCAGTTTTTGTTGACGTCGGTTCAACCACAACAGACATAATACCAATTTTAAATGGGCAGATTCTCGCTGAAAAAAACGATTTTGACAGACTGAAACGAGGAGAGCTAATTTACGTTGGAGCACTGAGGACGAGTCTAAGTTTTCTGCTCCCTGCAGTTCATCTCGACATGCCAGTTCCAACAGCAGTTGAGTATTTCTCCAACATTGCTGATGCTCTTATGGTGACAGAAGATATAAAAGAGGAAGACTACTCCTGTGAGACTCCTGATGGCAGAGGAAAAAGCAAGGAAGAGTGTTTTAGGAGGATAGCAAGAACTGTTTGCTGTGATCTCGAAGAACTTGGACGGGAAAATGCTGAGAAAATTGCATTTCAGGCAAAAAATAAACTGGTCGAAATTATTAAGGATGGTATAGAAAGAATAGCACGGAAATACAGTCTGAAGACGGTCATTGGAGCAGGTGTGGGTGAATTCTTAATTGAGAATGCTACAGAGGCACTCAGGCTGGAATACATATCAATTGGAAGCAAATTTGGGAGAGAGGTGTCTAAGGTCTTTCCTGCATTTGCCACTGCAAAATTACTCCAGGAATATCTGGAGTGATCAGGATGAAATATGTGATCAAAATTGGTGGTAGTGTTATGCACATGGGATGGAAAATCCTGGAAACACTCGAAGACGTGAGGGCGAAGATGCTTATTGTTCCCGGAGGAGGTCTTTTTTCAGATCTCGTAAAGGTGGTCTATGATATATATGGTATATCCGAAAGCACTGCTCACTGGATGGCTATTCTTGCAATGGATCAGTATGCATATTTTCTGGCAGGAGGGAAGTACAGAATGACAGACATTCCAGAGTTTTCTGAGGGGCTTACGATTCTCAGACCATATAATCTCATGAGAGAGAAAGAC
>JALTMP010000288.1 GCA_027001645.1 Candidatus Heimdallarchaeota archaeon
AAACCCCAGAATCTAAAGACAACAAAGAACCACCATGAGTGCAAGAAACTCTCAATTTTCAGTTAATGATTTTAACCGTCGTGTTTCATACTTACAAGATGACGGCCAAACTTGACTTTGTAAAACGCGAATTAGAGGCCCTAAAACAAGAAGGAAGATACAACTATATTCGGGTGATTGAAAGCCCACAAGGACCATGGCTCACAATCGAGGGCAAAAAAGTGCTCAACATGTGTTCAAACAATTATTTGGGATTATGCAACGATCCTCGAGTTGTAAAAGCAGTTCAAGAGGCAATCGAGGAATATGGTGTAGGCCCTGGAGCAGTGAGGAGCATCGCTGGCACTATGACTTTGCACCGACAATTAGAAAGCAAGCTTGCAGAATTCAAGAAAACAGAACGGACACTTGTTCTTCAATCAGGATTTAATGCGAATCTTGCAGGAATTGGCCCCTTGCTTCCAAATGCAGAAGCAGCGGTTTTCACAGATGAATTAAACCATGCTTCAATCATAGACGGAATACGTTTAACTAAGGCTAAACGCTATATTTACAAGCACCGAGATACAGCCGATTTGGAACAGAAACTTAAGGAAGGAAAGGACCACCCCATCAAAGTCATCATTACGGACGGTGTCTTCAGCATGGATGGCGACCTAGCTCCCATGCCAGAAATCGTTGAAGTGGCAGAACAGTACGGTGCAATTGTAATGGTGGATGATGCACACGGCGAGGGAGTTCTTGGGGACCATGGAAGAGGGATTGTTGATCACTTCAACTTGCATGGAAAAGTCGACGTCGAAGTTGGAACCTTGTCAAAAGCATTTGGAGTTGTGGGCGGATATCTGGCAGCAAGCACGCAACTCATTGATTATTATGAGCAAAAGGGACGACCATACCTCTTTAGCAGCGCTTTGACAGTGCCAGATACAGCGGCAGCCCTTAAATCTGTAGAAATCCTAATGGAATCTGACGATCTCGTCAGAAAATTATGGGACAACGCTGCATACTTCAAGAAAGAGATGCAAGCACTAGGTTTTGATACAGGAATATCTGAAACCCCAATCACTCCGATCATGCTTGGGGAATCCAAAATAGCACAGGAATTTTCCAGAAAACTCTTCGAAAAACAAGTCTTCGCAACACCCATTTTCTACCCAACGGTTCCGAAAGGAAAAGCCAGAATCAGAGTAATGATTAGTGCGGCTCATAGCAAGGAAGATTTGGACTTTGGGCTACGAGCCTTTGAAGAAGTCGGAAAGGAACTGAAACTCATCTGAGAGACCATGGCCATTATCTCGTAATTCTTAGAATCTTGTCGGCTAGTTCTTCAAGTTTCAATGTTTCTTGTTCCCCGGAAACAATATCACGAAGTGTGATTTGTCCTTTTTCCAAATCTTTCTTACCTAGTATTAGGAAATATTGAATTCCTCGCTTAGAAGCATGTTCGAAGGACTTGCCCAGCTTTCCAATGGGTGGGATAAAAAGGACATTTAATCCAGCTCGCCTAAGGGTAGTGGAAATCTCGTGGGCATCAGAAACCAAGTCCTTACTTAGAGGCTTAATAGCAATATCAGGGACACCAATCTTGACTTCCCCTAAACGGCCTTTCTCTTTCAGTATTTCTAGAAGGACGGTTTCACCCATACCGAAGCCAGTAGCGGGTATTTTTGCACCACCCAGAACTGAAACAAGATCATCATAGCGACCACCACCAGCCAAGGCACGGGGAATCAGTGATTCAGCATCAAACGCTTCGAAGATGATGCCAGTATAATAGGCAAACCCGCGAACAATGCTTGCATCAAGTACTAGAACGCTTCCAACACCCATATCCTTCAAGTACTGAACTGCTTCTTGCAGGTGCAAGGTCGACTCGGTAGAGGCACCAAGCTCTTCAAGAATACGGGCAAGTTTAGGTAAAGCTTCGTCCGGATGACCGCTGATCTCTGAAACATCAAAGAGAATGTTAGCATTCTTTTCCGAGATCCCCTGAGACTTTAGAAAAGAGACAAAGGCCTCTCTCCGAATAGTGGATAGATTGGACCCAATCTCATTAATGATGTCATGAGATCCGTATTTTTCTCTTAATTCATCTTTATACCGATCGTATTTCCTATACATCAGAGCAATTCGCTCGATCTCTGAGGCGGGTAAATTGCTTCGTTCCAATAATTTGCGAATATGTTCTTGTAGGAGTTTATCTTTCTTATCAAGAATTGGAAAAACCACTTCAATATCCTCGATGCCCAGTGCTACAAGAATTGATTCAATAATTCGTCGATCGTTAATCAGGATCTGGAATTCTCCATCTTCCAAGCCAGCTTCTCGAAGAATCTCGTATAATACGCGGATGACCTCAGCATCAGCATAGGAAGATTCTAGCCCGATAATATCTACGTTAAGTTGCCAAAATTCCTTAACTCTTCCTCGTTGCGGGGTTTCATCGCGGAAATAACGGCTTATTGTAGCCCACCGAATAGGTTTTGTTAATTCCTGATCTAGTCTAGCGACAAGCCGTCCCAATGTCGGGGTCATTTCTGGACGAAGCACAAGTTTTTCCTCGGATTTTCCTTTTACCTCAAAAACTTCGCCAACAATTTCTCCTCCTGATTTGACCTCATATAAAGCCCTTCGTTCAACAATGGGCCCATCGTATAATTCATACCCGTATCGTTGCGGAACTGTTTCCATAATCTCAATTAAGTATTTGATGTATCTGTAGCTGGAGGGAGGATAGTCACGGAATCCATGGGGGGCGTATAGGAATTCTTCTGGAAATTTGCCGGTCATTGTTTTTCACGCTCTTTACTAATCGAAAGACAAGATGTTGAATTATAGGAGTTTTGATTCAATAGAACAAATGCTCAAGAGTTTTAACCGAAAGAGGTAATCTTTTTTAACAAAGGAGTAATTTTTTTAACTTCGATTACTCAGACTATATTAGGTATAAAATGATAACTCGTTTGCCAGAGCCCTCACGTGAAATAATGGTTTTACTAATTCAGGAAGGCATACTCAGCCCCAAGGAGATTGAAGAACACATCGACGCACCTTTTGACGCGATCAGGTACGCCCTTCGTCGCTTAATTGAAAGCGGCATCATAAAACGGGTCCCGAATCTCCTAGACATGCGATCAGTGTATTATCGTATGGCGACTGAAACAGAGTTGAGGGAAATTGAAGATCAACTATCTCGCAATGTCAAGAGAATAATTAATGAAGCCCTAGAAGAAGCAGTTGCCCTATCATAAGCATAGCATTCTTACCATCATATCACTACTAATGCCATTTGAAAAAATCCTTGTGTCTTCTTAATTCATCGCGAAACCACGACGTGTGAAATGCAATGTTCTTCTCCTAATCATGAATATTATATTGTTGTTCGGTCCTTTTTTCTAGACTTTCTGAAATTTACGCACACCAGCAAAATTCCGCCAATGTTCTCC
>JALTMP010000289.1 GCA_027001645.1 Candidatus Heimdallarchaeota archaeon
TTCTAGGAACGTGAAATACTCCAAACCACCCGAACAAACCGCCGGAACCGAAAAGTCTTATGGTTTTCCAGCTAAGTTTTTCAATGTACGAGATTTCCTTGATCTTGCTGTAGGGTATTGTCACTTTTCCAACCACCCTTTTTATTACCATTTGGTCGTCTTCCAGTACGACCTCTTTTGGTGTGTAAGCGTAAGCAGTTGCAAACACGATGAAAACCGGAATAATTGCCAGAATTCCTAGGAAAAGATCAAGCAAGTAAAACCAAATTAAAATTGATGTAGGTATTAGAAATGCCAGCATTGTTATAACTTTCACACCTCTCCCCGCTGGCAGTGCGTACCTCATCTCTTCACCCCGCTATTTCCTTGTAAAGCCTCTCCACTTCCGGATGTATTATCACGTAGTATTTACCGCTCGCATTTATAACCACAAAGCTATCGCTGTTTTTATGCCTGAAAACTACTGCATCAACTCCATTTTCGAGTTTATAGTATCCCATAGCTAAATATGTGGCCCCTTCGCCAAACGTTCTGATTTTCGGTCTCCACTCGCTCGAATTAGTTAAAATGATTTTAGCATTTTTCAAATCTACAACCTCGTCAACTGGCCAAGCTTTTATGTGTAGCTTGCCATCAGAAACTTCGTAGCCATACCAATCCCAGCCAAGGGGCAATCTGACTAAATCCAATAGAGGTATGAAAAGCACCGTAAAAAACAAGACTGCAAGCAGCAGAATCTTAACTCTCATAGATTCGGCTTTTATAAAGCAGTATATCGTAGCTAGGCAGGCAATAGCTATGACTGCAAGCACTACAGGGCTTGAAAGAGAAGTTATCATTACCTCGATGAATGTAAGCTTGTACTGCATTTTTTTCACCTCAACTTGTAACGCCATAACCAAGCTATTAAGATCAATAATAATACGATAAAGCCCATCGCAAACCACACAATTACTTCTCCGAATATCAAGCCGATGTTGTAAAACAGTACAAGCATCATGACTGCTACAATGAAAAATTGTACGCCTACGAGAAGTTTGAAGAGCACTTTTTGACCTCCATAGAATGGAAAACGGATAAGCATAGGTTCTCTCGATGATAGAACGGTAAGTATCGGGATAATAGCCATAGTAACGAGGGGAATTATGAGAGCTCCAGTGATCTTGTCCGCATAGTTGTCGGGTCTACCGCTTGCATCGAAGTGTATTGCAACCGTATCTGGAAGCTTATCCCATAACGCTAATGCGAGAATTAGGTAAAAGGCAACTGGGATTAGCTGGACGAGCAAATAGGGTTTTATGTCTATCATTTCCAGCGGTCTTGTAGTATTTGCAGGAATTTTCAGATCTTCTCTTTCATAAGTCTCCTTTGCTATTCTGTAGCTCTGAATTGCGAGGATTGCAACTGAAGTTAGGAGGATTGCAAGAAAGATAAGCTTAGAAGGTTGAAATATTATAGATATCGTGAGGAGACCAAATCCCATTAGTATGCAGTAAATACCGGCGAAAGTGTTCGCCTTTTTCCAAGCCTCCTTTGAAAGATACGTGTATCCCATCCTGACTCCGATGTAGGGATTGGGTGTATTTCTTAAAGCATAAGTGAGCGCTCCTACAAATATCATGACAATGGAAAGAATCACCTCCACTTCATTCATTCCCTCACCTCCTCAAGCCTTCTAATCAAATCTTTCAGGAGGTTTATTTCCCCCTTTATTTCTTCCAAAACTTCCTTACCCAGCTCTGTAAGTCTGTAGCATTTTCTTGGCCTCACATCCATAACCCAGAAACTCTCTACCAACCCCTGTTTCTGCAAACTCTTCAGAATATCGTACAGAGCACCCTCGCTCGGAACGAACTTTCCAGAGGTTAGACTTTCAAAGAGTTTTCTTATGGCGTATCCGTGCATCTCTCCATTTTCGAGTATCCTTAGAACCAAGTAGGAGTATATTCCAGATCTGATTTCCTTCCTGAGCTTCCTGAGTGCTTTTTCTTTCTTATTCATTTATACCTCCAAGTCCGATACCTCGAACTTAGATGTATTAAGATGCTTCATTTTAAAAAATTTATGCTGAAGGTAGAATTATGAAGATAAAATTACTGTGTGCGAGCTATTTGACTTTTGGAAAGAATGGAACGAACTAACCTAACACGTTAGAGATGAACAAAGTGATTTAGTTGTTTTACCTGAAATGCCCGCTTATCCATGGTTTGCCCCACTTCTACAGTTTGACGAAGATATTTGGCAAAAAGAGAAATAATAGCTGAAACATCAAGAGATGAGTCATTCGTTACCGCAAGCATAAATTTGAAAGATGCCAGAGTAACTATTTCCTAAACTTTACATTCAATGTATACCACAGGCACCATTCGTAAAAAGCTTGTAGGCAGAATATAAATGCAAAAATACGCCAAATAAATGCAGGAGAAGTTAGAGCTACATAAGTGGTTATTAACGCCAACACCATTGCCAAAACCGCGAGCCTTGTTTGAGGTCGATCTTCAAGCCTGCGATAGCGCCAGTTGAAAGTCATCAAACGCATCAGCATTTCATCAACTTTTAATATGGCTTTCCGAACATAACCCATTGTCCCACCAGTTCTTTTCTGCGTCCTATTTTTTTATTTGAGATATACACCCTGCCCCGTCTTAAGCTTTCCGGTAACGTTATGCCAGCCATTACTCGTCAAGCGAGCGAAAACGTAATCGTCGAACTCGTTGCCAGTCCAACCCATCTGGAACCAGTTGTTTCTACCTTCAAGCCAAACAACGACACTTGCATTGACAAACGGCTCAGATTCGTAGTAGATGACCGTAGTGTATGTATAACACTTTGCATTTCTCCAGTATTTAGGGGGTATTATATGCGACAGATATGGAAGAGTTGTTCCACTGATTGCTGGCTCAATTTTATATGCCATTTCAATTTCTATTGCCGGGATTCTACAGCCTCCATTACTTGCATTACCCATGCTGATTGCTGGAGTATCCGCAGCAGTTCTCCTGCCCACCACAGCTGCCCTTACCGGAGATCTAAGCCCTTCAGAAAGAAGAGGTGCTGCAATGGGTGGTTTTAATCTATTTGGTTCTGTTGGATTCGGAACAGGACCTGTTATTGCAGGAATAATGGCTGAAAGCTATGGATTCTCCATAACATTCTTATTTGCTGGATTTTCTGTAATTCTCATACTCCTGATGATGTTACCCTTTCTGAGAAAACTTGAGATTGATCTGATACGTGAAAACAAGAGATGAAGACCTCGATTTAAAAATAATTCGGGTGGATTCATGGAAATATAATCAATTGTCCTTCAAAATAGAACAAACAAAGGAAAGATGACAGAAACAGAATATGCTCCCCACGGCTGATGCTACCGAAAGATAGATATAATTTTCCTGAATCAATTTATCCCGTGCGGCCATGGTCTAGGGGTATGACAGCGGC
>JALTMP010000290.1 GCA_027001645.1 Candidatus Heimdallarchaeota archaeon
TTCCAAGCTAAATATTGCAAAAATCAAGAGTAAGAGGATGAATTCTAAGGGTCTTAGGAGTTGTTCGCTTCCTGGCACCGCTTCTTCTGCTCTTTTGCTGGCAGCTATAATGAATACAATTGCAAGAACTGCGAAAACAGTGCCCATGACAATGGTGAGAAGCTTTGTTTTATCGTCTATTTTCACAGAATACTAGTTAGTCTTGTTACTAATAAGCAATTCTTCCTAGCAAGGGTTGAAGGATCTTATCCGCCTCCAGCTGGTGGTAGTATCACAATAGTGCTATTAGGAGGGACCTCCAAGACGTCCATTTTGCTTTGGTCAACTTGTAGACCATTCAGAAAAAATCTATAGTGCTGTTTTATCGTTGCCCCATCCATTATGTCCTGACGTAGTCTTGGATAAGCCTCGAATAACTTGTTGAGAATCTCATGAAAGGATATCTTTCCTTGAACAGTGATCTCGACTTCAGATTTTTTCACAATCTCTCTTAGATTGGCGAATAATCTAATACAAACACTTGGCATCAAGATTTTCTTGTGATCTTGTTTTTTGAATGTGAGGGTAGGAAAAAATAGAAATGGCATTTCTAGAACAGTATCGTTCAAGAATATTCATGCTTCCTTACTCTTCTTTTACATATTTATCGAGGAAATCAATAATTTTACGATACGCGACGATCTGGTTTTTTCTTTTTGCAATCCCATGTCCTTCGTCATGGAATCGGAGAAGCTCAACAGGAACATTGCGTTCAGAGAGCTTTTCATAGATCTGTATGGCTTCTGAAAGAGGGACTCTCTCATCGTTATCTCCCTGGATGATTAGTAGGGGCGTTTTTATTCGGTCAACTTTGTGAATGGGAGAAATGCTAACCAATACTTCGTAGTCATTTTCTAGGCTCCCATATTCTGCTTCTCTAAATCTCCTACGCCAAGGTGCTGTGTTCTTCAGAAAGGTTACAAAGTTACTTATGCCAACAATGTCTACTGCTGCTTTCCACAAGTCAGGATATTCTGTGATTGAAGCAAGAACTGCAAATCCTCCATATGAGCCTCCGTAAATTGCTAACCTCTTTCCGTCAATTCTTGGTTCGTTTTGTTTGAGGTGCCTTGCAAGTTCTCTGATATCTCGAATACTGTCCATTCTCTTTTCTTTGTCGTCTAACGAGAGGTAGGTCTTTCCGTATCCTGCACTGCCTCTAATGTTCGGCGTTGCGACAGCATATCCCTCCGAAACAAAGAACTGAATGATTTTGTTAAAACTTGGAGTAATTTGAGCCTCTGGTCCACCATGTATCATCAATATACAAGGAACTGGTTTGTTTTGTTGATCCTGGGGAACATATAGAAAGTAGGGTATCTTGAGTCCGTCAAAACTCTCGAAATGATGTAGTTCTGCGCTCACAAAGTCTTTCTCTGACAAGCCTGCTGTTCCTGCAAAAGTTACTTTTTCTAATGTTTTCTCTTTAACGTTTAGAAGCCACAAATTAGGATTTAGTTTTCCCGACGAGAACGAAAAAAGAAGCTGACTTCCATCATGAGAAAAACAGATAGACTTCGTCCATGAGCGATAATCTCCAGCAAGAATGTTTCCCATGTCTGGAAGAGGTAGTTCTACTGGGGAAAAGTCATTCTTTTTTGAAAATTCCTTCACCAAGTATATTTTAGTTATTCCATCCTCATTTTTCACATAAACTAATTGATCTGTCTCTCTATGGTAAAGCACGTTTGTTGTATCCCAATGATCCTCTTCCAACCACGTGATCCGATTGGCCGAAACATTTAGAATTCCCAAGTTCATGAATTCCCTATCAAGATCAGAAGTGACAATAAGTCTGTCCTCATCAAGAAATTCCCACGGGTAAAAACGTGCTAGTTTGCTCCCTTTAACATTCTTTGAAACATTTTCCGATTCTTTAAACTTGAAATCATAGATGTAAATGTCTGAATCCATATTGCTCTTTGCAAATACTGAAGCTAATCTCTTACCACTCGGTGATTCTGATCTAGGGATTACGATAACTCCTGGTTCTGTTTTTTGTATGAGTTCGAACTCGGAATTCGTCTTAATTGGAATCTCAAATCTGAAAATATCAAATCTTGTCTTGTCTTCCATATTTGCACTAAAATAAAAATGCAATTTGCCAACAAAGCCAGGCATGTGCTTTGCATTTTTATCAGTAGAAAGGATGACTTCTTTACCATCGGGTAAAATAGCGTGGATTTGATAGTTTTCATTCCCCCCTCGATCTTTGCAAAAAATAATCGTGTCATCTGGCAAGATTCTTGGATCCGTGCATCGATCTTCGTGAAAAGTTAGCCTTTCAGGCCACATGCATTTTTCCTTTATTAGTAGTTGTTTGAAAACTTGAAGAGTTCCTGGACTATCATAGATGAATGCGATTGCGTTTTCCTTATTGTAGAAAACTCCTCCACCCGCGGCTTCTATGTTAAGAAATTGTTCAAATCTGGTTCTCGAAAGTTTCATTATTAAGGCTTGAATTTATCAAATACTTAACAATATCACCTTGAATGAATCAGGAAAAACAAAAATTCAAAATATCTCCCCATAGGACTTAAATCCTCAGAACTCCCTTCAATACGTGATGACTGAACGAAAGGCCGTTCAGAAGAAACAATCCATCCCTTCTAGTCTTTATTATGGTGTATTAATTGGCGGAACTTCTGGTTTTTTTTGGATCTGGACTATTCTATTCTTAGGCTGGTTATATTCGAAACTATCTGGAGAAAACATTCACTCTCTTGCAGTTAAGCTAGCGATTGGTGGTGGATTCGTGTTGTTCTTTCTCTCAATAATATGGGAACTTAGTCATGAACATGAGAATTGAATGGTTAAGAATTCCAATTATTAGTGATTCCAGCAGTGAATTCAAATTACTTGGATTCTCTGCGATAAATCCAGTCAATTACTCTTTCTAAATCATTGCTAACAATTGAGAAAGAAATAACTCCCAGGGGTGGTTCCTCGTTCACATCAAGTAGAGCGATCTTTCCGACAAAAGCCGCCTGCTTATTCATGTATAAAGTAGTCATATTGTCGAGAATGCTGTGAAGCAATCTGTTTCTTATCATGGGTCCAATTTGGAATTTTTTTACTAATTCCTTGAATGTAGTAAGACTTTCGATCCCCTCAGCCATTCCTACAATGAACGTTCCGCTTGTCCTTGCATCTTTGAAAAACTTTGCTGGCAGTATGTTGTTCATTGCTTGAATTAACTTGTCAGGATCCTCTGTTGGAAAAAGAGGAGCCTCTATAGTAGCGTATACTTCGAGAGGGGCATCACTTGAATAGGGCAAGGACATCACTAATCACTTCTTCGAATTGTTTCTTGGCTTCATCAATATTGCCTTGATTTGAAATCAAGATGTCGCTGAGAGCTAACAAGTCACCTATTCCAACTGAGAGCTCAAG
>JALTMP010000291.1 GCA_027001645.1 Candidatus Heimdallarchaeota archaeon
TGAGAAACTTAGGCGGGAGCGCCACCAATTTTGCAACAGCATTTCTCCAATTTCCATCACGTTGCGACCTATATTCTACCATTTCGTGTTCAGACCTCGGTAAAACCGTCAAAGAACTGCTTATAGAGAAAGGGATTGATCTTTCAAATATCGAAGTAGTGGAAGGAGAGCAAGGACGGACAATCGTTCTCATTACTCCTGATGCAGAAAGTGCAAAAATAGGGATCCCTGGTGTTAGTAATCAGGCATCCATTCGTGCCGCAAAACGGATCGATACTTCCCGCTATTCTCACATTCATCTCGCTAGCCCCGAAGCAGAGGCAATTGCTATCGTTCTTGAGAAAACCGCACTTTCAAACACGTCAATTTCCGTTGATATTGGTGCAAGATTATTAGAGACAAACACTTCGAGAGTGAGGGAACTTCTTGAGAAAATAGACATTGTTTTTATGAATCGTCTTGCTTATCGGCGTTTATACAACGTCGCTCCCCCCAACCAGCCTGCTCTACCTAGCCCCTCCAAAATAGTAGTCACAATGGGTGATGAAGGAGTGTTTCTTATTACCGACGGGAAGACTAAAACAATCCCTGCCCATAAAACTAACCCTGTTGATACCACCGGTGCAGGGGACATCTTGGCCGCGTATAGTGTGTACTATTTCTTGCTAGGGGATCTCGAATACGGTGTTCGATTGGGAAACGCCGCCGCTGCATTAAAAATTCAGCACATTGGCGGAACTAATGGTGTTCCTCGCGTTGAGGATGTGAAAAAATGTCTGAAAGACCAAGAATAATTATTGTCGTTTCAAAATCTGATATTGCCAGTGTACTTCAGTTTCAGATTTTGCGAGATTCTTTCGGATTTACTGAGATCAACGAAGTTCTTTTCTCAAATCCCGTCTATGCACGAAATAATATCAAAATCGTGCAAATCAATGAACCAAGCATATTATCGACTGAAGTGAAAAGTCTGCATGGTGATCTTCTGGTTTTTGCTTCCAAGCACGTTTCCCAGGCAGGAATGAAAGCAGTATTAGTTCATACGCCTGGTGTCTGGACAGACGATGTGTCTCATGGGGGTTTGCCCTACAAAATTGGCTTAGCTCCTGCCAATGAGCTGAAATATGGCTTTGACCGGCTTGCGTTTCATGCCGAAGACAACCGTCTTAACGGCTTTAATGTGGGAATCGAAGTAACTCACCATGGGCCGATTCTTCCAGAAATTCCCGCAATATATGTAGAACAAGGAGGCACAAGAGAAGAATGGGAAAATCAAAAGGCCGCCGAAACCGTTGCTGCTACAATCTATGATCTTGCGCAAGCATTTTCTATGGGAATGATCCCCCAAAAGAAAGCGATTGTTGGTTTTGGAGGCAATCATTACTGTGCTAGATTTCTGAAACTAGTTTCAATAGATGATTACGCTTTTGGCCATATTATTCCTAAACATGCTCTGGATCGAACAAAACCAGAAATGATACGAGACGCTTGGACGCGCACTCTTGCCCAAGAAAAGATCGCTGTGGTCGACAAAAAGGGAACAAAGAGTGCTCATAGAAAAATGATTCGAGATCAGCTAAGTGGTATCGCTGAGATCGTTTTCCGCTAAGTCTCGAATATTCTACTCCCCACTCTACTTTATCCGAGTAAAGAATTGTCTCTTCAAGTGCTTGCCAAAAAATCAAGATGATAACATGTCTTTTATTAAGCGAGCAATTAAGTGTTTGACCAAGGAGTGGATAAATCGTGTCCAATGGAGAAAGAAAACGCATTCTAGTAACCGATGGAATGGCTAAAGAAGGCATAAAGATTCTGAACGATGCAGGATTTGAAGTAGAGCTTTTGGAAGACAAGAGTCAGCTTCTTGATCGTGTTAAGGACGCTCATGGGTTGGTCGTGCGAAGTGCTACAAAAGTAAATGAAGAATTGCTTAATGCTGCTGCAAAGCTCAAAATAGTTGCTAGGGCTGGTGTGGGATTGGACAACATTGACCTAGATGAATGTAAGAAAAGAGGTATTGAGGTTGTCAACAGCCCTGAAGGCCCTACTCCAAGCGTAGCAGAATTCACTCTTGCTTTGCTGATTGGAGCTGCTAGGAAAATTGGTCATGGAAATCACATGCTAAAGCAAGGAAAATGGGCAAAGAAAGAATGTGTCGGCGTAGAACTAAGGGGTAAGACCCTTGGAGTCATCGGTACTGGTGCGATTGGGGGCACGGTTGTCCAATACGCCCTTGCACTCGGAATGCGAGTTTTAGGGTATGATGTTGTCATTCGCGATGACTTGAAAGCTCTTGCAAACTTCGAGTACACGGATCTGGATACTTTGATCCGGGAAAGTGATTTTATCACATTGCATGTACCACTGATCCCCCCAACCAAACACATGCTTAACAAGAATCGCTTCGAACAAATGAAAGACGGCGTAATTAGAGTCAACGCTGCAAGAGGCGGAGTTATCAATGAGAAAGATCTTCTTGATGCTCTAAATTCTGGAAAAGTTGGAGCTGTTGGCTTGGATGTCTTTGAAGAAGAGCCGCACCCTGATCCTGAGCTAATCTCCCATCCTGCTGTTCTCGCAACTCCCCATGTTGGTGCAAGTACTAAAGAGGCATCTATCCGGAACTCGACTATTGTTGCAGAAAAAATAGTTAAGTTCTTTGCCTCTTCGTAGGTTGTTAGATCATAATGGAACTTGAAAGGGAAGTCCTCAATTTCATTAATCAGGCCTTAGAGGAAATTGGCTTAGAGCCTCCGAAAGCAATCAGACTTCAAAAACCCCCGTCCCCTGAATTGGGGCATTTTGCAATAATGGTCAATCCAATCGCCAAGTCACATGATCCCGAAGAAGTCGGGGAGCGTCTGAAAACAATTCTCTTGGGTTTTCCTCTTTTCGCAAATGCTTCTCTAGCCATCTCCGAAGGGAAGAAAGGTAAGAAGCAAGTGTACCTTAACCTTTTCTTGAATGAATCTTTCCTTAAGAATGCACGTGCCAAATTTCACCTTCAGATTCTCTCGCATATTTTTTCTCCTAATTTTGGAAAGTGGAACGACTTCGAAGGGAAAAAAGCTGTTGTGGAGCACACAAGTGCTAATCCTATTAGCCCCCTACATGTTGGGAATTTAAGAAATTCATTGCATGGCGATACTTTTGCCAATATTCTTGAAAGCCTGGGCTATGAGGTAAGCAGAAGATATTATGTTAACGATGTCGGCCTTCAAATTGCATTTACAGTGGTGGGGTACGAGATCCTTTTTCACCAATTGGATTTGCGCCCAGACGAAAAGATCGATCTTTGGCTTGGACAAATCTATGCTACTATGAATTGTTTTTACACAATTCAAGATCTAAAAGAATGGGCAAAAGAAGAATTTCCAGACATCAAACTATCATCTGATCTTTAC
>JALTMP010000292.1 GCA_027001645.1 Candidatus Heimdallarchaeota archaeon
AGTATGAATTGCTTCAATTTCGACAAATGGGTTTCGTTTCTGGATGAATTCCTTAGCCGCCTCGACTTTTGGCCGTCCGATGTCACTTTCAAAGAATAATTTCTGTCGTGGCAAGTTATGAAGTTCAACAAAATCTTGATCGATTAAGCGTAGTTTTCCCACACCACATGCAGCCAGTTGCTCTGCAACAACTGTGCCAAGACCACCAACTCCGACTATGGTAACTCTTTCGTATTGGAGATCTTCTAGCGCTTCTTTTCCTAAGATTTGAAGCGGTATGTTTCGAGAGTGGTATTGAAAAAATCTTTCATCATTGGTAGGCATTTCTATTGAGATTCAGAGTTTAGATGCTATTTTTTATTTGAGTTTGTCCAAAAGAACTATTCATATTTGCTTTCGAGAAAATAATCAACGCTTAACTAATGGGTGTAGAATTGCTACTCCAATATATTTTGAAGAATCCAAGGGCAAATGTTTTTTGCCATCAGTTTTTCACCAATCACAATGGCTGCTCTCTCATTGATGATTGGCGTAATAATTACTTCACTATTTTCAGTCGCGGCTTACGCTTATGGCTTGCACACTAAAACCTTAATCGGAGCTAGGCAATCCGCGTTTCTCTGGGGCTTCATCCTTTGGGGATCTGCTGCTCTAATCACTTATCTACCCCTCGCGTTGTTCCTCTTCATCCAGGGTTTATCCGGGTTTGTTGAACTCTATCAGAAAGTTAGACCAATCGCGTTCCTAGCATTTCTTGCCATTTCTTTTGTGGCAGAAGCGATTCGGTATGGTTCGATTCTTAAGGGAGCAAAGGAACAGACTTCTACTCAACTTCTGACACTTAAGGCCGGGCTTGGATGGACTACCGGAGAAATACTAGGTAGGTTTCTCCTTCCGCCTCTTATCACTGGTGGAACCGACTCCCCACTGCAATTTACTTCTTATTATTTTATTTTGCTAGCTGTAGTAATCGCTCATATGTCTTTTACTCTGGCAGCTTATCATGCCCCCTATAGCTCCAAATTTCTCATAAGTGGGATGTTTTTGCGATTCTTCTTTGAATTGACATATATCGGTTCGATTGCAACAAAAGGATATGATGAGGCCGTATTTCCAATATTTTCCCAAGCTCTCCTAATATTGTCATTGACTCTGGTGATTCATCTCGCTAAGCGGGAATCACCCTATCCGTTAGATCACAAAGAAAAGAACAACCCTTCAACACCCAACTAGTGTGATAAGGGATGCCTGGATCAATATTGTTTCTGGGAACAGCCGCTGCTTTTGGGTCTCTTGGGAGGAATCTCTCGTCTCACCTCGTCAAGTATGAGAAGATGAATTTGTTACTAGACGCTGGTCCTTCCGTCGTCTCTCGTCTCAAGAAACATAAACTATCACCAGCAGATCTCGATCTGATTTATGTTTCTCACTTACATGGAGATCATCTCCTAGGACTGGTTTTCATCGCGTTAGAGTTCGTATATCTGAATCCTCCCAGTGACCCTCTTCCGCTCTACCTCCCAAATGGGGGAAAGGATGCTTTGGAAGCTGTAATTCGAATTGTTTACCCCGGAATGGATCAGAAAGGATGGCAAGATCACTTTGAGTTTAGAACAGAAAACTCTTGGTTTTTCAACGGAGTTGAGTTTAGAACATTCCCTGCTGATCATGAGGCTAATGCTCGCTTGCTCTTGGTTAAAACAAGAGACGGGACATTGGGGTATACTGGTGACACTGGCCCCCGCTCGGAATATTTATGGAATCATATATTCACTGCAGATAGCGTAATAACTGAATGCACAACATTCGATCGCTCAATACCCCATCACCTCAACTTTCAAGAAATCAGCAAAAGGCAAAGCAAGATTAGTGCTAATAGAATTTATCTCGTTCATACCCATGAGGATGTCTGGAAGAAACAAAATCAAATCACAAGGCCTTTTATCCTTGCCAAGGATGACATTTCATTGGAACTTTTCTGATCGACATTTCATACTGATCACGACCATAAATCCAAGATGCGATTTTCTACGCCATTGCAATACTGGATCGTTTTCTCTAATTAGTGGTATTTTTTTAAGGCATTGGGTAGAATACTTAAGAGAAGAATTAATGGGATTTAAAGGTAGACAGATGTTTTGGGAAAAGGGTTCGAAATCATTATCAGCTTGTCTCTTTCCTGGAAGGATACTAATGACAAATTATGCACCAACGGTGATAGATCTCTATGACCCGACTGGAATCAATAGCTGGGGGGAGTAGTCTGAAGTCGCAATTTATTGTAACAAGCCCTGGCAGAGCTGTTCTGTCTGGCGAACACCAAGACTATGTGGGCTTACCGGTCGTTTCTTATGCACTTCCCTACTATCAGCGTCTTAATGTCGAGCTCTTATCCACTCAAAGGATTCTCTTTCATTCTTCTATTACAGGCGAAGATGTTGAAATTCCAATTGATGCAATGCGGGTACCGTATTTCCATGAAAGAGATTATGTTCGATCTGCTTGGAACGTTGTTCAGCAAGTATTTTCGGCAAGTCATTCCCAAGGAGCCGCAATGGTTGCAACTTCCGATTTTCCCATTGCATCCGGACTAGCTTCTTCCAGTTCATTTGTTACCGCTCTTGTAGTTGCTTTTCTTTACCTAAAGGGCAAGGAAGAATTAAATCCTGGAATAATTGCTAACCTCGCATATCAAGCAGAAGTTCTTGAATTCAATGAACCAGGAGGTATGCAAGATCATTTGGCGGCGGCATATGGTGGTGTAAACTATCTCGAATTTTCTCCGCATATTCGGGTTGGGTCACTTCCCTTTCATTTAATCGGAAATCTATTGGTTGTAAACTCTGGGTCGATCAAGGATGATACTGTTTCAGACTTGAAGTCTCTTCGTTCACAAATTGAAATCGCTATTTATGTCGTTAAGGAAGTCTTTCCCGAATTCGATCTACAAAAAACAACAGTAGAGGAGATTAATGCCTTGGGTTTAGAAGCTGATGTCGAACGTATCATTTCTGGGGTGCTGAAAATGAGAGATTTAACTCGTTATCTAGTTACGAATCTTGTTTCTAACGATGGAGTGATAAGTTCCGTTCTCCTCGGCCAGCTCTTTTATTCCCAGCAAGATATTATTTTCAACCATTTTCAGATTCGCAACAAGGACGTCTCTCAGACAATTACGGATTTAGCATCTATCGGCTCTACTGGTGCCAAGATTAATGGATCTGGAAGGGGTGGTGCCGTTATTGCTTGTTTCCCAAAGAGCCATGATCCCAAGAACATTTCTAAAATTTTGGAAGAAATGGGATATACATCCCTCCCTCTCGCCTTTCCAGGATTGGGAGCACAAGTATCTTATTAC
>JALTMP010000293.1 GCA_027001645.1 Candidatus Heimdallarchaeota archaeon
TTTGTTTCTCTTTTGGTGCAGAATGACATCTCAACGATTCTATCTTTTTCGAAAAGTACATTTTTCTCTAATACTAAGCAAATACTTAATATTATATCAAGGGAGCGACAAACGTGGAAAACCTCAACAAGAAGGCGGCTCTCCTCAATAGAAACGTACTCGGCTTCCTCTTATCTTCGCCGTTTAATTCAATCGCTTTTGGCCTAAGTTGGTTTACTTCAACCTTCATGATTTACGCGTTTGCCGATGCGGACAAGAACACACAACTGGGTAGAGTCGGTGGGATTGTTGCAATTGTTACGTTGATTTCATCGCTAGCAGGGGCATACATTTCTGATCATTATCGAAGAGATGTGATGATTTACATTAGCTATTTCATCTCTGTTTTCTCCTTTTACCAGTATACAAAAGCAGACAGCGTCGCCGATGTACTGTTCGCTCAGTCAGTGATGTCTCTCTCATGGGGTATTGGAGGACCATCCCAGAATGCTTTGGTTGCGGATTCCACACCACCTAATCTAAGAAACTGGGTGTATGGGTGGCTTTTTGCAGTGAGTAATATTTTTCTTGCGGGTGGGAATATCGTTGGATATTTTCTTTTTAGCAGATACGGGCAAGACCCTAATCCAGAAGTGCTTCGCCTTGCAATGAAAGTAAGTCTTGGATTAGCTATTATTGGTGGAATATTCTTTCTCTTGATAAATGACAAGCATGTTTTGCCAGCTGAAAAGGACATTGTGTTAGGTGAACAAGAAGACGAAAAAGCAGTAGGTGGCTTTACAAAATCCGGTCTTTATGCTGTTGGTATCATGCTTTTTTCAGGTTACCTCATCGGATTTGGTGCTGGTTTAAGCATTCCATTTCTCCAATTCTTCTTTTACGAAGAATACAAAATCAAACTAGATGATCTTAGTTTGATCTTCGCTCTAATGATGGTTCTCACCGGATTTCTGGGTAAATGGCTCGCTGATTTAGGTACTAAGTATGGAAGGGTAAAAATGATCGTCATTTCGCAAGGAATTGCAGTCATTCTTCTCTATGCATTGGCAACTTATCCCCCATTATATATTGCGATCATTGCCCTTCTAGCAAGAAATGCTTCAATGAACGCTGTAGGTCCTCTGAGTCAGGCTCTGCTAATGGATAATACACCTCGAATTAGGCGCTCAACTGTTAGCCTTCTCTCAAATATTGGATGGTCATTACTTTTCGGGGTTGGACAGCTTATTGGAGGCATGCTCATAGATCGTTACGGATATTGGATCGCGTTCTTAATTACAGCAACTCTCTATCTCACTGCTACAATCATGATCGCAACAATAAGGGAGCACAAATCAAGAAGCCCAGGCGAAATAGTTGCTAGTGTCAGTTCCGAGGATCCAATTGAACTAATCCATCAAGACCTATAGATCGGAAGATAATTGGCGATTTGCTGATGTGCACCCCGTTTCTCCCAACCCATTGCTTTTCTTGTATGCATTTCTAGCAAGGAAAAAAACTTAACCTCTAGTTTTTTAGTGGGCACACGGCGGATTGCCGTGAACCAATACCAGCATTATGCTCTACTAAGTGTATGGGACAAAACTGGCATCTCTGAACTTGCCAGAAAGCTTGTGGATAAAGGTTTTTCTCTTCTTGGTTCTGTGGGAACTTCTCGTTTTCTTGAAGAGCAGGGAATTCCTATCTTGTCCTTAAAACAAGTTACCGGATTTTCGAGCCTTGCGTCGGGAAGAGTGAAAACCCTTCACCATAGAATCTTGGAACGAATTTTGGCTAACGATGTTGAGGAAATCGAAGAATGGGATGGCCTTCCCATAGGGCGGATTGAAGTAGTCGTCTGCAATCTCTACCCATATTCGGAACGTCGCAAGGAAGAGCTATCGCAACAAGTGGAATATATTGACATTGGAGGAACAACTTTGCTCAGATCAGCTGCAAAGAATTTCGAAAATGTCGTTGTACTATCTTCCCCAAATGACTATCTCGAATTTCTGGAGAGACTTGAACAAGGTGAACTAGCCTATGAATACCGTTTGAGACAAGCTGTGAAGGCCTTTGCGTATGTTAATCGGACTGATGCAATGATCCTTGAAGACCTTGCAAATAATGCGAAACTAGAATTTCCAGAAATGTTTCCTCTCCCTTCACTATTTCACTCCAGACTTCGGTATGGAGAAAACCCCCACCAAGATTCTGGGCTCTACTTATTTCCTAACTCGAAGCCATTTTTTGTGCAGTTGCATGGGAAGCCAGTCTCTTACAACAATCTTTTGGATCTAACTCAAGGTTTGAGATTGGTTTCACAGTTTGAAGAACCTGCATGCGCGATTATGAAGCATACGAATCCATGTGGTTTTGGTGTTGCTTCATCTATTGAAGATGCTTTTTCCCACGCATTCGATACTGATCAATTGTCTGCATTTGGAAGCATCATGGTTTTCAATCGACCAATTTCCCTTCCCTTAGCTGAAAAACTCCACGCTATGTTTGTAGATGGAATCCTTGCACCAGGCTATGACGCCGAAGCATTCAATCTCTTGTCCAAGAAAAAGAAACTCATGCTCTTACAGTTGGCCGAGACTTCATTTGAGCTCCCCGCATTTGAAATTTCCATGATTCCTAATGGATTTATTGTCCAGAGAACTAACACTCCTGAACTGTCCCGTGAGAATCTTTCTTTTGTTTCAGAGAGACCTCCTACGGAGGAAGAGTTAAACGACTTATTATTTGCCTGGAAGATTTGTCGCTGGGTAAAATCAAACGCTGCCGTGGTATCTAAAGGGACTGAGGTTTATGGAATAACAGGTGGTGCAACTTCTAGAATCGATGCAGTTAGGCAATCTGTTAACAAGGCTGGTGAACGTGCCAAGGGAGCAGTCCTTGCCTCTGACGCGTTTTTCCCGTTCCGCGATTCTGTGGATTATGCTTCTGAACATGGTATTACTGCAATTCTAGCACCCGGAGGAAGTATTCGAGATCCCGAGTCGATCCAAGCAGCAAACGAACACGGAATTGCCCTAGTCTTTTCTAAAATAAGGGGATTTAAACACTGATACGTATTGATTGGTGTTCATTTGATGATCTGAGCGAGGAGGACTGCGTCAGTAACCTCGTCATCAAAAGCGAGGGTGATGATTGTTGGCAACACGAGAGCAGAAACCTCGTCAAGAACTAGGGCTTTCAATCCAGATAATCGCTCGATTTCTGGATCGCGTAGAACGGCCTGGGCATCTAGCGATGACCTTAGAACAATGCACAACTCCTCAACATCTTCATGAATTCTAGCTTGTGAAGTTTCTATATCCACTTCGTACCAGTGATACTGACCTTGGAGGAGGACCTTCTTACCGGC
>JALTMP010000294.1 GCA_027001645.1 Candidatus Heimdallarchaeota archaeon
TAGATTATCAAGAGAAGGGAAAAAGAACGAAATCCGAGATCATTCTCTTCGCCAGTAGATGCGATTGTTATAACTTTGTTAAAATGAAATTGAGCGCTGTCGAGATTGCCCTTAGCCATTTCAAGAAGTCCCTTTGACTCCAAGAGCCTTATGTCTGGGATTTCGGCTTGTCTAAAGGAATTCTCCAATATATTTAGCAAGTCTGTAGCCTTCTCGGTTTCTCCAAGAAGAGAATACAAATCAATAGCGTCCAGATACGCAAATGAATTCTCAATTCCAGATGTGCGGATTTCCTCAACTACTCCATCTAGAGCCTTAATACATTCTTCTCGTGGCCTCCTCATTGTGATCAGGATTTCAGCAAGCATTAAGCGACCAGCAACGACTAAACCATGAAATGCCTGGGACTCAACTAGTCGAACAAAATCTAGTGCTAGGGCCAATGCTTGTTCAAGATTACCACGAAAATACTCGATACGACTTCTCATAACAAGATCAGCAATATCAAACAGAGAGGACCATTGACTCAGATGAAATGAACTAAGAAGCTCTTGTAGACTTATCATTCTTGTGACGTTTTTGGCTTTCGAATACATATCGAAAAGATCGAGGGCACAAAAAAAGGCCACTAGGAGGTTTCCACTTTTTAGAGCGTTGATCAAAGCCAAATTGTATTCTTCGATGCTTCTTCTTGCGAAACCTTCCTTGGAATTAACTAATGCTTCGAGATAGATGCGAAACGAAGCGGTCCAGAGATAAAGTTCCTTAGAGACTATTCTTGAAAGATCTGTCAAATCTTCATCAATTCTGTCTAGAAGAAGCTTCGACTCAATCAGATAATTATTCTTGGCCTTCGCAATGCCAAGCAACATGTCTCTAAGGAGCGTAAAAAAAGGAGAATCTGCGGATAATGAGGCAAGAATCTGTTCCGCTACGGGATAAGCTCCTTGAAGCATTTTGTAAGAGGAAAAAACACACCCCACTTCAACATTCAAATGATTAGATACAATACCCAATAGATCAGACCAGCGAAACTGAAGAAGTAAAAGATACGAGTGAATAAATCGCCATGGCCGACTAGGCCGCCGAGAACGCTTCAAGTGTTCGCTGACTGCTTGAGAAAGCTCTTCAACATTCTCAGCTTTCTTTAGCTGAATAGGAATCCTTCGAACTCGATTTGCCTTTAGGATGAGCTCCAAGCTATTCTTGAATGAGGCAAACACATCTAAGCCATCCAGCCCCTCTCTCATGGCATTCAAAATAAACACCAACTTTTTATTATTAGAAATTTGTGAAAATTCTTTCCATTTAACCGAGATAACGCTCTTAATTTTATTTCTAATAATGAAGCGAACGAAACAATTAGAATTCTTTAATAGAGTGCCGAGAGTCAAATAGTTGAATGGAAGAAGAATGGCCCCGTAGTGTAATTGAGGATGTAAGACAGCGGACAGACCCCGACTTATCAGATGAGCAAGTCATCAAAATACTCAACCTTGCACTCAGAGAATCAGGAAAAAGATCAGGGATCATGTTCAATAGAGCAGCTGTCCGTGCATATGAACAATTAAGGGGCGAGGGAAAACTTACGGAAAAAAGAAAAGAACAGAGATACGCTGTATCGTTCGAAACGGAAGAAATCGGCAAGGACCATTTCACTGTTAATTATAAGAACATATTAGAAGTGGTGAACGAGTTTAGTCTTTCCATCAGCGAAGATGAAATCCTAGAAAATGAAAAAGAACTACTCTCAATCACGGAGAAAATTCTCCTCTCCATAGATAAGCCATTCAACAATGATGGAAAACTTTCCAGAATAGCGAAAAGAGCCATTTCAAAGGAATTAGTACGCTGGAAAAAAGATAAGGAGGAAGGACGGAGACCAGAATCTCACAATGTCAATCCGCAAAAATCCAAGAATCAGATCGCGGCAAACCACGGCCATATGATTCAGATCCCTGAATTACCAGATCCAATTAAAGAAGAGACACCTCCATCTTTTGTCGCCAGAGCTTCAAAAGATTCTGAAGGTAGAGTTTATTCTCAACTTTCATTGGTAAGATTTGAAAACGTTCCTTTTCCTTCTCAAGCAATCCACGTTGAAATTTCTAAAATCTTCGACTATCCTCTCTCTTGTGAGCTTTTCAAAAACTTCAAGGTGAACACGGCATTCATTAATTATCATGAATATGGTGTCTCAATTGTTTCAAACGAGTTCGGCGACGAAGAAGAATTGTTTGTCATTTACGGCACGGGGAGAATCTCTTATCAGCGCAAAGATTCGTCTCATGTTATTGAGCCAGATCCACAAAGAGTAAACGTAATCGCAATTTCCCCAGAATTGGTCAAAGAGGAAGCATTAATCGAACTATTCATGGGTAGCAAAGAAGCGGTAATGAAAGTGGTGTATAACCATTTTAAAGAGAGGGTTGAAAACCCCCAAGGAAATGTTTATCGTGCAATTCAACTCCTCCTAGATCTAGTCGGAGCAAATGCTCTCGGATTCCCGGAAGTAGACCAACCGAGCCAGATTATTGAAACGCTAATCAAAGCAGATCAGAGAGAAAAGCTGCTCGACTTACTAAAACAATTTGCGCACACGTTACCAGAAGGAATAGGAGAACAAGCCATCAATGATCTACTGGACTTTTCTGAAGCAGTATCTGTCTACTCCTTCAACAATCAAGAAATGTTGAAAGACTTTGTAGCAACTCTCGATTTTGCGTATCGTTATGGCATTGACTCTTCTCTCCTCGCCAGACTAAGAAAGCTAATCAGACAATATTCGCATGCACAAAAAGAGATGATAAGCATCATAGGAGAAAGAAACATTGCAATTCTGCGGAAAATGATCAAGGAGGAGTGTTTTGGCCCCGCCAACGTAGACGCAGAATTAGGTATCATGTTTCTGACCAAAAACTTCCACTTACCTCTCATCCTTCGAGCAACACCTCAGAAAACCATCGAGTATCAGATTCCAGCGATGATAACTTGCAAAAATAGAGACTACACCATCTCTAAGAAGGAGTTACTCCGCATACTTTTTGGCCTTTCTCCCGTATCAGCAGAGCTGTTAAGGCATATCACAAGACCTCCTGAAATTCTGCGACCACTTCAAAGAATCCTTAGAACCCTCAAGGAAGAAAATGATTCAACCCTCAGCACCATTCAGCACCCTGAAGACATAGAGAAAATCCCCGTTTCGGTCATTTATCATGCGTACCGAGTCGCTAGAACTGAGCCGGATAGATTTCGCGAAAAAGTTCCAGAGATTGAGAAGTGGGTAGAATTAGTCGAAGAAAGGTTACTCTACGTATTTACTGTAAGTGTTTCCAATCAAATACGTTCTCGATCACAAGTATTCACAAAGACAGCAGATCCCATGCGAAAGCAACACCCGCTCTATGGAAATTTAGATGTAATTCTTCCCGACCCAGAAAAATTAAACCAGAAAATCGAAGAACTCTGGGAATGGATTAAGCAAAACCAATAACACGACGAGTGTGAATAGCAATAAAAAGGCTTCGTAAGAAAGGGCTCTACTTAAAGGAGCTCACACCCATAAAATCAACGCTTACGATTTTATCCCCTTTCTTTTCTATGATGATGGGATAATCCCCAATTGCTGCGTCTTCTGTGGAGTCGGCTTCGTCGTTGCTAAATTGAATAGCAAGCATGTCCATTTCTTGGACATATTCGACTGCTACCGGATTTTCATTTAAGCTAAATTCTTGTTTTACTAAGGAAATAATTTTTTCCTGAATTTCCTCGCTTGGTGTGCTCATTTCCATCTCACATTTCTCTTTGTTATTCGATTCACAAAGGATTGGAACCAGAACTTATCTATTGTATAGGCATTCGAATATTTATGTACTTGCGACCATCTATTTAAAACCGAAATAGAAACCACATCTTTTTCTCGCACTTGATCATTTCTATGGAAATATGATCTTGGCAAAAGACTGAAATGCTAGAAAAATCCCGCGCCAAAATAAGTAAGCATAGACGCTTTGAAAACCAAGAGTCAGCTCTCGAATTGCCCTAAGACCCAGAGAAGGAAAGAAAACTTCAAGAGTTACCCCAGATGAGAAAAACAAGAGGAAGATGACTCGCCAGTCAAAGGTTGGAAAGCATTGATGGGTTCTTTGATGTCCATGTCATTGGGCTAAAGCTTTAAAGGGTGCTTAGTAACATTTGGTCGGTGAATTTTCCTCATGCAAGAAACCTTTGACGCTTTCAGCGAGGAACTGTCAAACGCTCAGAGTCTCATTTATACAGCATACAGAAATCTTGTTCTTGGGTCTACTGACATAGCCTCAAATGTGCAAGAAATATTCAGAGCAGCACATACACTCGCTAGCTCTTCCGCTATGGTCGGACTTTCAAAAACCAGTGACCTAATGAAGGCGCTTGAGCAACTAACAGCCCAGCCTTCATCGATTCACTATCTGCCAGCTTTTCATGGATTGTTAAATGAAGTATTGATCTATCTGAATTCACTTCTCGAGAACATAAGACAAAAAAAATTGGAAGAAAACGATGAGGCAGTAGAAATCCTTGCAGGCGTTAGATTCCTACAAAGAATTGGGGGAAAAGTAGCAAGAAAATACAGGATCCACGTCATGTTTGAGGAATCATATGAGCTGAAAAACATTCGGGCGTTCATGGTGCTCAAAGAATTGCGAGAACACGTACAATTCGTAACCCTTAATCCGGATTTAACAAAAAACCAAAATGCGAATCTCAACAATGGAATGGAATTGGAAGTCATTTCAAACAGAGATGCAAAAACACTCCATGACATAATCAGTGGAGTCTTAGAGGTGGTAGGAGTAAAAATCATGATTGAGATGAGGAAATCACCAGCCACATATTATATCGGGGGATACGCCTTAAGCGATCAGGATATGCGGGTTACTGAATTTGTTACGTAACACGCCTAATCATCCAAGAAAGGCATGAATAACGACAATGTTTTTTCATGTGTTTCAGAGAAACGCTCTAAAATCTTGAAACAAGAGAGCTTTGATCAATATTCTTCGTATCAATTAGTTATCGACAAGGCAAGAAATGATATACTTTTTAATTAATATTCAACGAGTCGGAATAGACACCCCTAGTCTATACGTGCCACGTTAAAGGTGCCGAGCATGCCTGATCGATCCCCCAGCCTTAAAGTACTTGTGGTTGATGACTCAACATTCATTCGTAGCGTTTTAATTTCATACCTCAAAGAAGCCGAAATCAGTGACGTTCAACTGGCGGGATCCGGAGACGAAGTGCTCAAGATTCTGCAAGGGGGATTCATTCCTGATCTGGTGTTCCTCGATCTGGTCCTGCCCGATCGAGATGGCTTTGAGATTATGAAATTCATCCAATCATTTGTGCCCAGCTCAAGAATCGTCATTCTATCAGGTCTTGGAGAGGACAAGATCATCCTCAACGCCTTAAGAAATGGTGCGAGAGAATTCCTCCCGAAGCCAATTAAGAAAGAGAACGTAAAACTCCTCATCGATAGAGTTCGCGAAGAAATAACTGTACTAGGGACACAACAGTCCAGAAAAACAGATGAAAGCGAGAGTTTACAGAATTTCTTTACCGAGATCATTAATCACTCTGCCGGTGATTTTAAGCCCCGAGTTGTACGAGGGTTGGCGCAATATTTGGAATCGCTTAAACGCAAAGGAATTATCCAAAACTTCAGCATATCTGATGGCAGATATGTATCCATTGTAAGTAACAACAAAATAAACCTCTTTGAAGGAGCGAGAAAAGGAGAATTAAAAGGACTAATCTTGGCGCTGTCTGAATACATTGGAAAAGAACTCACGATTGGCTTAATTCGCGATGCTGTGCAAACGTTATCATTCAAGCAGAGCGAAGAAGAACGTATATTCATCAGAATATTACTACAGGCTGAGGGACTAGATGCTGAAAAATGGACAAGCCGAGCAAAGCAGGTAGCCTCCAAATTTGGCAATTCATTAATGGAGAGGAATCTCGATGAAAAACGCATTCTTGTTGCGGCTTTTGAACTCACTGAAATGGGTCCAGAAATCATTCATGCCTTGAATCAAGAACTTTTGCCCTATGACACGTTATTCAAGTCGGGCATGTTCTACTTTTCAATAATGGGTCAAGGAGACACATACACGACAGGAGTTTACGGCCCCTTCCCCGTATCAGGAACTAAGGATTGGAACGCAATAGTTTACGGAACCCTTGCAAGAAATCCTAACTTTAAGGATCCACGAATGCTCGGGAATACCTACCTCATGATTGCACTATTCTACCCCATTGAACTCAATCACTTTTTTGCGGATCGAAAAACAATCGAGCAAATAATCAATAGGATATTTGGTAGCGTCCCAACCGCCGGTACTTGGGGGGAAAAAGAGCTAGAACGAATTGTTAAAGAAATCTCACGTACTAGATCGAGTTGAATAAGATGAATTCGGAGCCAATAGACCTAGACCATGTTGATCGAAAAATCCTAGAAATCTTACGCCAAAACGCTCGGAGAAGAAACACAGAAATTGCTGCAGAGCTAGGACTGACCGAGGGAGCAATTAGAAAACGCATCAAAAGACTAGAGGCATTGGGAATAATCAAGAAATATACCATTGAGGTCGATCAGGGAGTCCAAGGAATAAATGCTCTAATCTTTGTGTATCTAAAGGAAGGCGTAGTTCCCGATGAAGTAATCCAAGAAATCATGGATATTAAAGAAATAAGAGAAGGGTGGGAGGTAACAGGTGAAACTGATATTGTAATTAGATTCACAACAGATGCACCTGAAAAAATGCAACCAATTATTTCCAGAATACGCAGAATTAACGGGGTTGAAAGAACCGTTACACATGTAATCTTACGGCACATCATAAAGAGAGATTAGTCCAAAAATAATACACCACGCCGTTGAAAACCGTCAGAGGACATACAGATGAAACTAGCCACCCCATTAGAACAGAAAGTAGGGATGAAATATTATTGGAATCACGAAAGAGGAACTGGTGGTATCCTTAGGTCATCTCCGGAAGACTTCGTCGTGCAGGAGATAATAGAGCCAGGGATTGTTTGCCCGTTGGAGCCTAATGAAATCGAACTTCCTGGACGCCCGGGCTTATATGTTCATTGCATCATGAAAAAGCGACTAGTTGACCATTTCACTGCTGAACGAGCACTCAGAAAATATTTCAAAATCACCCAGGAGGACATTGGGGCAGCAGGGATCAAAGACACAGTTGCGATAACTTCGCAGAGAATCAGTATATGGATTCCGAATGATCCATTACCAAAAGAACCCATTTCTCTTTTGGGAAATACAATCCTATTATTTGGATTTCAAAAAAAATTGGATAATGTCTATATTGGTGACCTCCACGGGAATAGATTTACAATAACTGTGCGCCAAGCAGAATACCTCCCTGAAAATTTAGGGGAAATCCTCAGCAAACCAAAGCCTAACTACTACGGCATTCAAAGATTCGGAGAGCGGAGACCAATTTCCCATCTTATCGGAAAGCATCTCCTCTTGGGGGAGTATGCCGAAGCAGTTCGACTATTTCTTTGCGACACATCAGGAACAGAACCTCAAGAGCTCAAACAGTTTAGGAGGCAGATAGATCTGGATGATGTGGAGACGCTAAGGAAAATGGCAGAAGAATTCCCCCGCCGCTTATTTCTTGAAAAACAAGTGCTCAAGTATCTCAGTAAACATCCAGAGGATTATCAAAATGCTTTGAAAGAATTACCTCATCGATTGCTTTACCTGCAAGTGTACGCTTTTCAGTCTTATCTCTTTAATCAATATTTGTCCATAAGATTAGAAAGTGACCCATTCACACCAATTTCGGGAGAAATCATTGGAGCAAGATCAAATATGGTTGTTGCACCGATTCCGGGAGGAGAACGTTCGATCAAAGGAGAAGCCGCAGAAATCTATGAACAGCTTCTAGCTAAAGAGGGCATGACCTTTTCAGATCTCAAACCACCCCATGAATTAAAAATGAAAATCCGAAGAATTTTCCGGGAACTGTTCATTGACCCGGCCAGGACCGACGCCAAGATCATCAGCGAAAATAGCTACGTAGTCAGATTTGATCTTCTGAAGGGACAGTACGCAACGAGTGTTCTCAGGGAAATCATGCAAAATGGAGCCGTCTCAGCAACCTCCGGATTAAGAACAGAAATCGCATCAGATCTAACTGACTAGTTCAATAGGAAAACAACAAAAAGGCTTTTTATCCAGAAATAAATAACAAGCCTAAAGATTAGCGACTTTGTCTATCCTTTAATAAAGTCAGATGACCATTCTGCTAATGGGCTACAAAAAAGAATTAAAAAGTAAGATGCTCTAACGTAAATTAACTCTAGATCGCGATCGTGATCAGCCCCCGAGAAGAAACACTAGGTGAAACAATGAGCAATGAGATAGAACGGACATTCGTCTTCAAAATCGTTCTTATAGGAGACGGAGCTGTTGGAAAAACCAGCATTCGCAAGAAGTACATGGGGCAAGGATTCCGGTCTGAGTATTTGAATACTGTAGGCGCTGATTTTGCCTATTTTAGTGAAAAAGTAGGGGAAACCCTCTACAAGTATGCAATTTGGGATTTGGCAGGACAGCCAAAATTCACTAATGTTAGGCCATTATTTTATCAAGGAGCGTTTGGTGCCCTAGTAGTATTTGATGTTACAAGGCCAGAAACACTTGAAAATTTGGATTTCTGGATTGAAGAATTGGTAAGAAATACCCGAACTGAAGGCGTGCCAATGATAATTGTTGCAAATAAAATGGATTTGTACGAAGAAGGGAAATCGGTTTCGAAAGAACAAGCAATGAACTACGTGGAAAAACTCCGATCTAGATTTAGTGGAGAGTTTCAGATCGGTTATATCGAAACCAGTGCAAAAACAGGCATGAATATCAAGGAAGCATTCGCAACATTAAGAGATTACATCATTGAATGGCAACAGAAAATTGGCCAATCTATTTAGAAAGAGTAAATTGCACGTAGACACGAAAAAAGGAAATCCTCTTCGTAATTTTACGAGACCATAGAAAGGCTACTCAAAAGAAACATAAGCAGAAGCTCCTGTCACACTCTTTAAGATCTCTGCAAGCTCCTCGGGCGTGAATCTCAGAAGCGTTTCTTGTTCTTTTGGAATCTTAATGACGTATTCCTCTTCGCCAAAAGGAGGAATGAATACTTTTGTGATTTCTTTGGGTGTGGCGGGGGCAATGAGCATCTCAACGAGATGCCTAGGATTCTTGGTTTCTTCCAAGATTACAACATCTGTTCCGAACTTATCACTAATTGCGTTTAAGAGCCCGACATTAGGATCTTTCCACAAGTCTTTTTGATTCTTCCCAACAATAAGCAGAACAGCTGCTTTAAGGCGAATTGCTCGTTTCAAACTAATGTCCTTGTATTTCCGGTTCTTGCCAACGGTCCGAACAATGAGTTTGGACAAATCGATTTCGAGCTTCGTCACTTTTCCCTCTCTAACAGCTCGCTGGCATTTAGCACATAACGTCCCGGTAGTGGCACACATTTGATCAATAGGAAGCTTCATTCAATCACCTCTAACTATTGAAAAAGAAAAAGCTGTTATTGAAAAAGCTAGCCTTCCTTCTGGTGAAAAAAAGCCAGCAGGTAAAAATAAAATCACAAAACATTTGCAAAAACTAGGAGGTAGCGATTTTTACCCTCCAATCCGCATCATGGGTCTATCTTTAATAGGTAACGCAAAATCCTCAGATAGAAAATCCTCGTGTCCCTCAGATTTATTCCATACCGCGTTCTGAATAGCACCCGCGATATCAGCGTCAGTTTTGTGTTCATCTCGTAGTAAGCCAAGCAAGTCCACTTCGTACGAAGAGTGCAAACAGGGACGGATTTTTCCGTCAGCAGTAATCCGAACTCTATCACACCACTGACAAAAACTTCGAGTGACACTCGCAATGAAGCCTACCTTTTTCTGAGGATCTCCATCGATGATGAATTCGAGAGAGGTCTGACTTGCAGAATCCCTTTGCTGAGGTGCAAGGTCATATTTTGTTTCCAAAATGCTAAGAATCTCGTCCATCGGAACAACGTTTTCTCGTTCCCACTGGTTATTATAGAAGGGCATAAGTTCTATGAATCGCACGGTAACGCCTTTCTTAATCCCAAATTCGACGAGATCTATTACTTCATCTAGGTTAAACGATCTTATCGCTACAGTGTTTATTTTGACTTCATCGAACTCAGCGCTTAGGGCAGCATCAATACCGGCCATCACCTTCCTAAACGCCGTTCGTTGAGTAATAGCATTGAATTTTTCCTCCTTCAGCGTATCCAGACTGATGTTAATTTTCCTAATCCCACTTTCTTTCAGAGGAATAGCTAGTTCTTCTAATCGCGCACCATTTGTTGTGATTGCAAGATTCTTTAGTTTTGTTGCGTCTCTCACCATTTGGACGAGTCGAGGAAAATCAGCCCGAACAGTAGGTTCTCCCCCAGTAAACCTGATTTTCTCAACTCCCATCTTTGCAAAAATGGTAGCCAGCCTTGTAATTTCCTCAAAAGTAAGCAATCGATCCTTAGCCATGAAGTTCATTATTTCTTCGGGCATGCAATATTTACATCGAAAATTACACCGGTCAGTTATACTTATGCGGAGACTACGTATAGGCCTGTCAAATCGATCTACTAGGTTTGTGAACTTCATTCTTAGCAAGTATCTTGTTGTAATTAGAAATTTAATAGTTTGCTTACATTCAGCACCAAATCGCGCACAGAGGTATTCACGAGACCTTGCTAAGACTTAGAAGGCGTTGCTGTGGAAATCCATTTTTCACTCCCATCAGAATAAACTTCTTTTTTCCAAACCGGTGCCTCTTTTTTGTATAGTAGAATAATCTCGCCAAGGGCCTCAAATCCTTCCTTGCGATGCTCGGAGCCTAGAATGACATAAACGATCGGTTCACCAATTTTCAAGGTTCCGGTAAGGTGATAGATATAGCACAAAGTTAAGGAATACTTTTCGAAAATCCGTCGTGCTATGTTTTCCATGATAAAACCGCCCTCATCCCAAGCCTCAACCACCAAGTGCGTTACGGTTTTTGAATCCTCAGAGCTAGTGTTTCTAACAATTCCAGTGAAAGTAATCAAATCACCAGTATTTGGAGGAGCGATTTCAAGAGCACGGTCGTATAATTCCGAGAAGGCAAGGTCGCCTTTAGCTCCAATACCGCCAAAGACTACTTCATCCTTAGGTATTTTCGTTTTGCTTTTCATTTTGATTCCTCGCTAGTTTAAGTAAGTGCCCGAGCACGGGAAGAATTATTTCCAATCCTAACTGCACTGCTTTAGGATTACCAGGCAAAGCCACCAAAAACATCGAACCCATAAAGCCAGCAAACGCCCGAGAAATAAGGCCCTTGGAGCCAATGGTGTCGACACTCCGACGCCTAAATTCCTCGCCAAAGCCTTCTAGTTCTCGATCAATAAGTGGCTTAACTGCTTCTGGCGTAAGATCGCGGGGGGAGAAGCCAGTCCCTCCTGAGATTATGAGGAACGATACGTCATCTTGAAAGGCTTGGAGGACTTTGGATCTTATTCCCATGACCTCATCTGCAACATACTCAACTTTCGCTTCGCGCATCCCCATCTCATTCAAGAGGCTTTTGACTAAAGGCCATGTCTTGTCAAGCAACACTCGTTGTTCAGAAGAAGCAGAACTAAGGGTATCTGAAACAACTATAAGGCGGGCAGTTCCCGTTGGAGGAATAGGATCGTGAGATTTGTTTCCCCATGGCACTATTCAATCCCTCGCTTTTCCTTTTCCAAGACCCTTACTTCAAAAATCTCAGTATGAGGGTAATTACCTGTGCTGTCCTTTTCAAATCTTTTGCATACATCCCACAGCGTCAAGAGCGCAGTCGTAACACCAGTCAGCGCTTCCATTTCCACACCTGTTTTTGATGAGGCGAACACTTCAACTATTGCGGTAACTACTCCGCTATTCTCATCTATCTCAAAACGAACTTTGACGGCTTCTATCGGGATAGGATGACACATGAAAATAAGATCAGACGTCTTCTTAACAGCTTGAATAGCAGAAAGCTTAGCGTTTTCTAGAACATCGCCCTTTGGATTTGTCCCTTCAACTATTGAGGAAATACTGTCGGGTCCCAGTCTAATCTTGCCAGTAGCAACTGCTCGTCTATAGAGCACCGGCTTCGAGCTGATATCAATCATTCCTTCTTCTCGGGTAGCCACAAAAAAGAATGAAAAAGTATCATTATTATATTGATTGATTCTCAAACATAGCAATTCATCACTTGCCATGCTTACCATTCAATTCAGGGAGCGATTTCAGAAGCCTAGCTTGCCCAGGCACTCCAGCAATACGCCTAACAGAGACAAAAGTCAACCTTATAAGGTGAAAAAAGAAGAATGCATAGGATGACCACGTACAAATGTGTCAGATGTGGAG